>CAXBEY010000001.1:0-113386 GCA_963974885.1 uncultured Alphaproteobacteria bacterium
ACGAAGGGCTTCTTCTTCCGCGGCTGCGCGACGGAGAGCTTCTTCACGAGCTTCTGCTTGACGACGTGCTTCTTCACGAGCTTCTGCTTGACGGCGGGCCTCTTGACGACGTGCTTCTTCTTCCGCGGCTGCGCGACGGAGAGCTTCTTCACGAGCTTCTTGACGGCGGTCTTCAGCTTTTTGGGCTTTTTCAATCGCAAATATGTCTTCAGCAGCATAGCCTTTGTTAGCTAACATATGGGCAAGGGCCAGGTCAGTGTTAGTGGTTTGTTTTTTTTCTTCGACGTAATCGGGAAGAAGTTTTCCTAATGCTTCAGCACGCAAAGCACGCGCTGCCATTTTCGTAGGGTCAATGACAGTGTGCTTACCAGTTCCACGTACAACGTACTCGGCTTCGTCAGGGTTTGCGCCTGTGATATTTTGCACCATTGTGACTCTGCTGCATGCAAATGAACTTGTTGCAAAACAAAATGCTGCGGCCTGTAGAGCTAGAACGCTTGCAAAAGTAATTCTTTTATTTTTGATAGTCATAGTTAAAAACCTTTATTAAATTTATTAAGATTCAATGTACTAAAACAACTGTTTCAATACTTGAGTTGATTTGTAACAATAAATATTCCAATGTGTCAACTATTTTTTTTAAAAAAGCATATATTTTATGTATATTAAAATTGATAGATTTTGAAATATTGTTGCTTTGAAAGAAAAGAAACAGCCAAAATGTTTTGAAAACTTGTCTGTCTCTGGTGATAAGTCTATAAAATATTCTTTGCCTGAGTTAGCCCCTGTCTAATTCTCCATACTCCTAGTAAAGGCAAAAAATTAAGCACTTTTGGCAATAGCTTGTTGATGACCTGCTTCGAGGTAGTCTTGGGTTAACGTCATAATGTTTTTAAGTTTGTTGGTGAAATAATGGTCAGCACCTTCGACCTGTTTATCCGTAATATAAATATTACGTTGTGCTGTTAGGGTTTTGGCAAGGGTTGTCACGGACTCGGGCTTAACGATTTTATCGTCAGCGCCTTGAATAAAAAGGCCAGAAACAGGACAAGGGGCTAGAAAAGTAAAATCTTTGCTATCAGCTGGAGGATTGACAGCCACAAATCCATCAAGTTCTGGGCGGCGCATCAAAAGCTGCATAGCAATCCAAGCGCCGAAGGAAAAGCCGCCAACCCAAGAAGCCGGTGCGTTAGGATTATGAGCCTGAAGCCAATCAAGAACAGAAGCGGCATCACTTAGTTCGCCCTCTCCCTCATCAAAAATGCCTTCGGATTTGCCCACACCCCGAAAATTAAAGCGTAACGTATTAAAACCATTTTGAGAAAAAGTGCGGTACAAAGCATAGGTTACCTTGTCGTTCATCGTGCCGCCATCCTCGGGGTGAGGATGCAAAATCACCGCCACAGGTGCGTTAGTTTTTGCATGGTGGTACTTTGCTTCAAGGCGTCCTTCAGGACCGTTGATAATAACTTCTGGCATAATGAACCTACATTTCTTCTATTAAGACAGTAATAGCAAATTGACGCCAGAGGTCAAGTTTTTTAAATGGTTTCAAAGGCTCTATCCTAAGCGACTTAGAGCAGTATTTAACTTGTTTTTTAAATCTTTTTCTTCCTCTAGGCGCTCTTTATTTTTGGCGATTATTTCATGGGGTGCTTTATCAACAAATTTTTTATTGGACAGTTTTTTTTCAAGATCCATGATTTCTCCCTCAACTTTCTTGAGATTTTTCTCAAGGCGGGCTCGTTCTGCATCAATATCAATGACATTATTAATGGAGAGATAAAGAGTTCCCCCCTTAATAACACTCTGCACAAAGCCGTTTCCTTGGGGAGGCGTTTCTACAACGTCAAGGGATTCAAGGCGAGCTAAACGGAAAATAAGCGGTTTAAGGTTTGAAATCGTCTGCCGCGTTTCTTGACCCTCTAGAACGAGTTGAACGGGTACTTTTGCGCCTGCGGGGACATTAACGTCATTACGCAGGCTGCGTATCGTGGTAATAAGGTCAATAATCCAGTTAAATTGCCCTTGAAGGGAGGCGTTTTTAAAGGAAGTACGGTCAGTATTTTCTAACGGCCATGGGTTTGTGATTAGTAAACCTGCTTTGCTAGACGTTAGGTTTTGCCAAATTTCCTCAGTAATAAAGGGCATAATAGGGTGGAGGGCATGTAAGAGCTGGCCTAAAACCCACCCAAGGGTTTTTCTTGTTTCGGCTTTTTCTGAGTCACTTCCGTCAAAAAGAATAGGCTTGGAGAATTCAATATACCAATCACAAAAAGTTCCCCAAGCAAAACGGTAAAGAGCCGTTGCCATCTCATCAAAACGATAGCGGTCTAAGGCAGTTTCAACGTCTTCAAGGCAGGTGAGAAACTCACCAACAACCCAACGGTTCAGGTCAAGTTTTAAATCTGTTGGATTGAAGTCGGCCTCATAAGAGACTTCGTTCCCCTCAAGAAAACGAGCAGCATTCCAAAGCTTTGTTGCAAAATTTCTGTAGGTCTCAACAAGGGTATCAGAGTACTTGATGTCTCGCCCAGGTGCCGCAAAGGCCGTCATCGTAAAGCGCAAAGCATCGGTGCCATATTTATCCATGACTTGAAGGGGGTCAATCACATTACCCTTTGTTTTAGACATTTTTTGCCCATGCTCGTCGCGCACAAGGGCATGGAGAAAGACATCTTTAAAGGGAACCTCCTTCATAACATAAAGCCCCATCATCATCATACGAGCGACCCAAAAGAAAAGGATATCGTTCCCCGTAATTAAGCAACTTGTTGAATAGAACTGCTCAAGCTCTTTTGTTTTTTCGGGCCAGCCAAGAGTTGAAAAAGGCCATAAAGCCGAGGAAAACCACGTATCGAGAACATCTGTTTCTTGGGTAAGCTCAACGGCCTTTCCATAATGTTCTTGGGCTTGAGCATGGGCGCCTTCTCCGGTTTCGGCTACGAAAATTGTGCAATCAGGACCAAACCAAGCGGGGATTTGGTGGCCCCACCAAAGCTGCCGTGAAATACACCACGGCTGAATATTTTTAAGCCAATGATCGTAAGTATTTAAACCGCTTTCCGGGCGAATGGTTGTTCTGCCATCGTGGGCAGCAGAAAGCGCTTCTTTTGCCAGAGGTTCAGCATTGACAAACCATTGGTCCGTTAAGCGAGGCTCAAGAACAGCGCCGGAACGTTCTCCATGGGGAACGCTGTGGGTGGTTTGTTCAATTTTCTCAATTTTCCCAAGGGCGTCAAGCTCTTTCACAACGCGCTTTCGAGCGGCAAAGCGCTCAAGGCCAGCAAAAGGCTCTGGTAAGTCCGCTATCAAAGAACCGTGTTCATCAAGGATGGTGATTTTCTCGAGGCCGTGACGCGCCCCAACTTCAAAGTCATTGAAATCATGGGCGGGTGTGATTTTAACAGCACCGGTTCCTTTTTCAGGGTCGGAGTGTTCATCAGCTACAATGGGGATTTCACGGTTCATAAAAGGAACGATGGCTTTTTTCCCGATGAGATCTTTATAACGCTCATCATCGGGGTGAACGGCAATGCCACTATCACCAAACAAAGTTTCAGGGCGGGTGGTCGCAACGGTGATAGTACGGGGAGTTGCGCTGCCAGATTCGTTAGCAATATCATACACAATATACCAGAGGTTTCCTTGGCACTCCACGGCATCTACTTCGAGGTCTGAAACCGCTGTGAGCAGTTTTGGGTCCCAGTTAACCAAGCGCTTGTTGCGATAAATTAGCTTATCATGATAAAGTTGAACAAATATTTTGCGAACAGCGGTGCTTAATCCATCATCCATGGTAAAACGTTGACGATTCCAATCCGGTGTTAAACCAAGGCGTTTTTGTTGATTCACAATGGCGTCACCGGATTCTTCTTTCCATTGCCATATGCGCTCTAAGAATTTCTCGCGTCCCATCTCACGGCGACCAGGTTCACCAGCTTCTGCCAGTTGGCGCTCAACAATCATTTGTGTGGCGATACCCGCGTGATCAGTCCCCGGTTGCCAAAGGGTTGTAAATCCACACATACGATGATAGCGCACAAGAACATCTTGCAGGGTATAATTTAAGGCATGGCCCATATGAAGATTTCCCGTGACATTGGGTGGGGGCATCATAATGGTAAAGGTCCCTTTATCTTCACAGCCTGTGCGTGTTACAGCCTTAAAAGCGCCAGCTTTTTCCCAAGCTTTATAATGCTTAGCTTCAATATCTTGGGGCGTGTAGTTTTTTTCTAACATAGGGCTCATCTTTTCGCGTGGATGTTCAGTATTCTTTAAAGGAGTCTATGACAAGTGGGAGGGAAACTGCAAGTCTGTAGTTTATCTTTTTTGAGATTAATTTCTAAGAGGGGATAGTGTGGTAAAAAGAAACATGCGAAGTAATGGTGCCCCCGGGGAGAGTCGAACTCCCACTCCCGAAGGAAGAAGATTTTGAGTCTACCGCGTCTACCAATTCCGCCACAGGGGCACTATATATAGGAAGCTCTGCAAAAGGCTCTTTTGATCTTTTAACAGAGATTACTATAGTTCCGTACTATAGCGAAAAAAGAGACAGAATCAACGAAAATTATCGATTCTTTTTAAAAAGCCTTTATATAGTGAGTTACCTTTGCGCTGACCACTTTGTTCCTGCACTCTGCGCCTATAAGAATCCTCTGCATAAGGCTCTTTTGGCGATAAAAAAGCAAAGACTCGACTTATCAAGGGACGCACGTACTTAAGGTACGCATCCATTTCCACGATCTCGCTTCACTGTTTTCTCATTCAAAACCGCTTCCCTTAGCTATTATGCAGAGGATTCTATAAATATAGGCATTGTCGCTGGTGCCCCGTGACAACACAAACTTAATTCACTATAGTACCCGTAGCTTTCTTTCATAAAGGAAAAAGACCCATGACATCCCATACCCCTGTTTTTAATCATAAGTCCTCCACAATAGCCAGCGCAACTTCTGGGACCCCTTTTATCACTCTTTCCAATTGGCTTTTTGTGACGGCAGGCTTTGTGTTAATTATGGTTGTTTTAGGCGGCTTTACTCGGCTAACGGGTTCAGGACTTTCCATGGTGGACTGGCGCCCTGTGACGGGATTTCTCCCTCCCCTTAATGAAGGGCAATGGCAAGGGGTTTTCGACCTTTATAAACTCTCTCCCCAGTACCACAAAGTCAATTTTGGCATGAGCCTTTCTGAGTTTAAAGGCATTTTCTGGTTGGAATTTGTCCATCGACTCGTGGGTCGCCTCATTGGGTTTATTTTCCTTATCCCTCTTTTATATAGTCTCTTGAAAAAAGAACTGCGTCCTTGGAGCATAAAGATTCTAGGTATTTGGGTTTTGGGTGGCCTACAGGGCGCCATGGGATGGTATATGGTGAAAAGTGGCCTTGTGGATGATCCATGGGTGAGTCCCTTTCGACTGTGTGCCCATTTATTATTGGCTTTTCTGACAGGCTCTTTGTTGTTCTGGTCTGGGCTAGTGCTCCGTTCTCAAAATAATCGAAAGGCGACGAACACATCTCGATTTTTTCAGAGCCTTAAAGATCCTTGGACCTTACTAGCTCTAACGTTGCTTGTTCTTACAATTTGTTATGGCGCTTTTGTTGCCGGTATGAAGGCTGGCCTGATTTATAATACGTTTCCTCTCATGGGAGAAACATTTATGCCGTCGGAGATTTTATTCCATAGCCCTTGGTATGAGAATTTTTTTTTTAACCCTGCAACGGTTCAATTCACCCATCGGGTTCTAGCACTGTTAACTTTAGGGATGCTTTGGGGGTATGGGTTTAAACGCCTTAAAGGGGTACTCTCTTCCCTTGAAAAGAAGTGGATCATGGGCCTTTTGGGTTGGTCTTTGGTGCAAGTCAGCCTTGGTATATCGACCCTCGTTTTGTACGTGCCCTATGATTTGGCTGTTGCCCATCAAGCAGGTGCCCTTATCTTACTCACTTTCTTTTTGGGAAGTCTCTATTACAAGACTCCCTAGTTCGTTTCAAGGGTATAAAGCTTCCAACGGCGGGCAAAAAGGTAAGTCAAAACACAGGCCACAATGGCAGGGGGCCCATAGGCAGCGCCAAAAACCTCCATGACAAAGGCAATGGCAGCCAAAGGGACTTGAACCACGGCCACAAGAGCGGATGCGAGTCCAGCAACCACGAAAACCCCTACGTTTGCTTCAATGGGGTACCCCAAGACAAGAAGAGTCTGATAAATACCAGCGCCAGAAATACCGCCTAAGTACATGGCAGGTACTAGAGCTCCGGCACTTCCCCCAGCCATTAACGTAAAGCCCGTTGCAAAGGCTTTTGCGACAACCAAAAGTAATAAAACCCACCATACTGTTAGAAGGGGATTACCTTCACCAGCCATAACTTGAATAATTGTTTCTTCAGAAACACCAAGGACGTGTTGGGGTTCAAGGCCCAATCCAAACCAAATACCAAGACCAATGGCACCGGTGCAAACCGCCCCGATAACAGGACGAAGAATGCTATGAAAAGGCTTAATCATCTTTTTTAGTGTTTTGAACAAGAAAGCAATACCCAAACTGGCGGGAGCACTGCAGATAAGAGCGATGGCACAGACCTCCATGTACTCTTTTAAAGAATAGGAAAAGTGGCGGGCTCGAGGGGTAAAGAGAGGCTCGAAATTAAGGAAATGGTTGTTGAGAGCATAAGCGACAATTGCACCAAGGAGAGAGTACATCAAAGGGCGATAGAGAACCCGCGCATTGTAAACAATTTCTGCGGCAAAAAGGGCGGACGTCATAGGCGCATCAAGAAGAGTTGCTACAGCAGCAGACATGCCAGCCATTTGGTAAATGCGCAAATCGTCGGGTTCGGGAATTTTAAAAAGTCGTGCCCAACCGGCGCCAATACATTCTCCCATGGGCACAACCGGTGCTTCAATTCCGCCACTTCCGCCACTTCCGACAGTAAGGGAGGTTAAAATGGCCCGTCTGATGGATTGCAAAAAGTCAGGCTCCTTGTAACGAGGCTGTTCTTTTGTATCCCCACTTTCATAGGTTGCGTGGAAAAATTCAAGGGACCTTGCCATACCGTCCCCTTCGGAGGATTGCCAAGAGGGAATGCGAAGTAAAAGACCGCGTATAAGCGCTGCAACAATAAGTACAATAAAAATTATATAAGCTTGATGGGTTAAGTCATGACTTTCTTCTTTTGACTGTTCATCTTTAGCTTCTGGCTTTGGGATAGAGTGTCCCTCTGTTTGTGTTGAGGGAGTTTTCTCTATTCCCTCAAAGCTAAGGCTGTGGCGCCCTTCGTGCTCTTTTTCTTCATAAAGTTCTGCAAAGGGGGCAAAAAGATAGTCTGATCCAAACTGTATGGAATAGCGAACCCCTGTGACAAGGGTCCATGTTGTTGCCGCAACAAGGGCAACAATAAGAAAATTGCGAAATAGGTGGGACCATGTTTCGTAAATATTAAAAGAAGCGTCTTTTTCAACACTTGCCCGTTGAACGGATGCATCAGGACCACCGGCCATGTTTAAATTCCTTTCTTGTTGGTATTTTGAGTCTTTTTCTGTCCGCCCATGCGATGAAGCAGCAGACAGATGCGGCGATTTTGATCGGAATAGGGGTTGTCTTTAATTAATAGGTCCGTTGCCGCTTTTCCCGTTACAAAAACAATACGTTCAGAATTTAAACCAAACTTTAACAAATAGCGGCGTGCAGCATTAGAGCGATCAGAGGACAATTCCCAATTACTATAGTCTTTGCGGTTGTGGTAGGGCTTGGCATCGGTGTGACCTGTAATTGAAATTTTATTAGGCAATTTCTTTACAATACGCGCTACCAATTTTAAAAGCTTAATAGTATGAGGCAGTGGCTCTGCTTCTCCAATTTTGAACATAGAGGTTTTATCACGATCGACAATTTGAATGCGAAGACCTTCGGGGGTTTCATCAATCATTAAGTTTTTGGCTAATTCTTTGAGCTCAGGATCTTCTTGAATTGCTTGTTTGAGAGATTCTTCAACCTCTTTAAAGTTTTCTTTCTCAAGCTTTTCAACTGCTTTTTCTTTCATGCTCAAGTTGGGCTGGTTTCCTTCTTCACTTAAAAGGGATTCATCCATTTCTTGAGAGAGGGTTTTTTTAACTTGTTCATCGTCTTCTTCAGAATTTTTAGGGATCTCAACAAGGCCACTCTTCCCATTAGACTGTCCGTCTGTTTGACCTTCGCCTTTTGTGACATTATTCTCTAGGACACCTTCACTGGTTAAGGTTAGACCTGCGAGAACACCGCCGCTACCACCGGCACCTGTTAAATTACCTGGGGGGCCAAAGTAATTTGAGATCCCGCGTTTTTGTTCTTCCGAGGTTGAGCTTAAAAGCCACATCATGAGGAAAAATGCCATCATGGCCGTCACAAAGTCAGCATAAGCAACTTTCCACGCACCACCGTGGTGGCCGTGCCCTTCGACTTTTTTAATTTTTTTAATAATGGGGCGGGGCTCTTGTGCCATCTCGTTACCTTATATTTTTTTTAAATCTTAGGAAGACTATCAACGTGTCCTTCAACATCATAAAAACTAGGCCGCTGATGGGACATCAAAGATTTTCGGGCAAATTCTAAAGCAACAGCCGGTGCAAAGCCGTTCATATAGGCGAGCAACCCGACTTTAATACAACTGAGCATTTTTGCGTCTTCATCATGAACCGCCGCTAAATTTTGGGCAATGGGCCCCACAACACCATAGGCCAAAAAGACCCCTAAGAAGGTTCCAACAAGAGCACTACCAATCATACGACCCAGAATTTCTGGGGGCTTATCAATGGAGGCCATGGTTTTAATAATGCCCAGCACGGCCGCAACAATTCCAAGGGCAGGCAATCCGTCGGCAAGAGCTGAAAAAGCACCTGAAATTTGATGATCTTCTTTGTGGTGAACATCGAGTTCCTCGTTGATGAGGTCTTCCATTTGGTTGGGGTCATCGGAGCCCATTGTCATCATGCGGAAATAATCGCAAATAAAATCGATGATATGATGGTCTGCTAGAAGTCTTGGAAAGCTTTTAAAAATCTCACTTTCTTTAGGCTCTTCGACGTGACTTTCAAGGGCAAGCATTCCTTTGGTTTTTGCAAGCTTAAAAAGCATGTACATAAGGCTCAAAAGATCAAGAAAATCTTCTTTTTTGTAGGTGGGGCCCGCGAGAACTTTCTTAAATCCTCCCCCAAGTTCTCCTAAAACTTTTTTCGTATTACCAATCATCATAGCCCCAATACCAGCGCCTAAAATGGTGCCAAGTTCGTGGGGAGTGGCCGCAAGAATAATCATAATATTACCGCCGGCAATCATATAAATCACAAAAACACAGACAAAAACGATGGTTATGCCAGGAATAAACACGGGCGGTTACCTTTTATTTTTATTATTATTCCTTATCAGTGTAGCGCGTTTTAAACGCTCCTTGAAGAGTAATCAACAGGACAAAAAAAGACCTTTTAAAATAAATTAAAAGGTCCTTATAAAACAAATACTTAAAAAAGTTAAATTAGTTGATTGAAACCAGCTCTACGTCAAAAACGAGGGTTGCGCCACCGGGAATGAGGTTTCCGGCGCCATGGTCACCATAACCGAGTTCAGGGGCAATAGTTAAAACACCACGTTCACCAACACTCATGGCTGCGATACCTTTATCCCAACCTTGAATAACCTGGCCAACACCGAGCTTAAAGGAAATAGGCTCACCGCGATCACGGGAACTATCGAATTTTGTGCCATCGGTTAGGGTGCCAACATAGTGCACAGCAACCCTATCACCCGCCTTGGGCATAGCACCCTTTCCAGCTTGGCTTTGTTCATAGGAAAGACCCGGAACAATTTCAACGGATGTCATTTTTTCTGCAGTGTTTGTCATGTGTTTCTCTTTCATCATATTTGAGTTTGTATTTGAAAAGGCTGGTTGTGCTAAGCAAGATGTTAATAAAGCAGCACTTAATAAGATTTTTTTCATTGTTTCTTTCCTTTTTACAGAACCATAAAACATTTTTACCTTTGGGGTCAATGTTTAATAGCCCTTTTTGAAGCCTTTTGATTAATAAGGGTTTCTGCAATTTGCACCCCATTAAGAGCCGCGCCTTTACGTAAGTTGTCCCCCACAATCCAAAGGGAGAGGCCATGTTTGACCGTTGGGTCTTGGCGAATACGGCTGACGGCGACCATATCTTCGCCAGCAATTTCAAGGGGGGTGATATAGCCATCTTCCTCGGGGCGGTCAAGGACGATAACGCCTTTTTCAATGCCATAAGCTTGGCGGGCTTGGGCAGGTGTGATTTCTGAGTCGAATTCAATGGTTGCCGAGATAGAGTGCCCAATAAACACAGGAACGCGCACACAGGTTGCCGTCACTTTGATGCTTGGATCAAGGATTTTACGGGTCTCCATGATAATCTTTTCCTCTTCGCCCGTTGAGCCGTCTCGGTTAAAGGCATCAATATGGGGGATGAGGTTAAAGGCGATGGGCTTTGTAAATTCTTGAGGTTTTTGGTCTTCGTTGACAAACATGGCTTTTGTTTGATGAAAAAGTTCATCCATGGCGCGCTGTCCTGCTCCTGAAACCGATTGATAGGTCGAAATCACAACACGCTTAATGGGGGCGATATCATGGAGGGGCTTTAAGGCAAGTGTTAAGGGGATAGCAATACAGTTCGCATTGGCAATGATATTTTTCTTAAAGCCTTTATCGAGGACAGAGCCGTTTACTTCAGGGACAATCAAAGGAATTCCTGGTTCCAAGCGAAAATGAGAGGAGTGATCAATGACGATTGACCCGGCTGCTGCGGCCTTTGGTGCATAATCCTTTGCAACTTTTGACCCGGCACAAAAGAAGGCAAAATCCGTTCCGGCAAAGTCATAGTGGGCCAAGTTTTCTACTTTTAGGATATCTTTTTCCCCATAGGAAACTTCTTTACCAAGGGAGCTTTCTGAGGCAAGAGCAACGACTTTGCTTATTGGAAAATTGCGCTCTTCTAGGATAGCTAAAACTTCACGGCCCACGGTTCCAGTGGCACCAACAACAGCAACTTTATAGGTCATTTTGTTATCCTTACTTTTTATTGTCATAGGGGTTTTTTCCTTTTCGCACTTGAAAACGAATGGGAACACCTGGTAAATCAAAATCGTCTCGTAACTTATTTAAGAGATAACGCAAATAAGAATCAAGCAATTCAGCGGGCTTTGAAATAAAGAGTACAAAGGTTGGCGGTCTTGTTTTGATTTGGGTCATATATTTCAAACGAATACGGGTTCCGCCGGCAAGGGGTGGCGGGTGATGGCTGATGGTTTCAGCCAGCCATTGATTGAGAAGAGACGTGCCAATGCGCGTGTTCCAAAGAAGTTCTTGAGCAAAAATCGTTTCCATGAGCTTATCAAGGTTCTTACCATTCTTAGCAGAGATAGAAAGGCAAGGAATGCCTTTAACTTGAGGTAACACATAAAGCAAGCGTTTGCGAAGCTCTGATAAAAAATCGCCTTTCATAAGGTCAGATTTATTCACGGCAATAACCAGGCTTCGGCCTTCTTTAATGACGTGTTCAGCAATGGTCAAATCTTGCTTTTCCAAAGGTGTCTGTGCATCAAGGACAAGGACAGTCACTTCTGCATAGCGAATAGCTTTGAGAGAATCGGTAACGGATAAGCGCTCAAGGCGTTTATTAATACGGGATTTACGGCGCATGCCGGCCGTATCCACCAATTGAATGTTGCGGCCTTTATAGGTCCAGTCCAAGTGAATAGCATCACGGGTCACGCCGGGCATATCCCCTGTCAAGAGACGATTCTGGCCAAGGAGCGCATTAATAAGAGTTGATTTCCCCGCATTGGGGCGCCCAATAATGGCAAGATTAAGGGTGCGATTTGATAAATCTTCTGGCCCTGCATCAGGGTCAAAGGGTTTTTCCTCATCATCATAGTCCTGCATGGCTTCTTGGTCTTCTCCAAGGGCAATGGAATGTTCTTTTAAAACATCATATAAATCCCCAAGGCCAATGCCGTGCTCGGCTGCAACAGCAACAGGGGCTCCAATACCAAGACGGTAAAAATCTCCAAGGGAATCAATGGTTTTTTGATTTTCACACTTATTCGCAATGAGGACCATAGGGGTTTGAAGTTTCTTGCGGAACTGACGCACCAAGTTCTGATCATTGGCAACAAGGCCTTCACGTCCATCGACCACAAATAAAATCACATCCGCAGTTTTTAAGACTTCTTCTGTTTGTGCTTCGATTTGCTTGAAAAGGACATCGTGCTCAAAACCCAGCAAGCCAGCAGTGTCAATGATCTCGAACTTAAGGTCAGCAATAGAGGCTGGCATAGCACGCCAATCTCTGGTCACACCCGCGATGTCATCAACGATGGCAATTTTTTTGCCAACCAAACGATTGAAAAGGGTCGACTTACCAACGTTGGGGCGACCGATGATAGCAATTCTCATAAGGCTTTATCCAATACTACTTATAGAGTCTTTTCAAAAAGGTTCCAGTCTAGAAAAGAGCGACCGACGACTATACCTTATAGTTTAGGAGCGATTTGACGACGTCTGGGGCTTTTTTGAAATGACGATAGTCTTGTAATAGCGGATTTTAGGGGTAAAAGTCAAAGAATCATTTTCTGCTGAGTACGTACCCATATCAAGGCACACTCAATGGTGTGCTGGGGATAGACCTGTTGCAAAAGATCTTTGTAAATACCCAACTGAGCCCTATAGCTTTCTGGCACATCTTCGAGGCATTTTGGCACCAACCGATTGCTCTTAAAATCAATGATGGTAAGGGTTTTATCATTGAAGATGAGGCGATCGATTTGTCCGTTGAATTTTTGCCCTCCAACGGCACCGGATACGGGCACCTCTGCATAGGATTGTGGACCAAAGACATCCGCAAAATCAGGGTTTTTTAGTAAACGAGTCACCTCATCAAATACCAACTTAAAGTCAACAATATCTAGGTGGTGAGCCTGACGTTCTGCGTAAGATTGCCACTGATCTTGGGGAAGGGTTGGTAAAACCTCCAAAAGCTTGTGGGTATAGTTGCCGCTCTTATAGGGATCAAGGGCTTTGCTCTGAGCCAGCAACGATAGGGGTAAGATTATTTCTGGGGGTTTTCTAAGGGCGTTTGATACAAAAACACTGGGAGATAAAGGTTCTGCTTCTCCGATTTCACTGGGTGGATTTTGAAAAAGCCAGGCTGGATAAGTCGTTATATTGGCTTTGGGTGCTATATCAACCACGTTCGACACAGAGCGCTGTTGGGGACATTCATAGGTATAGGTATGGTTGTTTTGCCGTTCGCCCAAACGGAGAAGAGCGGGTTCAACGCTATGATACCAACATTGATCAGAGGTTTCCCGTGAGGTTTCCCAGCCGGCAATAATTAGCTCATCTTCTGCTCGGGTCAAAGCGACATAAAGCAAACGGTAATATTCAGCCATTTGTTGGGCGACGGCGTGCTCTTTTGCGGCACTTATCTTATCGCAGGATAACGGGGCCGGCATGCGCCATAAGGGCACGCTGATGTTGTCTGCTGTCTTTTGCCAGAGCAATAAAGGGTACTGATTGGGAATGCGGGTGGTATCGGGCAGGAAAACAATAGGGGCTTGAAGACCTTTAGCCCCATGGATCGTCATAATGCGCACAGCATCAAGGGCCGCACTTGAGAAGTCCCTTTTGATATTGGGGTTGGTTTTATGGCAATGGGCCACAAACCCTTGCAAGCTTCCTTGTTGGCCTTGCTTGATACCTTGTCCATAGTGAAAGGCCAAATTGAGGAATTCATCTAAAACGTCCTCGCACTCGTCGCTCAAGCGGGCGCGAAATTTCTGACGTCCTTTTAACGAGGTAAGCACATGGGAAAAAAGAGCATAAGGGGTCAAATGGTCTACCTTTTTCAAGAGACTCGAGAGAACACCTTTGCTGCTCTTGTGATCTTGATGGGCAGAGAGGGACGCCCATAATGTTTTCTTTTCTCGTCCACAAGCAATGTCGATGAGGTCCTGTTCTGAGTAATTAAAGAGAGGGGATTTTAAAAGGCATGCCAAGGCGTAATCATCTTCGGGCAATAGTAAGAAATTGGCAAGGGCTATGAGGTCTTGGCTGGCGATGTGGTCCATGAGGTTGAAGCGATCGGGGCCTGCAACGGGGATATTTTGACGTTTTAAGGCGCGAATAACTTGGTACATAAAGGCACTGCGCCGTTGGACCAAGATGAGAAAATCCCCTGCCCTAACGGCTCGCCCCTTTGCGGGGAGGACTTGCTTTTGAGTGAGGCGGTCTTTGATGTCTTGAGCAATTTTTGTGGCTAAAATCTGAGAGGGAGACGTTTTATGAAAGCGCACAGCGTCTTGCCTTTCGCTTTTCTCGTCGCTTTTCTCATAAGGCACTAAAGGCCATAGTTGTACTTTTCCCCCATCCAGAGCGCGGAAGCTTTTGTGAGAGCCGACAAAGTTATTTCCCAATTGAAGAGACTCAAAGACATGGTCTACAAGGGATAGCACAGCTTGGTTTGATCGAAAGGATACATCCAAGGAAACTTGTACCCAAGATTGTTTAGCATTTTCAATTTTATCTTTAAAATAGTGGCGCAAGTGTTGGAATAAATCCGGCTCGGCCCCTTGAAAGCTGTAAATAGATTGCTTGCGATCCCCCACCACAAAAAGAGTTCGATTGATCAAGCGCGCCGTTTCACCGGCAAAGAAATCCTCTGCCAACTTTAAGATGATTTGCCATTGGTCTGGGCTGGTGTCTTGGGCTTCATCTACCAGAATATGATCAAGGCCCCCATCCAGTTTATAAAGGACCCAAGACACCCCTTTATCTTTAGCTAAGAGCTTTGCTGATGTTGCAATTAAGTCATCAAAATCAAGGAAGGCTTTGTCTTTTTTTAAACCTTCATAAAGGTGGAGGAGTTTTTGGGACAAAAGAGTCAGCGCATAGCTCCCTTGAAGGCCTTGCAGGGTATTTAACTGATCTTTCAAAAGGGTAAGTTTTTCCACACTGTCGTGGAAAAAGTCATTAATCCAGGGGTATTCTTTGATGATTTTCTGGGTAACAAGTTTTTGGCGAGGCTCCCCCTTTTGGGTAAAAAAGAGAGAAAGGTAGTCCTCAAAATTATCGGGACTTAAGGGAGTATTGAGAAAAGCGTTTAACTTCAGGCTTAGTTTTTGATCGGTTTTTGTTCCCGTGCCGCAGGCCTCGTAAAGTGTCTTAAGGGCAGAAGGATCAAGGGTGTAGGTTTTGATTAACCCCTGGGGGCACGTGGATAAAGACATCTCAAAATGAGCTTCAAGAGTTGCCTTTAAGGCGTCCAAATTTTGTGAGCCTAGCTGCCTCCTTGACTGAGGATCGGAGATAATAGCTTGCAAGGCAAGGGGCAAGGATTGGGGGCGGTAAAAAGGGGTGAGGCTATCAAAAGCATCTTGATAAAGGGGATCTTTATCTACTAAGGCAATCAGCTTGTCCGCGGCTTCTTGGAGGAGGTCATTTTGATCGTCTTGATCAATGAGGGTGGCCCTTACGGGAAGGCCGGCCTCTAAGGGGAAACGGGCAAGAACCTGTTGGCAAAAGCTATGGATGGTCAGGACTTTTAAGCCATGGGGATCATCGATGAGTTGAAAAAAGAGAAGCCGTGCTTTTTGGGATTGTTGAGGAGAAGGCATATGCCCCAAAAGATCTTCTAAGGAGGTAATGAGCGCCTGCCTTGGGCACGTTGACCATTTTGAGAGGCTTTGAAAAATACGATGTTGCATTTCCGAGGCCGCGGCTTTTGTGAAGGTCAGACACAGGATTTTACTAGGCGCAATGCCTTGAAGTAGAAACCGTAACACCCGATCTGTGAGCACTTTTGTTTTCCCCGTTCCAGCGGAGGCATCAACCCATACGGAGTGGCTTGGGGTGCTGGCAAGACGTTGCTTGTGGGAAGGGTGGTCTTCTTGGAAAGGGGCTTTAAAAAGAGGATTAAGGGTATTATTCATTAAGCAGCCTCTTCTTTAGATGAGGTCGTCTCTTGGCCAAGCCACTCAACGGTGCGTTCCAAATGGGCATAGGGATTAAAGCGATCTTGAAGGGCTTCGTGGGGATTAACGCCATAAGCATGGTTCGGATTGTGATAATGCTCGAGGGTTTCAAAAAGCCGTTGTGCCGTATCATCCGCTAGGTTCTCACAAATAATACTTTGGGTCTTTTGCCCCGTAAGTCCCACATAGGTTAATTTCGAGACATGGGCATGGGGGGTGTTTTTTTCAAACAAGTAAGCCAGCAAAGGCAGTTGGGGGGCATCTCCTTGGAGGACGCTTGCTTTGGAGGGTGGCGCCCCCGTTTTATAATCAATGATTTCGTAAGTGCCATTCATCAGGCGATCAATACGGTCTGCTTTGCCCACTAATTCATAGGGTGCACCTTGGATATCAAAGGAATGGGTTAATTTTTTCTCAACAAAGGTTTCAAGGGACTGTTCTTTCTGTGTTTCTAGGAAAGAGGTGACCCACCGTTGGAAAAGACCAAATGACTTCAGCCATAAGGCGGCTGTTTCTCGAGGCAATCCTTGGGGAAGGTAGGCTTGCCTAAGATGATCTAAGGATTTATTTTGCAAGACAGACTGCTCGAGAACTTTATGGGCCCATGTGCCAAAATCTGCTTGGGCAAAAGGCTCATTGAGGGTACGTAAAGGATCGAGTTTTAAAACATGCTTTGCATGAATTTGGTAGGGATCTCGGAAAAAACGCTCAACATCACTGATGGAAAAACGCGTGGGGCGACTTTTTTGCGGGGGGCAAGGTTGGGGAGAGTGCAGCGCAAGAGGATGGTCTGGTTTATCCAAAATTCTCTGCCAATTATCGAGAGGCATATGATCTTTGAGAGCAATATCTTGCCCCTTTTTCTGGGCGAGGGCTTGAAGTCGTAAAACCCAACGAGACGGTGAGGCAGGCTCCGTGCCCCGTCGTTTTGAATAGGAGAGATAAACGTGAGGGCATGTCATATTTTGCGCCAATAAAGAGGCAGCTCGACCAATGAGAACCTGGGAATCCGGTAGGCCAAGTAGCAAGCTCATATCACGGTTCAACCATGGATTGGGAGGGGCATTGGTTGGCCAAACCCCTTCGTTGAGCCCACATAAAATGACGGTATCATATTGGCTGTAAGCTCCTTGAATAGGGCTTAAAAGCTTTAAGCGGGGGTGGTTAACAGCTTCTCGGACGCTTTCCTGTCCCATGAGCCCACCCAAAATAGAGGCGTACTCTCCAAGGGATAAGGGCGGATAATGGTCAACATTAGCCAATAGCTCTTTAAAACACTGGGCCGTAAGGAGGCCCTGCTCTCCCTCAAAAAGGTCAGGATTGAGAGCTTCTAACAAGGTGATGTGGCTTTCTAACCATGTTTTCAAAGGTTGGGTTGGACTTGATTTGAGAGTGATAAACCCTGTGGTGGCTTCGTTAAAGCGGGTCATAAAATCCAGCAAGTCGCCCTCAAGTTGGGGGATAGGTGCGGGGGAGGCTCGCAAAGCCAGCAACTCAAAGCGTCGCACTTGTTTTTTAAGGTCATAGGGCGTGACATAGCCAAGGCGGGCAAAGGGGCTTTTGAGAACACTTAGAAAAGAAGCCGCTTCTTGAAAAGGCGCACTTAAGGCTAAGACATCCAAGATAAACCGTCCCAGGGGGGCTTTTGAGAGAGAGACACCGCCGGCAAGGTCTACGCGGATATGCCATCTTAATAGGGCATGCTGAATTTTCTCTGCTAATTCTTGGTCAGGGGTAATAATAGCGGTCGTTTTATGGGGGTTCTCAAGGTTTTGTCGTGCAAGAAGAGCAATATTTTGAGCCTCTTGACTTAAGGTTTCACAGTCTAAAAGGGTAATGCCCTCAAGGGAGCAGGTCGTTAAATCCCGTTTTTCAAAGGGTTGATCCGACATCATATGGGAAATGGCCTGCGCCCTTTTTGTGTTTTTTGTTGAGGCTCCCTGTGCTGTCTCTACAAAGGCTTCCAGCAAATAATTAGGATGGGTTTTTGAGAGGTCATCTCCCTCAAGTTCCGGCAAATAGCCATTAAGGATGACATGGCCCTGGGGAAGGGTTTGTGCCCTTACCATTAACTCTTTGATAGCCGGAATAAACCCATCAAGTCCAGCTAAAATGACCGGTGTTTGAGGAGGGTTATTGAGCCATTCTCTGGCTGTTTCTTTTATAATATTAAGGGCGTGGGTGGATTTCTCTAGGCTGTTCTCTTGCGAAAGGCACTTTTGCCATTTTTCTAAAAAGTCTTGGAGAAATTGAGACGTGAGCTGCCAATGCTCTGCATAAATTTCAGGAACAAGGGTCAACAACTTTTTGGGATCAGCTTCATGGGTGTTTGTATCGTCTAAAAGCTGCATCAATAACTCTGCAATATCAGGGGACGCTTCTTGCCCGCTTTCTTGGAGAAGTTTTAAAATCAATCCTTTACGCTTTACTTCAGATAAAACAAAGGGAGAGTCTAGGGTTAACGGCACGTCGATATCGTTAACAGCCATAATTGTCGGGAGGAGAACGGCTGTTGTTTCTGCCGACATAAGGAGCGTTTTTTTGAGTTCCTTAACGGCGCGGCGTGTTGGTAAAATGACGCAGGTCTTTAGATAAACATCTTGGCTGTGTTGGGCCTGGATTGCCTGTAGTCTTTCCTTTAAGTAAACAATAAGGGATTGATCCAGTGAGAGACAAGTGACGTTACTCATGGGGCTAACCTTTTTAAACGGTCTTTCCAAGAGGCATCCCCTGACAAGTGAACCTGTCTCTGGTCGGCTGTTTTGCCTGATTCGAGCGTAAGGATCACTGTATTTGGGAAGGTTATGGTTCCTAAACGTTCTGGCCATTCAATGAGACTCACCGCCGTTGAAAGAGCTTCATCTAGGCCAAGTTCCTCGACTTCTTCAGGGTTTTCTAAGCGATAAAGGTCAAGGTGCCAAACGGGAAGGGGGAGATCAAGATAGCTTTGCACAAGGGTAAAGGTGGGGCTGGGGACTTCAAGGTTAGAGTTTTTCGCAAGGTGCCTTATAAAGGCTCTGGCAAAGGTGCTCTTCCCCATGCCAAGGGTCCCCTTAAGATAAATTACATCGCCAACCTGAGAGAGTCGAGCAAGGGCGATTGCCAGAGCAACGGTTGCCTCTTCATCTTGCAGTGTTCGTGTTATGTCTTCCATCGCCTCAGCCATTTTCCTTAACACCTTCAAGGATAACAGTCGCTTGGGCCAGGTCTTTTGTATCGGACAAAGAAACATGGGCTTTAAGGGAGTAACCAGGCTCTAAGCGTTTTAAAGCAATATCAAGACATTTACCCGATAAAGAAAGAGTCGGTTGACCAAGGTTTGTACGTGTCACGTCAATATCCCGCCATTTTATAGAGTGGCTGCGTCCTGTTCCCAAGGCTTTTAAACAGGCTTCTTTTGCGGCAAAGCGTTTAGCATAACGGGCTAAAGCAGCATGGGTTTTTTCAGCGCAATAGGCTTGCTCATTTTCCGTAAAAAGCCTTTGTAAAAAGCGCGTGCCAAAGCGGTGGTAAAGTTTTTCTATGCGGGCAATTTCAACAATATCTGTGCCAAGGCCTATGATCATGAGGGGGTTACTTACCTTCTTTATATAGAGAAGCCTCTGCAAAAGGCTCTTTTGGCGATAGAAAAGCAAAGACTCGACTTTCGCGGGACGCACGTACTGAAGGTACGCCTCCATTTCCACGACCTCGCTTCACTTTTATCTCATCCAAAACCACTTCGTTTAGACCTTTCGCAGAGGCTTCTATAAGGAATAGTCGTTTTATCTCGCTTAAAAAGCAAGGATAATTACAGGAAATTTGAAAAAGCCAAAGAAATCCTGTAAGACTAGGGAATAAATTTACGTCTTTAAGGCTCGTCATGTCAGAACAACGCCATATTTTTTATATCACACCTCAAAAAGCAGGGGAGCGTTTGGATAAATTTCTGAATGCCCACTTGCCTGATTTAACCCGCACACGTCTTAAAGCGTTAATCGAGTCCCATCAAGTTCTGCTGGGTGAAGCGCCTCATTTAAAGGTAGCCTTTTGCCAAGAAGAGGGGGAAGAGCCCCGTGACGATACCTCTCTTGTCGATGATCAGATAGCGGATATTTCTATGACAGTTTGCACTCAGCCATCTAAGAAATTAAAAGAAATGATGGTAGTTTCCCTTACGGTTCCAGAGGTAGTAGAAGCCCTTCCCGCGGCTCAGAAGATTGATTTTGAGGTGGTTTTTGAAGATGCAGATGTCATTGTTATTAACAAACCGGCGGGCCTTGTTGTGCATCCCGGAGCCGGAAATCACGACGGGACCCTTGTGAATGGATTGCTCTATCACTGTGGTGAATCCTTATCAGGCATCGGAGGCGTTGCACGCCCCGGCATTGTTCATCGATTGGATAAAGGCACGTCGGGGCTAATGGTTGTGGCAAAAAATGACCATGCCCATCACTTTTTATCTAACCAATTCGTGGATCGCACCCTCAAGCGCACCTATTTTGCTATTTGCTGGGGAATGCCTAACCCATTGGAGGGAACTATAATAGGGAACATTGCACGGGATCCTCGTCACCGCCAACGGATGAAAGTGATTACCTATGGCGGCAAAGAAGCCATCACCCATTACCATGTCCATGAAAAGTTAGGGCACTATTGCGCCCTTATTGAATGTACCCTTGAGACAGGTCGCACCCATCAAATTCGAGTGCACATGACTCAAAAAGGAAACAGCCTTGTTGGCGATCCTCTTTACGGACGCAAACCTCGCGGCCTTGCTGTGGAATTGCGTGATAAAATAGCCGAGATAACCTTAGAGGGTAACCGTCCTATTCTCCATGCAGCACGGTTACAGTTTATCCACCCCACCACCCACGAGACGTTGAAGTTTGAAACGGAGCTTCCTCAAGATTTTGCTGACATGTATGAATATATGAAAACAGTCTAGCCTTGAAAATCACATGAAAATAAGTCACTCTATTATGAAACAAAAATGAGACGAACCCATGACATCTTTTAAGTCTTCTTACCTGCAAGAAGTGCACGCCCGTGGGTTTATCCACCAAGGCACAAACCTTGACGCCCTTGATGAAAAAATGGCTAAGGGATCTGTAACCGCTTATATTGGATTCGATGCAACGGCAACAAGTCTGCATGTGGGAAACTTAGTGCAGATCATGCAACTGAGGCTCCTTCAAAAGCACGGTCACAAACCCCTTGTTTTAATGGGAGATGGCACAACGCGTATTGGTGATCCCTCGGGTAAAGATGCCTCACGGCAACTCCTCACCCCTGAGAAAATTGACGAAAATGTTGCGGGCATTCAAAAAGTCTTTTCACAATACCTGACCTTTGGAGACCAAAAATCGGACGCGATGATGTTGCGTAACAGCGACTGGTTGCTCTCCTTAAATTACCTTGATTTCCTTCGGGATTATGGCCGTCATTTTTCCGTTAATCGGATGCTTTCCTTTGACAGTGTCAAATTGCGTCTTGAACGTGAGCAAAATCTAAGCTTTCTTGAATTTAACTATATGATCTTTCAGGCCTATGATTTCTTAGAACTTTCCAAGACCTTTAACTGTGAGCTTCAATTGGGCGGCTCTGATCAATGGGGTAATATTGTGAATGGTGTTGAACTCACAAGGCGGGTCTCCTCTAAGGAAGTTTTTGGGTTAACGGCGCCTTTAATTACAACGGCCGACGGCAAGAAAATGGGTAAATCCGTTGAGGGGGCTATCTGGCTTAATGAAGAGGCATTGCCGACCTTTGACTTCTGGCAATTCTGGCGCAACACTCAAGATGCCGATGTGGGGCGTTTCTTGCGCTTATACACAGATATCAACCTTGCTGAAATTGCCCGCCTTGAGAAACTCGAGGGGGCGGACATTAATGAGGCTAAAATCATCCTAGCCGATGCAGCGACAAAGATGTGCCATGGGGAAGAGGCTGTTCATCAAGCTAAAGAAACCGCCAAGACTCTTTTTGAAACGGGAGGTGCTTCCAACTCTTTAGACAACCTTCCCTTTGTTGAAGTTTCCCGCTCCCAATTGGAGGCTGGCATCCTTGCCATTGATTTGTTCCGCCAAGCTGATCTTGCGAAAAGCAATGGAGAAGCCAGGCGACTTGTGCGAGGGGGCGGTGCTAAGATCAATGATACAGCCGTTAATGATGAAAATATGAGCCTGTCTGTAACGGACTTACAGGACGATTCTTATATTAAATTATCCGCCGGTAAAAAGCGCCATGCCCTTGTAAAAGTCATCTAAAACAAATGTTATTAAGGCGATTTTAAAAAACAGGATGTAAAAGATGACTCGTGTGACCCTACAGGATAAATTAAAATTTATTCTCATTACGGTTGTTGCTGGCACAGGGTGGTACGTGATTCCATCACAAATTACCCATGTTGGTACGGAATATGCCATTGCTTACCGCATGCTTTTGGCGGGATTGGCCATTGTTTTTTTTGCCCTCTCTAAGAAAATTTCCTTTCCACGTTTCTCAAGGCAGAGCCTCGGTCTTTTATTAATTTCCGGTATTTTTCTGTATTCACTGAATTATTTATTTATCTACCAGGGCTTAAAGCATCTTCCTTCAGGCATTGGATCCCTTGTGATTTCTGCTGTGATTATCCCTAATGCCATTCTGGGGCGCTGGATTTTAAAAACACCTTTGAAGCCCCAAACCCTTGTTGGAGCTTGTCTATCTCTTGCAGGACTTGCCGTTCTTTTCCCAGGGGACATTTTTGACTTTGATCTCAGTATTGGGGCAACCCTTGGTTTTTTAGCCCTGTGTTTTAGTCTCTTCTTATCTTCCTTTGGGACGGTGATGACCAGTAAACTCATTAAAGAAGGGGTGAACCTTTATTGGGCCACAGCCCTTGCCATGTTATTGGGTGGCACCTTGAGTTTTGGTTTTGGGCTTTATCAACACCAAGAGATTTTGTGGAGCAATGATATGACATTTATCTCCTTGTTGCTCTATATCGGCCTATTGGTCACGTCCGTTGTTTTCGTATTTTATATGCAACTTGTGAATAAATTTGGCGCGGCAAGTGCTTCTTATATATGGATTATAGCACCGGTTATTGCGTTAAATATATCGTCTATTTTTGAGGGGATGCAGTGGACTTTAGAACGTATTGTCGCCACTGTCATTATTCTTATGGGGGGCTGCGTTGCCCTTAAAAAGACCAAGAGAAAAATAAAAATTCCCTCTAAAAGCCCCGTGTAATAAGGTTTTTAAATCTTGTTTTCTTTTTTTATCATAAAGGGCCTTGTTACCTCCAAAAAAAAGTGTCACCATTTTAATTATTAAGAATTTAAATAAATCTTAATAGAAATGTAAAAAACAGGAGACCTATACTATGAAAAAGCAATTACTTAGCCTTTCTTTATCTACAGCACTCTCAACGGCCCTCTTAACAACTTTTCTTCCCACGACAACCTTGCAAGCAAGTTTAGTAGCAACTTCTTCTAGCAACGATGGTATGGGAGAGAGTGTTGTCGTCAAAACTGTTAATCCTCTGTCAGTTTCGAGGGATATCGGTATTGTTTTCGACCAGGATACACTTCCTTCTGATCGTGAGTATGTTATTCATAATAGTATTTTAGAAAGTCTTCAGAGTTATTTTACTATGACAACGGTTGAGTTTTCGAATAAGAAAGCAGAGTTCACTTTTCGTCCATCAAATGATGGTGGAGACGATGAGTTGGTTATTGATCTTAAAAAAGGTCAAACGTTCTCTCGTGACGAAGAAGAAGTTGTGGATTCTTTACGCATATCTTTGAAAAAATGGGTTGAAGAGCGCAATTCTTTTGTCAAGAAATATTTCCAGTACCGAGCTACTGCAAGAGATGTGACCCTTTTAGAGGCTGCAAGCAGTCGTTATACTGGAGAACGCTATAAACTAATGGGTCGATCTGAAAGCCTTGATACTGCCTTAGATGCCACATATACCCGTGTTATGTCTCAAATAGTCAACCAAACTGTAAAAAATGCTCTAAGGGCAATGCCTCCTATTACAGAAGATTTTAAGACAAGGCGTGATGGTTTATGGATTGCCCTGGCTGCAGCAACGTTGCCAGAAGATCAGCGTAGTGATGAAATCACCTCCACTGTTAAAGGGAATACTTTGAAACAAACTGCTTTTGAGGCAGTGTACCGTGGTTTGATTCTTAGCAATGAAGTCTTCTCTGCCTTGATTGCTAATCTTACTTCTAAAGTCCATGGGCTCCCTTATTCACCTAACCGTGATTATCAAAACTTACTGGGAGCAGAAGCTGTCCTTGCTATGCGTACGTCCCAACTGTCTTTAGTTGACCCTGATGCTGTTACAGCTCTTTTTGAAAAAAATGCGCAAGCTCTTACCTTTGAACAAAAAACTTTTGCTGAGTCAAAAATTCGCAATGAGCGTGACCATAGGCTTTTGGCGACAAACTTAGTCCCCCGTAAATTGCTTCGAGCGCAAGATAGGTTGCTAGCTAAAGTAGCTCTTACCGATGATGAAGCTGATGCTTATGGCAATGCTGGCAGTGATGCTGATAAGAAAAAAGCTATTGTGGCGACAGCAAAAGCTCGTATTTTAGAAGAGGCGCGCGCTAAGGCACGGACAACTTCTGGTGTTCCAGAGTTAACAGACACAGAAGCCGATAATTGGAATTATTATAAAGAGCCTGGTTATGAAGCTAAGCAAGCTAATGTTGTAGCCCTTGCAAAAGTACGCGTTCTAAAAGAAGCAGAAGCGGAAGCCGCAGCTCTTGAATTAAAACGCACCCAAGCCCGTGAAGCGTCTGGTCTTAAGTTGACGGATGCAGAGGCCGATGCATATGCGGCGGCTGAAGTTTCTGGCCAGCCTGCTATTGTTGCGACTGCAAAGGCTCGTATTGAGAAAGAAGAAGTTGAGCTTGCGGCCCTACGTAAACAAGCTCAACAAGAAGAAGAGGCTCGTCTTGCAAAAGAAGCGTCTGATCTTGCTGAAAAGCGGACGGCTCTACGGGGAAAACTTGGTATCGTAGGTTTAACTGACGAAGACCTCGACAACGTGATGGCTGCGGCAGGCGATGTAGCGAAGACAGCTATTGTTGATGCTGCCCTAAAGCGCCTTTTAGCTGAGGAAGCAGCAACTTCTTCCAAGGCAGAATAAAACACTTTTTTCAAAAGATAAAAGGGGCCTTCAGGCCTCTTTTTTTTATGCCCCAAAAAGCCTTTTGCAGAGGCTTCTATTAAAAATGGCGGGCCTTCATGATCTTATAGGCCATGGGAATCACAAATAGGGTGAGGAGAGTGCCAAGAAGAAGGCCGCCAACAAGGACAATGCCAATGGCTTGACGGGCTTCGGCACCGGCACCTGAGGATAGGATAAGGGGAATCGCACCAAAAACCATGGCTCCCGTTGTCATCAAAATGGGGCGCAATCGAAGGGCGGCGGCTTCTTTAATGACGGTATCAATTTCGGCGCCAGCTTCTTTCATTTTCTGATTGGCAAATTCAACAATCAAAATACCATGCTTTGTAATTAAACCAATAAGGGTCACCAAACCAATCTGCGTAAAGATATCAAGGGTACGGTCCAAAGCGTAAACAGAGATGAGGGCGCCTAAGACAGCTAAAGGAACCGTAAACATAATAATAAAAGGGTCGGCAAAGCTTTCAAATTGGATGGCTAAAATGGCATAAACAAAAATGAGGGCTACTAAAATCAAAAGCACCATCATGGATGAGGATTCCTCTAATTTTTTTGCAACGCCGGTAAATTCATGCTGAATATCTTCGGGAACAATTTTATCAATTATTTTGCTAAGCCTTTCAATGGCGTCAGAAAAAGTCACATGAGGCGCAAGGGACACATTAAATTGGGCAGCTCGGAATTGATTATAGTGGCTGAGTTCTTTTGGTGTCACTGTCTTTTCCAAGGTCATGAAATAGGACAAGGGAAAAGGAGTCCCTTCTTCATTAAAGGCATAAATTTCTTCTAAATGATAGGGAAGGGTTTGGGGTTTTAAGGCTATGGGATAACGCACGCCCTCTTTTGAAAATTCAAGGTGAAGATTTTGATCCATCATAATGGCCAGCACATTTGAGATGTGTAAGGGTGTTAGGGTTGTGCTTGCTAGTTTTTCACGGTCAATAACAATTCTAAATCCAGAGGAGTTAAAGCGTAAATTATGGTGACAGTCCACAAAGGTGCTTTTTTCTTCTTCACACGCTTTACGTAATTCATCCATTATTTTGCTTAAATTTTCGTAGGATCCAATGGTTAAAAACTGTACCGTGATCGCACCATCTTGTGTGGACGTCGCTTCAACCCCTGGAATACCTGAATCCCAACTCCACGGATAAGCTTGAATGGTGGGAACCTTTTTAACACGCTGCCGTAGGTCCTCCACAACTTGGGCGGCACTTCGGCTCCGCTCATCCCACGGTTTTAAAGGCACAACAACTTGCCCCCCCCAAGAGCCTGCAAAGGACAAATAGGTCAGAGCTTCTTTAATATCTTTGACTTCTTTTTCAACATGCTTTAAATAACCACCGAATTCTTCTAAAGACGCTCCATCCAAATAAGGCACAAAGATACCAACAACCCCGCGGTCTTCCTTTGGCGTGATGGCCTGGGGGATGGTTTGAAACAAGACTATGCAAAGCACTAAAATGCCGACGCAAGCCCCTGCCATAGCCTTTGGCCATTTGAGAGAAACCCCCAGAGCTTTTTTGTAAAATCGGGTCATCCGGTCAAGACCTCGATCGAAAAACCGAAGGGCTTTAAAGGAAGAAAGAGCTTGGGGGGTTGCTTTGCTTTCTTTTTTCAAAAGGTAGCCGCACATTAAGGGCGTAAAGGTTAGAGCCACAACACCGGAAACAATGACGGCTCCTGCGAGGGTGACAGCAAACTCGAAAAAAATTTGACCAATGGCATCTTGGATAAAAGCAATGGGGATATAAACACTGGCCAAGGTTAGGGTCATGGCAACAATAGCAAACCCTATTTCCCGAGAGCCGTCCTTTGCGGCTTTTAACGGAGATTTCCCCTCTTCAATGTGTCGGTGAATGTTTTCAAGGACAACAATGGCATCATCGACCACAAGCCCCACAGCTAAAACCATAGCAAGAAGGGTAATGGTATTGATAGAGAGTCCAAAGGCAGCCATGAGGGAGAGCACACCCACAAGGGACAAAGGGATAGCAACCAAGGGAATAAGGGTAGCTCTGAAATTCCTCAGGAATAAAAAGACAATAAGAATCACCAATAAAATAGCTTCTAAAATGGATTTTTGAACGGAGGAAATGGATCCTCGAATGAACTTTGTTTTATCAAAGTTTATTTTGACATTAACGCCGTCGGGCATAACACTTTGAAATTGATCCATGCGATCGTGAATTTCATTGGAAATATCTAAAGGGTTTCCATCACTGGATTTAATAATCCCTACAAAGGCAACATTTCTTCCACCGGAGTGGACAATTTGTGACATAACGCCTCGGCCCAAGGAAATGGTCGCAATATCTTTGAGACGCACAACGCTTGTCTTTGTATGGGAAACAGGGATTTCCTTAAGATCTTCGGGGGAAAGGACCCGCATATCAAGGGTGATGGGAATAGCTTCTTGAAAACGTCCCCCAGGTAAAGAAACATTATGACGCCTTAAAGCGCTTAAAACCCCATTGGCATCAATACTATGGGTGAGCATCTTTTCCCGATCGAGGGCAACGGTCATGGTGTATTGATCCCCCATGATATTCAGCATTGAGACACCCTTGATGGCCTTAAGAGAGTTCTTTAAATACAAATTAATAAG
This sequence comes from uncultured Alphaproteobacteria bacterium, assembly GCA_963974885.1. Classification (GTDB taxonomy): domain Bacteria; phylum Pseudomonadota; class Alphaproteobacteria; order Caedimonadales; family UBA9215; genus UBA9215. The sequence continues at coordinate 27,802 of CAXBEY010000001.1, forward strand.
GTGGGTTAGCTCAACAATGGAGTGGTTATCTCCGTCAACGGAGATGTAAAAAAACGGTTCTGAGTCTCCAGATTGCTGACGAATAATAGGGTCCTTTGCTTCCTCTGGGAGAGCCGTCATGGATAAACGCTCCCTCACATTGGATTGAGCCTTGCTGATGTCCACCCCAGCTTTAAAGGACAGTTCAACAGAGGCTTGGCCATATTTTGAAGAAGAGGAAAGGGTCTCTATGCCCTCAACCCCTGAGAGAGCCTCTTCCAGCTTTGCGGCAATTTCTGTTTCCACCACATCAGCACTGGCATTGGGATAATAAACTTGCACCGTCAAAATAGGCAGAGAAACTTTGGGATATTCACGCACCCCTAGATTTAGGTAAGCTAAAAAACCAATGATTAAAATCATGGCATTTAAGACCGTTGCAAAAACAGGTCTTTCAAGGAAAAAAACGGGGAGTCGCATGGTATTTTAAGCCCCCTTATCCTTTTTAGAAAGTTCTTTTTGTTTTGCCTTTGACGAAGGGGCAGACGTTGTTTCTGCCTTATTGATTGCTTTAACAGCTTTTGTTGGCCAAATACCTCCTTGTCCCTTTAAGATAACGCGATCCCCAATAAAAAGCCCCTTAAGAACTTCGAGGCGATCGTCTGTTTCAAGGCCAAGCTCAACAAAGGCAAGGGTGGCTTTTCCCTCAACAATCTTATAAAGCGTCGGCTTGCCATCCTTTAAGACAACGGCTGATCGGGGAACGCTTAGGGTTCTGTCTTTTTGATCCACTATAATATAAACGCTCACACGGCCACCCAACGGGAAAGGGTGATTGGAAGGTAGGAAGGCCCTTGCGATCCCCATGTGTGTTCTAGCATCTAATAGGGTTTGAACACTGCTCAAAACCCCCTCTATCATTGCGCCCTTTGCCTTAATCGTGAAGACATCGCCAACTTTTAAGCTTGTGACAAGGGAGTCGGGAACGTCAATATCAAGAACATATTCCGACGTGTCATAAAAAGCAACGATGGGATCACCATGGGACACAAACTGCCCTTCTCGAGCCTTGAAAACCCCGACTTGGCCATCATAGGGTGCCTTAAATTGAGTGCGTGCCAAAGCTTTTTTAGCTTCTTCAAAGGCAAGTTCAGCGGTGAGCCATGTTTCTTGTGCTTGATCCAGGGAGCGTTGGCTTTTGTTCTTTCCAGCGGCTAGTTTTTTTTGCCGAAGGTAGTGGTCTTTTTCAAGGCTGGCTTTTTCTTGCATGTACTTAACCGCCCGATGCCATTTTTTATTCCGTATTTCTGCTAGTAAAGTCCCTTCACTTACAACAGCGCCTGACTTAACCAAAAGGGGACCCATGGCTCCTTTTTCTTCGGCTTGAAAAAGAGTGACGCGTTTTGGATTCACAACGGCAGAAAGGCGGACAATCTTACGCAAGGGTTTTTCTTGAATGACCTCAATTTCCACAAGCATAGGGGCTGGGGAGGGAGGTGTAGGCGATGGCCAAAATAGATACACGAGCCCTGCAATGATAAGAACGGTACTAATAAGTACGATGATAGTGCGCTTTAAAAGCAGTTGCTTTAAAATCGTTTGCATGGAAATTCTCTTAGATTACTGTGAAATTTTATTAAAACGCATTTTTTGAGGGGAATCAATGGGGAAAAGATATTAAAACAGAGGGCAGTAGCTCATTAACTATGTCTCAGCGCCTCGATGTTTGATTTGTAGTCGCTGGTTTTAAAAATAGAGGTGCCGGCAACAAGGATAGTGGCGCCTGCTTTAATACAGGCCCGAGCCGTTTCAGGAGTCACACCGCCATCGACTTCGATCTCAATAGGGCGGTTGCCAATGATGTCTTTGACTTCCTTAATTTTTGGGAGTTGGGCTTGGATGAACGTTTGTCCCCCAAAACCTGGATTGACGGCCATAATCAAAACCTGGTCGATGTCTTCGATGACGTACTTGAGAAAATCATTGTTTGTTGTGGGGTTGAGGACAACACCGGCCTTAACACCTTGGTCTTTGATCAGCTGAATGGTGCGGTGAAGGTGTGCGCCAGCTTCGGGATGAACAAGGATAATATCAGCGCCGGCCTTTGCAAAGTCTGCAATATAAGGATCGCAAGGCTCAATCATGAGGTGGGCTTCAAAGGGGAGTTTTGTTCGGGTGCGTAAATCATGAATAAGAGCAGGACCAAAGGTAATATTGGGAACAAAGTGACCATCCATGACATCAAGGTGAATGCGATCAGCGCCGGCGGCTTCAAGTTTTTCAACTTCATCACCAAGGTTAGCAAAGTTGGCAGATAAAATAGAAGGAGAAATTTGAATGTGTGTCATAAAGCTATCCATAATCCTGTATGAGGGCCGTTTAAAAAGAGGAATCCGTTGTTTGCAAAACGTGTAAACCTTTTTGCGTTACTTCTAGTATGGCGAGCTTACGCTCGGTCACACCATTTTGTTGTAGACGAAAAACGCCATCAACACCATCAAAACCTCTGCTTTGGGTAAGTGCTGCAACATTAAAGGCTTTTTCACCATGGTGACGACGCAAAACAGCTAGCATAGAAACCACATCATAGGCAAGGGTTGCGAGGCGGCTGGGTTCTTCTCCGTAGGCCTGTTTATATTTCCCATTGAAAGAAAAACGCTCTCGAGGGTCAGGAGCCGCAACCCATGCCCCTGCAAGCGCATGATTCTCAAAGACTTTTTGATCATCCCATTGGCCTGTGCCGAGCAACTGAATACCCTCAAGGGAAATTTCTTGATAAAGGATTGCAGAAACAACACGGGCAAGGGAATGCCCGCCTTCAGGGATAAACAGCGTGTCAATTTTTAATGTTTTTAAGGGGTCTAAATCATGGGAGAGAGTTTTTGATTTCACATCATAGGTTATAAAGTCAACATCAAATTGGTATTGCTTCTTGAGGTGTCGTACTTCACGTTCAACCAAAGCTCCATAGCCGTTTCGTGGAATCAGTACACCAAGGGCTCGTTTTCCGTGGCTGGCGGCATAGGCTATAATTTGGCGCACTTGCTCTTCGGGAGAAAAGCCAAGGGCAAAAACACCGCCACTTGCTATATCTTTATTGTTAGAAAATGAAACAACATTAATATGAGCGCGGCGGGCTATCTGTGACACCGCTTGTACATTATTAGAGAAAATGGGCCCAAGGATAATGCCGGCGCCTTCTTGAATGGCTTTTTGAGCCGCATGGGCTGCGCCGGATTCAGAGCTTTTGGTATCATACATGGCAAGGTTAATGGCATCATTTGCATGGTCAAATAAGCTCATCTCAGCGGCTTTTTGCAGAGATTGCCCAAGGGCTTGATGTTGGCCAGAGAGGGGAATCAACAAGGCAACTTTGTCAGATTTTTTAATTTTCTCTTGTGGTTTAGCGCCAAAGCCTTTATCTGCCATGGGTTGTAGGGATGTGGGGCGTTGCTGGGAGCAGGCATTTAAAAACAAAAGACTTAACCCTATTAAAGAGCTTATGATCAGAGGTCTTGTTATCCTAGGTAAGCTAGCGTATTTTGATAGAGAAAAAAAGTGAGTCATTATTATGCCATCCTTCAATAAAGCGTCTATAGAGAATTTTATAGGTAGTGGGTCTAAATGTAAATATCCTCCAGGGCTTTACTTGGTGGCAACTCCCATTGGAAATCTTGAAGATATTACACTACGGGCCCTTGCAACCTTGGAAAAAGCTGATTTCATTGCCTGTGAAGACACCCGTGTGACAAAAAAACTTTTGACCTATTATGGCATTCACAAGCCTCTATTAATTTATAACGATGCAAAAGGAGACCCAACAGGGGGAAAAATCATGACCCACTTGCAAGAGGGAAAACGCATTGCCCTTGTATCTGATGCGGGGATGCCTCTTATTTCAGACCCCGGTTATAAATTGGTTCAAGACGTTATTGCACAGGATATTTATGTGACCTGTATTCCAGGAGCCTCTGCTGGATTAACGGCTCTTTTGCTCTCAGGTCTCCCCAGTGATTGCTTTTCTTTTCAAGGCTTTTTTCCCCGCAAAGAAAAAGAAACCCAAGATATGTTAGAGAGCTTACAAGGAAATCAGACCTTGATCTTTTATGAGTCACCAAAGCGCCTTGAGCAAACTTTAAAGCGCCTTAAGGGGTCGTTGAAAGTTCAATCTATGGCCATTGCACGGGAGCTCACCAAAAATTTTGAGCAAGTTATCAGAGGTACACCTCAAGAGCTTTTAGAGCAATTAGACTCTTTTCCCCTAAAGGGAGAGCTGGTTTTGATTCTGCGCACAAAGGTCCAAGAGTTGACACAGGACGATATCGATGCGCACTTAAAAAGAGCCCTTGAAAATCAAAGTGTTAAAAGTGCTGTGCAAGAGGTGATGGATTTAACGGGCCTGCCTAAAAAACAGCTTTATCAACGGGCCTTAGATTTAAAATGACGAGAAATTATGGAGGACTATTATGAGACGACTTTTTTTGACTTTTTTCACGCTGTTTTTCATGCACTCTCTTTCTTGGGGATCGGAAAATTTTACAGAATCTACCATTAAGTTCAGTGATGGATCTACAGTAACCCGCTTTCATTATAGTGATATAGACTCAACACAAACCGCAGCAAAAAAACACTTGAATCCAGGTCAGTGGAGCGTTGTAACCGCTGATTCACAAAGTAAAGGGTATGGCTTTTGGGGACGGTGTTGGGAGTCACCAGTTGGTAACTTATTTTCAACATTTTGTGTCCATCTTGATATGTTGCATATGAGTCGCTTGAGTTGGGTCCCCCCCTTTGTTGGTCTTGCGGTTTCTGATACCCTTGTGCAATTAGGCGTACCCAATGAAAAAATTGGTCTGCGCTGGATTAATAATGTTCTTGTTGATGAGAAAAAAATCGCAGGTATTATTGTTGAAACGGACCGGAAGAAAACGGGGTTAATGCTTAAAATTGGTGTTGGTATCAATGTTGACGTGGCAGATGATGTGTTGGGGGCTATTGATCAACCGGCAACGTCCCTGCACCAAGCCTTAAAAACACCTCCATCGGTGGACGATGTCCTAAAGACTTTAGTACAAAAATTGAGGGATCGGTTTTTGGCATTTGAAGAGTGTCGTTCGCCTATTTCTGATTACCGTGAAAAGCTTCTTTACTTGGGAGAAGAGGTAACGATTCGTGAGGGGAATCTCACAATGAATCGTAAAAAAGAAAAAGAGTATAATTTTATAGAAACAAAGGGTACTTTTCTTGGTGTAAGCGATGATGGATTTCTGATATTGGGGATACCTGATGGAAAGAAAGCATTTATTTCTGCAGAAGTTGTCCCAAGGAAAAAAGATGACCTCTGATTTGACCCCTTCTCCCGAAACCCCCGAGCGTCTTGCCAAAGTCATGGCGCGGGCGGGTGTTTGTTCAAGACGAGAAGCTGAACGCTGGATTGCTGATAGGCGCGTGCGTGTGAATGAGGTCCTCATTGAAACACCCGCAACCCTTGTTCTCTCAAAGGACACCATCGAAGTTGATGGTGTGGCCTTGCCTAAAAAGCAAAAGACACGGCTGTGGATGTTCCATAAACCCCGCGGCATTGTAACAACCCACTTTGATCCTGAAGGTCGGGAAACATTGTTTGATTTGTTGCCCTCTCATTTGCCTGATCATATTATTTCCGTTGGGCGATTGGACCTTATGAGTGAGGGCCTTATTTTATTAACCAATGACGGGGAACTGGCTCGAAAATTAGAGCACCCCAGCAGTGAAGTGCCCCGTGTTTATCAGGTGCGTGTCTTTGGACATCTTGATCCCAGTGGTCTTGAGCAATTGACGAAAGGCATCACGGTCAATGGGGTTGATTACGGCCCCATAAGATGGCGCCAAGGGCCTCGAAAAGGGGACAATCAATGGATTGAGATGACGTTAACAGAAGGTAAAAATCGCGAGATCAGAAAGGTCATTGATCATATTGGCGGCCGTGTAAACCGTTTGATTCGGGTGACATACGGTCCTTTTAAATTGGGTGACCTTGAGGTTGCACAGTTAAAGGAAGTCCCTTCAAGTGATATATAGGAAGGCCTGCAAAAGGCCCTTTTGCCGATAAAAAAGCAAAGACTCGACTTATCAAGGGACGCACGTACTAAAGGTAAGCTTACGATTATCCAGCGGAGCACTGGAAGAGTTTAAGAACGACAAACCTTATAGAGTCAACCTTTGTAACGGTTCGATATCAAACCAAGAAAGTAAAAGGATGTTTTTCTAGAAAGACGATCTTGACGAGGGTCTTGAAGCTGTGCGAAAGTAATGGGAAGCGTTGGCAAATAATTGCCGGATTTAAACGCTTGGGCGAGGTTATTACCGGCGTTAAGTTCGTGGATGGCGTCGCTTCGATCAACAACGATCAGAACATGAGAGACGCCGCTTGAACTCTCATACACAACTTTCGGTCATAGCTCCCTCATTGGAGAGTTTGTATAATAAAAACTTAAAGGAAAATAACAATGATATTTAACCCTAGAAAAATTTTACCCCTTGTTGCTTTTTTTACGGCAGCAACATGTGCTCAGGCAAGCCTTAATTCTGAGGAAGACGCTCCCCAATACTCTTGGAAGATTTCTACAAAAGCCGGTGTTGTGCAAACAATTGATAGGGAAGACGGTAAAAAAGCTATAAACATGGGTTTTATGACATGTGGTACATTAAGCTTAAGTGCTCAAAGTTTTAATGGTGTGCCAATGTTGAAGCCTTTAAAGTTATCACCATCAATGAACCTTGAAGAAGCAACAGCTGCGCTGCGCGCTTCTGGCCTTGTTGACTAAGCATCCATTCCTACCCTTTTCCCCAGAGACTTTTATAAAGCCTATTTAATTTAGAAACCTCCCCATGGGAGGTTTTGTTATATGAATGCCTCATAAAATACAGGTGCGGTTTATGTGAGGCATTCACCTCTAATCTAAAAATTCAAATTTCATTTGCCCTATTAAAACCCTCTGTTGCATAATCTGCAACTCCGTTATTCTTTTTTAATATTTGTATCTTTGACAAGTGGTCACTATATATAAGATATAAGAAATACAGAATACATATATAAGGATTTAAATGATGAAAAAGACTTTTCTAACACTTATTATCGGAACAACACTTTCACTCTCAAGTGCCTTTGCACATAATGAGCTTGCTCTTGTGCCCTATGAAGGCCCTGACTTGACACGCGCTTTTGTAAAGTATAACCCTTCTCAAGAGAAACTTATTAAAAATAACCTTGCTCTTGTGCCCTATGATGCAGAATTTGCAGCAGCACAAAAAGGAGTGCAAGAAGATGCGCCGGAAAGCTGGGGCAACTGGGCTATGAACAAAGCAGTGGGCGCTACAAAGTATGTGGGCGGAAAACTTGTTGATAGTGGATCAGAAACAGCAAAATACCTTCTTGCTTGGAACTTGAACTACTACGGTGTCAATGCTCTTGAAGAGCTAACAGCCTATGGTGTTTATGTGGGTGCCAGCTTAATTGGCGGGCCTGTGGCAGGAAATACGGCTTATTATGTAACAAAAGGGGGCATTAAGCTTGCCCGTTATGTTCTTCCTGGGTTTGATGGTTTCATCGCCGGTACCTATGCACCCTTGACAAAGAGCTTTGTGATTGATCCCTTAGTGAACAACGCTCCAGCCATTGCAAAGGCTGCTGTCTCAACAGCGTCTACTTGTGCAAGCTATGTTAAAAGTGCGGGAAGTGCAGCTTACAATTACTTCTGGGGTGCTTAAGACCTCTTAAAGGAAATACTAAAAAAGGCCCTGTTAACCCGGGGCCTTTTTTTATGGGGTGATTGGTTAGTTTTGTGGCAACAGGTCCCTTAAGACCCGCGGTAAGCCACTAACTCTGCATGATCCGTTAAGAACACAAGGGTATTATCAACGGCGATGGGGGAAAGAAGAGTGCGGCTGCCAATATCAAGCTCTTGAACGGTGTCACCCTTTTCTATTGAAACAATCAACGCTTTTCCATTTGATCCAGAAAGAGCAAGGGCCTTACCAACAAGAATAGGGCCTGCCCATAAAATGGGATCACTTTTATTTTCTGGGTCAAGGTAACGGGGCAATTGTTGTACCCAGATAACTTTACCGTTAAAGCGATTAAAGCACGCAAGCTCATTGTTATTGGTGACCATAAAGAGATAATCACCTGAAACAGCAGGGCTCCTGATGCCACCAACAGTATGGGTCCAAAGGGTTTTACCCGAGTTCGCATCAAGGCAGCTCATAACACCACCATTGCCAATGAGATACACGTGATTGCCCTTAACAACGGGGCGGGCTTTGATGTGAAACAACGAGGAAATAGGATCAAGTTTTGTGAGGCTCACCAGGCTTTCACTCCAGAGGGGTAGACCGTTCCCAGGGTGCAATGCATAGACCTCGCCAGACGTATAAGGCACAATGAGCAGATCGCTTGTCAAAGCAGGGCTTGCCCCGCCTAATAGGCCAGCGATTTCCATAATGCCGGAATGGGACCAAGTCGGTTCTCCTGTGCGATAGTTAATAGCCTCAAGTTGGTTGTTAATATTTACCGCATAAACATAACCGTTTTTAACTGTGGGGGCAGCCCGAACGGGCGCTGTTAACGCAAAGCGTTTTTCAATGTCCCCTGTTTCAGCCTTCATCATGACAACTTCAGCCGCAGGCGTGACAACAAATACAAATCCATCTTCGTACCCAAGACCACCACTAAAGGCTTGTGTTGAATGATTTTCCGGTGTTGAGTCTTTCGACCACAATTGTTTACCTGTTTGAATATCAAAAGCGCTGACGTAGCCCCGTGTATCGACAGTAAAAATCTTGCCGCCAGCAGCCACTGGACCATTTAAGAGGCGTTCAGAAGAACCGGAACCCATTCCAATGGATTCTGACCATGCTTTTTTCAGATTTGACCCTAAGGTGACGGGGTCAAAGGAGTGGTCAACGGCACCGCTGGCACTGGGCCAAGCTTTATTAAGCTTTGGTTTTGGAAGAGAGACTTTGGTATTTTTCAAAGAGGGATCTGCCATCAAGGGATCATCTCCTACAAAAATAGCTTCTCGATCTCCCAAAATAGGGGGGCCTTTTTTATTATCACAGGCCGTTAAGCATAAGCCCGACAAAAACAGAGCAAAAAGAGAGAGGCGGGAAAAAGTACGTATCATAGAAAAACCTTTAAAGCTTATTATTTAGTTAAGGATTTCAACCATAGCTTGTGCACGAGCACGCATAGATTGGGGGGCTTGTGGGTGTTGTGCAACGGACATAAAAGCTTGGGAAGCTTTTTTTTAGGCTCCGAAGTTTTAAGTAGGCAAAAGCCTGCAGTTCAATAGCCGCTGCTTGGAGGGGAGAATTTTTAGTCACAAGGCTTTCAAGCTCTTCTAAAAGTACCGTCCCATGAGTTGAGTCAAATTTTCTCATGATCCCCTGAAGAGCCGCTGTTTCACGGTAAAAAGCATCATAGGATGTGTTGTTCGCTAGGGCTTTTAAAAGATCCTCGGCCTCTTTGGTGCTGGCTGCAAGACGGGCCTGTTCAAAGATCCCCATGATTTGATAGCCCGCTGATCCTTCTTTAATTAACAAAGAATAATCTGCTTTTTCACCTTTTGAAGGGTCAGGTTCTAGATTTTTCTCATAAATAAGAGTTTGATCTAAAAGCTTTTTTTCTTGATGGGTATGCCAAAAAAGATAGCCAATGGTCATGAGAACAATAGCAATTACAGCACCGATAACAAAGTTGCCATACTCATTCCAAAAGGCAACTAACTGGTCATTGCGGATATCTTCTTTGATTTCTTCAATTAAATCATCAGACATGGATAGGCTCCTCATTGTATAATAGATTACTCTGTGGCACTTACTCTACCTTCAGATCCCCTAAAGATCAAGGGTATGCAACGAAGCCCTCAAAGTTTTATTGAACCTTTCAGTATAAATGTGCTAAAAAAAACCATAGGATGCACTGCAACACCTTCCTTTGCAGTGGTTCAGTCAATTTTAAGGGTTAATGATGCTTCGTAAAAGTTATGATTGGGTTTTAGCCCATGCTGGCACGCCTAGAGCACGTTGGATGCTTGTTGCTATTTCCTTTGCAGAGAGCTCCTTTTTCCCTATTCCCCCTGACCCCCTTTACATGGCTATGATTTTGGCTCGCGTTCAAGATGCATGGAAATTGGCGTTTATTTGCACTTTGAGCTCTGTTATTGGGGGAATTCTTGGCTATTATATTGGCTTTGCCCTTTATGAAACCGCAGGGGAATGGATTATTAATACTTATGGCCTTCAGGAGTCTTTTGAGAAGTTTCAAGCTGGTTTTGATAAATGGGGCTTTTGGATTGTGGCTCTTAAGGGATTAACGCCCATTCCTTATAAGGTTGTAACAATCTTTAGCGGTGTTGCAAAGCTTGATATGGCAACATTTCTAACCGCTTCTATTGTCGCACGAGGATTCCGTTTTTACCTTGTTGCGGGGCTGTTGAAATTTTGTGGTCCACAAATTAGAGACGTTGTGGAAAAGAACCTGGGCCTTGTGACTCTTGTTGTTATTGCGGTTATTATTGGCGGATTCTTTATTGTTAAATATATTTAGATAGCCCTTCTTTTATTAAATAGACTTAAAAAAGTATCTTATTGCAAAAAATATTTTTGAGCCCTAAGGGCATGATAAACAGTTCGTTTTCTAATTAGGCAAACTTAATAAAAGAAAAGCGTTATCTGCAATGGTAAGTTTTTTGCAACAAAGTCTGAATTTCAATGTAAGATTCTATTAGATAGTTCTGATGTGAAAATCCTAAAGCGGACGCGTAAATTATTTTCTGGAAGCAGCGTCACATACTAAATTGATTTAACGTTTCTCTTAACATGACATGTCCGTCGTAACTTAAAAAATGGAGTTAGTATGAAAATAGGTATTCTCTCAAGAAATCCAAAGCTGTACTCAACAAGGCGTTTGGTTGAAGCAGCCAACGCAAGAGGTCACGACGTTGAGGTCGTTGATACTTTAAAATGCTATATGAACATTACAGCCAGCAAGCCTGCTGTGTATTACAAAAAAAAAGGCTTTAAGGGAAAGTTAGAATTTGATGCTGTTTTAGGTCGTATTGGGAGCTCTATAACAGCATACGGAACAGCCGTCTTAAGGCAATTTGAAGTTGGTAATGTTTATTGCTTAAATGAATCAATATCAATATCAAGATCCAGGGATAAGTTGCGTGCTCATCAACTATTGGCACGTAAAGGCATTGATATGCCCATTACCAGCTATGCTCACCAAGCAGATGCAACGGAAGACCTTATCGAATTCGTTGGGAATGCTCCCTTAATTGTAAAAGTTATGAATAGCACACAAGGAAAAGGAGTATTATTGGCTGAAACAAACAAGGCCGCAGAAAGTCTTATTAATGCCTTTAGGGACCTCGACACTGATTTTTTGGTTCAAGAATTTATCAAAGAAGCAAATGGCGCTGATATTCGATGTTTTGTCTTAGGGGATAAAGTGATCGCTGCTATGATCCGAACCGCCAAAGAAGGTGAGTATCGCTCAAACCTTCACCGAGGTGGATCAGCGTCTGTTATTAAATTAACACCGGAAGAGAGGTCTATCGCCGTTAAATCTGCCAAGGTTATGGGACTTGATATTGCAGGCGTTGACTTAATTAGGTCTTCACGGGGACCTTTGGTTCTTGAGGTTAACTCCTCGCCCGGTCTAGAAGGTATTGAAACAGCAACAGGAAAAGATGTTGCTAAATCTATTATTGAGTATATTGAAAAAAATGCTGTGAAAGGCCCCCAAAAAACAAAAGGGAAAGGTTAAATGTTCAATAATAAAGAATTTGCTGTTGGAGGCGTTTCTATTGCGCCTGGCAAACGTAAGCAAATTGAAATTGAGGTTGCAAAACTTTACGATTATACAAAGCTAACAATACCCGTCGAAGTTATTCGAGGCAAAGAAGACGGACCCGTTTTGTTTCTTTCTGCGGCCATTCACGGAGATGAAATTAATGGTGTTGAAATCATCAAGCGTATTTTGGCTAAGAAAAAAAAACTTTCAAAAATCAAAGGTACATTGATTGCGGTGCCTATTGTTAACGTTTTTGGTTTTAATAGAAATCTTCGTTACCTTCCCGATCGTCGAGATTTAAATAGGTGTTTTCCAGGCTCAAAAGAGGGATCCCTTGCAGGGCAAATTGCCAAAATTTTTATGGATGAAATTGTTTTAAAATCGACCCATGGCATTGACTTACACACGGCAGCCCTGCACCGGAACAACTTACCTCAAGTGCGCGCTTGCCTAGATTCAAAAGAAACCGAAGATTTGGCCATGAGTTTTGGCGTTCCTGTGGTTTTAAATTCCAGTGTTCGGGATGGATCTTTGCGTCAGTGCGCGTCTGAGGCTGGTGTCAATATGCTTTTGTTTGAGGGGGGAGAGCCCCTTCGCTATGAAGAAAAAATTATTTCTTCGGGCATCCATGGAATTTTGTCAGTTATGAAATCCATTGGGATGATCGAAGGGGCAGTGTCCAGCAAAGAAAAAAGACGAAAAGCAGTTTTCATTTCTCATTCCAGCCATTGGTTACGTGCGCCTCACAGTGGGAGCTTGCGTATTAAGAAACATCTGGGAAACCATGTTAAAAAGGACGAAATTCTAGGTATTATTTCCAATCCTTTTGGAGAAGATAAATATGAAGTCAAAGCGAAAAAAACCGGTATTATTATTGGTATTGCTACTATGCCCTTGGTGAATAATGGTGATGCTCTCTTTCATGTAGCAACCTTTGAAAACTCAGAACGCGTCCACGAGCAAGTTGAATTTTTTGATGAAAGAATCGAAGAAAGCCTTTTATGATTCAAAGGAAGGTATAATGATAAGAAAATCAATTATTGGATGCGAAGAATGGGGGGCCTTAAAAGATTTAAGGATTCCTGCTATTAAAATGCGTATTGATACAGGCGCAAAAACATCTTCCCTGCACGCCTTTAATATTGCAATCCACCAAAGGGAAGGTAGGGAATTTGTCACATTTGATATTCACCCCATTCAAAAGAGTCACAAAATCATTCGTCAGTGTCAGGCCGATATTATTGATAATAGGGTTGTCAAAAGTTCCAGTGGTGATAAACAGCGTCGCTTTGTTATCCTTACTCCGCTTATGATTGGAGAAGAAACTTGGAATATTCAAGTGACTTTAACCAATCGAGATACCATGGGATATCGAATGCTTCTTGGAAGAGAGGCCATGGAAAAGCGATTTCTTGTTGATCCCGATCTTTCTTTTTGTAAGGGAGACATCTCCAAGGAAAATCTTAGAAAACTTTACTTGTAATTAAAGGCTATAGGGCACCTCTAAAAACTCTGTCTTTTACCAAATTCAGTAAGATGAACCCAATGTTTACAAGGGTTACAGACAATACTAAAAGTTTTATTAGGGGTTTTTAGAGGTGCCCTATAGTGGTGTGTTTTCCGCCTCTATTTTTTCCCCTTAAGACTTTTTTTCTTATGATTTTTTTGATGTTTTAGCTCATGGAGCGCAAGGATGTGGGCAATACCCCCTGCGGCAATCAAGATGCCGATAATAGTTGCAATATAAACCTCTATGCCAAATACGTTGTTGAGAGTTCTAAAAGTCCCCAAAACAAAAATAAGAATCCAAAAGACAAAGGAAATCGTGCCGTTATAAAAGTAGACTCTAATTTTTTGAAGGGACATGCCCTCAAATATGCCTTTTCCAATCTGTTCTCTCAATGTTTGTTGTAGGTTACTATTTAAAAAGATGCCGTTAATGAGCAAAATAGCAACCATTAAGCTTTTTCCATATATTTTTTGATTACTTAAGGTTTCAGGGGAATTTATTGCATAATAGGCAAGGAACCCTAAGCCAGAGAGAATAAGAACTCCGATGGAAATCATGATCACTTTATGTCCAATGGCATATATTTTTGATCTCGAATTCGCACTTCCTTGATAAGCTCTAAACTGGCGTGTACTTGTAAAAAAATGGCAGCTCCCATGCCAGTAACGGCCGCTAAAGAATGTAAAAAAATAATTGATTCTTTTATTAACATGTAAAAAATCCTTTTTTGTTATTAATATATGAATTATACATAGCAATATTTAATTTTTTATTAAGTAAAATGTTTTTTTGTTAAAAAGACATAAAAAAGGGGGCTTTGTGCCCCATCTTTTGGTGTTTTAAATAAAGATTTCTTAACTAAGCAACACGAAGCATGGTTTTAAGTTTCTCGCAAGCGTCTTCAAATTGGATAGCTTCAACAACAGCAACCTCATCGGCAAAACGCTCTAGGGCATTTTGATAAATTTGACGTTCACTATAGGATTGATCTCCTTGGTTTTCATCACGATGTAATTCCCGCAAAACTTCTGAGAGGGAGATGATGCTTCCGGAATTAATTTTTGTTTCATATTCCTGAGCACGTCTTGCCCAAATGCCTTTGGTTGTTTTGATTTTTTTTGTTAACAGAGCGAGTGTTTTACCCATGTCATCTTTTGTTGTAAGATTGCGAAGGCCTGTATTTTTTGCTTTTACGAGAGGAAGTCGCAACGTCATACGTTTTTTTTCAAAATTAATGACAAGGACCTTAAGTTCCTGGCCTGCAATGGTTTGACTCTCTATTTTTTCGAGCTTGCCAACGCCATGGTTTGGATACACTACGGTATCTCCTGTAGAAAAGGCTGTCGTAATTTCCATAAAAGCTCTCCTTTTGAGTCTCTTGTTGATTTATCACAAATATTTCAAAGGGTTATGAGGTAAAAATGTTGTTTTCTTTGTTGTAGACTTTAAGGTATAACATATTTCAAAGCAGAAATATAGAAAAAATTTATAAGTGTAGTGTCTCTATCCTTATTTATTAGTCAACTGTTTCTCTTAACGCATAGATGAAAGCCGCTTTAAGAAGGTATCAACGGAGAGAGAGCCAGCCCCCCGAGCGAAAATTGTTCCTAGCATAATAGCCCAAATGAGATGAACCTGAGGTGTGGGCATAACAATTTGAATGACGGCAGTCATAACCAGAAGGCCAAAGGCGCTAAAACGCCCAAAAAGACCAAGGGCAAGCAGAGTAGAGAGGCCGAGCTCGCCAGCCGTTCCTAGAACTGCTGCAGTTTCTGGTGATAAATAGGGAACAGGGTGCACTTCCGTGAAGAGAAAAATCGTACTATCCCAGTCATCATTCATGTAATTTTGGAATTTTAACCAACCGGATTTGAAAAAGATATTGGCCATGTAAAGGCGGATGGTCAAATCGACGAGGGGTGAGAAATATTTTATAAGGAAATAGGCAAAACCTGTTTCTTCTTGTTGACGCATTTTTCTATGACTCCCTTGTGAAATTATATAAAATTTGACATATATTATTATTATATATCTATTTTTAACTTTTACAAAACTATTTCTAAATAAAGTTTAACCTTCTTAAGATGAAGGTTGGTTTTAGGGACTCTAAAAGCAAAATGATTACTCTTGATAGGTTTGAAATTTTTGCAACAGGGCCTTTTTCAGAGGAGCCTATATGGACTGGTTTTTTTTGGGCACTTTATATATAGTCATTCTATATTCCTTAAAAGAGTACATGGTAGATGACAAGCATACAGAATTCCCCCCAAAGCCTTTCAAAAAAAGAAAAAAGCTTTCAAAATATTATCCTCAAACTTCAAGGTTTTTGGAGCGATCAAGACTGCACCATTATGCAGCCCTATGATATGGAAATGGGGGCTGGAACCTTTCACCCTGCAACGACCCTGAGAACCCTTGGTGCAAAACCGTGGCGCACCGCCTATGTGCAGCCGTGCCGCCGTCCTACCGATGGTCGTTACGGGGATAATCCTAATCGAGTGCAATCTTATTATCAGTTTCAAGTGATTATGAAACCGTCTCCCGATGATATTCAGGACCTTATGTTGGAAAGCTTTAAAGCTATTGGTATTGATCCAGCGATCCATGATATTCGTTTTGTGGAGGACAATTGGGAGGGACCGACTTTGGGGGCTTCTGGTCTTGGTTGGGAAGTCTGGTGTGATGGTCAAGAAGTCTTGCAGTTCACCTATTTTCAACAGTTGGGCGGAGCTGATTGCGCGCCGGTGCCTGTGGAACTGACCTATGGACTGGAGCGTTGTGCTTGTGTTGTTCAAGGGGTTGAGAGCTTATTTGATCTTGATTGGAATGGTGCTGAGGGGGAACGAAAAATCACTTACCGTGATATTTTTCACCAAAATGAACAGGAGTTTTCAGCCTTTAACTTTGACTATGCGGATGTTAAAAAATTAGAGAATGAATTTAAAGCGGCTGAAAAGCAATGCCAGCTTCTCCTTGAAAAACAGTGCGTTCTACCGGCCTATGACCAAGCTTTGAAAGCCAGCCATTTGTTTAATTTACTCGATGCTCGGGGTGTGATCAGTGTTCTTGAGCGGGCGAGTTATATCGCTCGCGTACGGGATTTGGCACGGGGATGTTGTGAACAATACCTCCAACAGCAAGATAAGTCTTCATCGCCAGAACCAGAACAAACAAGCCTAGGGGTATAAAGCCATGTCAGAATTCTTTTTTGAAATCCGTTCCGGTGAAATCCCAGCCCAAATGCAAAAGCCAGCAACCGCTGATCTTAAACGCCTTTTAGAACAAAGATTTAAAGATCTTCAATTAGCTCATGGGGAGATTGCCTGCTATGTGGGACCTCGCCGTCTTGTCGCCGTTGTGGAAGATTTAGCTTCAGAACAAGCGGCCCGCCATGAAGAGCGTCGTGGCCCAAGGACAGATGCACCAGAGCAAGCTATTCAAGGGTTTCTCAAATCAACGGGAAAAATCCTTGATGACCTTGAGATTCGAGAAACGCCAAAGGGATCTTTTTACTTTTCTGTGGAGACCTTCCAAGCAACGCCGACAAAAAGAGTGTTGCCCGATGTTGTCCGAGAGGTTATTTATACGCTGCCATGGCCCAAAAAGATGACATGGTCAACCACGACAAAAACTTGGGTGCGCCCCCTTCAAGGAGGATGTGCCCTTTTTGACGGACAGCCCCTTGATTTTACAGTGTCCATGAATGAAGAAGGCCACCCCGATCCCTTTCTTGTGCCCTTTAATGGCGTGACAGTTGGGCATCGCTTCATGGCGTCCTCTCCTTTTACAGTGAAAAACTTTGAAGATTATACGCAGAAATTAAAAAAGGCTTTTGTGATTGTTGATCAAGGTGAGCGTCAAGAAAAGTTGAAGAAACAAATTGCTGACCTTTGCGCCAAATATGACTTAACAATCCTTGATGATAAAGGATTGCTTGATGAAGTTACCGGTTTGGTAGAATGGCCTGTGTGTCTTTTGGGGGATATCGATGATGCCTTTATGGCCCTTCCCCCAGAGTTATTGCGAACAACGATGAGGGTTCACCAACGTTACTTTAGTGTGCACAAAAAAGGTGGTTCTTTTGCGCCGCACTTTATCGTAGCTGCAAACATTGTGGCCCCTGATGGGGGTAAAGCTATTGTGACGGGTAATGAGCGCGTCTTAAAAGCGCGCCTTTCTGATGCGGCTTTCTTTTATGAGCAAGACCGTAAAAAAACCTTAGTTGAGCACGGTAAAAAGCTGGATAAAACAGTGTTTCATGCTCACCTTGGTACCCTAGCTCAAAAGCAAGAGCGCCTTGTGCACCTCATCGATTTAATGGAAAAAGAAGAGGTGACAGCGCGTCAAGATGCCAAGGTTGCTGCGGCTTTATGTAAAGCTGATTTGATGTCTGAAATGGTTTTTGAATTCCCTGAATTGCAAGGTATTATTGGATCTTATTATGCTAAGGCTGATGGATTAAAAAAGGCGGTGACACAAGCAATCTATGAGCAGTACTCGCCAAAAGGCCCCAGTGATGCTCTTCCTACTCACAAAACCAGTCAACTCCTAGCCTTGGCAGATCGCCTTGATACTCTCGTTGGGTTTTTCAGCGTTGGCTTAAAGCCAACGGGGTCGAAGGATCCTTTTGCGTTACGCCGAGCTGCCCTTGGCGTGATTCGTTTTCTTGAAACAGGTTATGAATGGGTTTTGAGAGATATTTTAAATGCGGCTTTTGATCTTTATGAAGGCACTAAAAAAGCGGATAAAGCTCTTCCTAAAGAAGATGTATTAGAGGACCTTGAAACCTTTTTCATTGAACGCCTTAAGGTTTATTGGCGGGAATACGGTTTTCCCCATGATTATATTGAAGCGGTTTTGTCCAAGGGACTCTCAGAACCTTTACATGTTATGAAAGCGCGCCTTGAGGCCCTTGTGTCCTTTGTTGAAACCCATAAACAGGAGGCCACAAATCTATTTGCAGGTTATAAACGGGCGACCAATATTTTACGCAAAGAAAAGGCAGTAGACCTTAAAGGGCCCCTAGAAAATCTCTTTGAAAAAGAGGAAGAAAAAGTTCTTTATAAAACGCTTTCCCGTGCGCAAAAAGAGATTCAAGGACTCTTGTCTCAAGGAAACTTTACACAGGCCATGGCAACCCTTGCCCCGTTACGCTCTCCCATTGATGCATTTTTTGAACATGTTCAAGTCAATGATGAGCGCCAAGACGTGCGTCAAAACCGCTTGAATCTTTTGGGATATATCCAAAAAAGTTTGGAACAAGTGGCGGATTTCTCTAAGATCGAGGGATAATGTTTTTCATACACGAGAGTGGGCAATCTTGAATAGTTCTCAGGCAGAAGCCAAGTCAACCCAAACAGGGGCATGATCTGAGGGTCTTTCCTCCCCTCTGGTTTCCGGGTCAATGCCAGCGTCTTGAAGTCGGTCAGCTGCTTTGGGAGACAACAGCAAGTGGTCGATGCGATAGCCTTTATTGTTTTGATAAGAGCCAGACCGGTAATCCCACCAGGAAAAAAGATGTTGATTTTCAGGGAGAGTCTCTGGATGTTTTAACCGGAAACCATCTATGAATCCTGTGTTGTAGAGAGACCTTAAGGCTTCCCGTTCCTCGAGGGAACATAAAATGCGATCTTGTTTAAAGCGCTCGGGGCTATGGCCATCGCTCACAAAGGGCGCAATGTTGTAATCTCCGGCAATCACAAGAGGGTCACCTTGAGCCAGAAGAGTTTCACCATGTTTTTTCAAAGCCTCTAGGAAGGCCATTTTGTAGGCAAATTTCTCGCTGCCAACCTCTTGACCATTGGGGACATAAACACTGGCGACGCGAACGCCGTCAACTCCCCCGATAAAGGCTTCAATGTAGCGGGCCTGTTGATCTTCTTGAAACGTAGGGAGTCCATAAACAACATCTTCCACAGGGCTTTTAGAAAGAATAGCAACCCCGTTGTAGGATTTTTGTCCTAACAAAGCGACGTTATATCCCAAATCTTCTATTTCTTCTCGGGGGAAATGTTCTTCTTGGCATTTGATTTCTTGAAGTAAAATAACATCAGGATTGCGTTCGCCCACCCATTTTTTAAGATGCTCTAGGCGTGTTCTAAGGGAATTTATATTCCATGTGGCGATTGTTGTCATGGATTTTATCTTTCTTTTTTCTTATATGGAAAATGAATTTCCGCACCCGCAAGAGCTTTCCACATTGGGATTACGCAGGGTAAAGGCTGCACCAATGAGCTCGGTTACATAATCAAGGGTTACGTTTTTGAGCAACTCAAAGGAAACCTCATCGGTGATAATAGAGATATCATCGTGGGTAAATAACAGATCATCCTCATTTTGAGACGGTTCAAAGTCAAATTTATATTGAAATCCAGAACAACCACCGCTTAAAACAGAAATGCGCAGCAATAGGTCCCCATGGGGATTTTTCTTAGCTTCTTGCTGTTTGAGCACGCGAAGGCGATCAAGGGCTGTATTGGTGATATAGAGAGTCCCGTCAGTGGTGCTATCGGGGGCTGCCATTCTAAAAGAATCAGACATAACTAAAAGCCTTGTAAAAAAAATCTGCAAAAGAGGTCATTCCCTGATATATATAACATAATACCTACTCTCTTTCAAATTCCTTACGTGTAAAGTATGCACTCTGGGAGCTCTGGTCTGGTTTGAAAACCCACACTTTGAAATTGATGAGGGTTAGGATGACAAAAAAGAAATTTTATTTGAGAGACCCATGAACCCTTTTTCACTATTTTTAGATCATAGTCGCGATATGACAAAAGATCTTATTAAAGAAGGTATTTTGCCAGAAGAAACGCTCCTTGACCGTTTTGTGGTTGAGCCCCCCAAAGACGCGTCCCACGGTGACCTTGCAACCAATGTTGCTATGGTTTTGTGTAAGCCGGCAAAGATGAGTCCCCGGGCACTTGCCGAGCATTATGTTGATCGTTTTAAGAGCCACAAAGATGTGGAATCCGCTGAAATTGCGGGGCCAGGTTTTATCAATATTCGCTTAACACCTTCTTTCTGGCACAGCCAGCTTTCGACCCTTTTAAAAGCCGGAGAAGCCTATGGCTCGTCCAATATTGGGCAAGGAGAAAGCGTTAACGTTGAATATGTTTCCACCAACCCAACGGGACCATTGCACATTGGGCATTGTCGTGTTGCCGTTGTGGGAGATGTCTTAGCGAGCCTTCTTGAGAAAGCGGGATATAAGGTGACCCGTGAATACTATATTAACGATGCTGGGGGGCAAGCCAATAACTTGGCGCGTTCGACGTACAAACGTTACCTCCAAGCATTGGGACAGACCATTGATGACCTTGGGTCTTATGGCGGTGATTATTTGATCCCCGTTGGAGAGGCACTGTCTAAGGATGTGGGGGAAAAGTGGGTTGATAAGCCGGAAGGTGACTGGCTTGCAGATGTGAGAGCTTATGCCATTGAGGCTATGATGGCTTTGATTAAGCGTGACCTTGCGACTTTAAATATTCATCAAGATGTTTTCTCTTCAGAGCTTGCCATTGTTAAAGCGGGCCGTGTTGAAGAAGCCATTGAAGACCTTACGCAAAAGGGGCTTATTTATAAAGGGGTTCTTGAACAGCCCAAGGGACGCGAGATCGATGATTGGGAACCTCGGGAACAAACGCTTTTTAGATCGTCCCAATTTGGTGATGACGTGGACCGTGCTATTAAAAAATCCGATGGGAGCTGGACTTATTTTGCCAGTGATATGGCCTATCACCTCGATAAATTAAAACGCGGATCCCCTAAACTTATTAATGTTTGGGGAG
Organism: uncultured Alphaproteobacteria bacterium; assembly: GCA_963974885.1. Lineage (GTDB taxonomy): Bacteria > Pseudomonadota > Alphaproteobacteria > Caedimonadales > UBA9215 > UBA9215. Next base: position 48,920 of record CAXBEY010000001.1, read on the forward strand.
CTGACCATGGCGGTTACGTCAAGCGTTTGTCTTCTGCTGTGATCGCTTTGAGCGACGGAGCTGCGGAGGTTAACTGTATTTTGTGTCAGATGGTGCGTTTTATGGTAAATGGCAAAGCGTTAAAGATGTCAAAGCGGGATGGAAACTTTATTACCGTTGATGAGGCCATTGAAAAAGTGGGGCTTGATGCTATGCGGTTTCTCATGGTCTCTCGAAAAAATGAGGCGTTTCTTGATTTCGATTTCGAGAAAGCCGTTGAGCAAAGCAAGGATAATCCTGTGTTTTATGTTCAATATGCCTATGCCAGGTGTCATTCCATCAAGCGTCATATAATAGAGCAATTCCCTGGCCTTGATTTGAGTTCAATGACTTTGTCTCAGTTGCCCCTTGAGGCCCTTGATTCCGAGGAATTTCTGAACCTTATTAAAAAGCTTTCTGAATGGCAACGCCTTATTGAGATGGCCGCAAGAACCTATGAGCCCCATAGGATCACCTACTATCTTGGTGAGCTTGCAGCGGAGTTTCATGGTCTATGGAATAAAGGAAAAGAACACTTTCATTTGCGCTTTATTGATCCAGATAATAAAAACTTAACGCAAAAGCACTTTGCACTTGTGGCTGCAGTTGCTACAGTGATCGAATCAGGTCTTAACCTCTTGGGGGTAACGCCGCAGGAAAAAATGTAACGGGAATAATAATAATGAACCAGCCTCACCAGTATCAATCAAATTATACAAATCCAGATCGGACCAATCCGGAAATTAGCTCTGAGCGCGATGCTCTTAACTTTGTGCGGAATCTCCGCCCAACTTCCACATCTAAAGGAGGATTTATGGGAAAGTTTAACCTTTCGATGCCTGTTAAAATTAGCGCGATTGTTCTTATTTTTACGGGTGTGGTTCTCAGTGTTTGGACAATGAAGTCTTCTCGTTCATTTGTTGATGACGACGATTTGCCGATGATTGCAAATGATTTTGGAGCCGATAGTTTTAAGGCAGCCCCTGGGGAAGAAGATGCGACACAAGCCCCCCATAGCGATAAAGAATTTTATAGTGAACTTGAACCTGCACAACCCATGACTATGGGCACTGCTGAAAGCAAAGAGCAATTGCGCACAACACCCGAAGCGCCCAGTGAGCAAGTTTCTCAAGAGGCTCTCTTTGTCGAAGCTAACAAAACCTCTGAAGGGGGAGTAGACAAATCCATTTCTGAGACTTCTAAGGGGGCTGCAAAAGCAGGACCTGCTCTTACTGCCTCTGCTAAAGAGACGGAAAATACAACAATCAAAGTTGTTGAAACGGCCAATGATACAGCAGAAACTTACAAGGCGCCGGCGCCAACAGCATTAACTCAGCCTAGAAAAACGTTGAAAATGGCTATCAATGATACTCAGCATGCTATTCATAAAACGGCTAAGTCCTTGGTTCATGATAAGTCTTTATCCAAAGATCATCTAGAGAAAAAAGCAGCGCCCGTTCAAGTCGGAAAAGCTAAGTCTACGTCTTCTCAAAAAGTTGTGAAAGCAGCGGCACCGTCCAAAATGGAGTCTTCTAGTCCCAGCGCTCATTCGAGTGCTCAAAAAATATATTGGGTTCAAATTGCCTCATTGCCGACTCAGGCTGCTGCGGCAAAAGAGTGGAGGCGCCTCCAAGGCAAAGCCCCTAAACTTCTCAAAGGACAAAATTACCAAGCTGTTCGTGTTGATCTTGGAAAGCCTAAAGGAATTCGCTATCGTGTGCATTTTGGACCCTTTACGAAGAGCCAGGCTATACAAAAATGTCAAACCTTGAAAAGCAGTAAAATGGGGTGTTTGGTTGTTAAGAAAAAATAATCAAGGTGACATTGCATTAAATGGATGTACAAATTTTTGAAATCCTAACCAATATTTTAATTTATGGTGTGCCAGCTGTTTTGGCTATTACCCTTCACGAAGCCGCCCATGGTTATGCGGCCCTTCAAAAAGGAGACGATACGGCAAAACGGGCTGGCCGCCTTTCTATGAACCCTTTTCGCCATGTGGACCCTTTTGGGACCATTATTTTACCGGCTGTCCTTATTTTTACCCAGGTGCCTTTTATCTTTGGGTATGCAAAACCTGTCCCTGTGAATTTTAATGCCTTAAGAAACCCGCGATTGGACATGGTTTATGTCGCTATTGCTGGCCCTGCGACCAATATTTTTCTAGCAACACTCTCGGCCCTTTTATTTTACACCCTTGCTTATATGCCTATTCCATTGGCTAAATTAATGGTGCAAATGCTGGCATTTTCCATTAATATTAATGTTCTTTTGGCTATTTTCAATATGCTTCCCTTGCCACCCCTTGATGGGGGACGTGTTGCCGTTGGGCTTTTGCCCCCTGCTTTGGCCCGACCTTTGGCTTCTTTGGAGCGTTGGGGTTTTGCTATTATTATAGGCGTTTTTATGTTGCTGCCTTTTATTCTTGGGCAAATGGGTATTCACTTTAGTTTATTTGAGGTCTTGATAAAAGAACCAATGACGTGGACAATAAACCTAATAGCCTCTCTCACAGGCATCACAAATCTTTAAAGGAGAATATTTATGAGCGTTGGTTTTTGGCAGATTATTATTATTGTATTACTTATCCTCGTTTTTTTTGGAAAAGGAAAGATTTCAAGTTTTATGGCTGATCTTGGTAAGGGGATGAAATCCTTTAAAGATGGTATGGAGGAAGAAGAAAAAAACGGCAAAAAAAACGATAAGAAAAAGGGTTCAGTAAAGACGATTGCCGCAAAAAAGCTTGCTGCAAAAAAGGCGTTGCCTTCTAAGAAACCGGCGCCAAAAAAAGAAACGGCTAAGAAAGTGACTCAAAAGAAAACCCCTACAAAGGCGGCTGCAGCGAAAAAGCCCCCTGTTAAAAAAACAGCGGTTAAGAAAGCGCCTGCAAAGCAAGTGGCAAAAAAAACGCCTCCTAAAAAAACACTTAAAAAGAAATAAAGCCTGATGTTCGATCTTGGTACGTGGGGTGAGCTCCTTATTATTCTTGTGGCAGCTTTGGTCCTTATTGGGCCAAAGGAAATGCCAACCCTTTTACGGGCCTTGGGTCGTCTGATTCAAAAGGTGAAAAATTTAAGTGCGGGGCTTCGCCGAGAAATTGACCAGTATATCCATGAGGGCGAATTTGAAGAATACACCAAAGGGGCTAATGTTCTAGGTATGATGGACCAAGATGAAACGGTCTTGATCAAAGAAAAAACACCTAAAAAAAAGGTCAAGAAACCTTTAAAAAAGACACCTAAAAAATGACGTCTTCTCGAAAATCTGATCCCGACTCTTCTTCTAAGTCAAATTCTGATAAAGAAATGCCCCTTGTGGCTCATCTTTTGGAATTGCGTTCTCGGTTGCTGTGGAGCTTTCTTTTTTTCACCATAGCTTTTGCAGCCCTTTATCCTTTTTCACAACACCTTTTTGCTTATCTGGTCACACCTCTGGCTGATCTTTTAACGGGAAATGAAGCAACTGGCGAGACAAGGCGTTTGATTTATACAGGTCTCCCCGAGGCTTTTTTGACCTATTTGAAGGTGACCCTTTTTTCAGCCTTCTTTGTTTCTTTTCCTCTCATTGCCATGCAAATTTGGCGCTTTATTATGCCGGGACTTTATAAAAATGAGCGCAGAACCTTCTTTCTTTTTATGGTTTCAACACCTTTTTTGTTTGTGATTGGGGCTGGGTTTGCTTTTTATGGAGTCATTCCCATGGCGTGGAAATTCTTTTTAAGCTATGAAAGTTCTGCTGCTGTCACCGGCCTTGCCATTCAATTGGAAGCACGGGTCAGTGAATACCTTTCCATGACCCTACAAATGATGATCGCCTTTGGGTTGTGTTTCCAACTCCCCCTTATTCTGCTTTTATTGGCAAAATTAGGAATGCTAACCTCAAGATCCCTTGCAGAAAAACGTCGCTATGCTATTGTCTTAATTCTAATTGCCTCAGCAATTTTAACGCCCCCGGATGTTTTGAGTATGATGGGGCTTGCTATTCCGCTTTATGGATTATATGAACTTTCAATTATATTGGTGCGTTTTTTTGCCGCTCCCAATAAGGATCAGGAGAAAAACTAAGTGTTAGATATTAAGTGGATTCGAGATAATCCAGATTTATTGGATGCCGGCCTAAAAAAGCGTAATAAACCCCCTTGTGCAGCGCAATTAATCGACTTGGATATAACACACCGTGATCTTCTAACACAAGTTCAAGATCTACAAAGTGAGCGTAATACCGTAGCAAAGGCCTTTGGAGAGGCTAAGCGTAAGGGTGAATCCGCTGATGAATTGGGTGCTCGAGCAACGGAAATCAAGCAATTACTTGCCAGCCTTGAGGAAAAATCAACCAAGGCCCAAAATGAACTAGAGCACCTCCTTGCTATTACTCCTAATATGCCCCGGGATGAAGTGCCCGCAGGTATCGATGAAGCTGATAACGAACTTGTTAAAACGTGGGGCGACCTTCCTGCTTTTGATTTTGAGCCCAAGCGTCACTTTGACCTTGGGGAAGAGTTAAGGCTGATGGATTTTGAAACCGCGGCTAAGATGTCAGGGTCTCGCTTTGTTATTTTGCGGGGAGCCCTTGCAAAGATGGAGCGTGCTCTTGCAAACTTTATGTTGGATCGTCATATCGAAACCTATGGTTATGAAGAAATTCAACCGCCTGTTCTTGTGAAAGACCAAGCCTTTTATGGTGCAGGGTTGCTGCCTAAATTTTCTGATAATGCTTTTAAAACAACGGAAGATCATTGGTTAATTCCAACATCAGAAGTCCCTCTCTCTAACATGGTCAGTGATTCTATTGTTGAAGAAAAAGAGCTGCCTTTGCGCTTTGTCGCTCATACCCCTTGTTTTCGCTCGGAGGCCGGTGCTGCTGGACGAGATACGAGGGGCATGATTCGCCTTCACCAATTTAACAAGGTTGAGCTGGTGTCCATCACCCATCCTGATGGAACCCAAAAAGAGCATGAGCGCATCGTATCTTGTGCGGAAAGTATCCTTGAAAGTTTGGAATTACCCTATCGCCGCATGTTGCTTTGTGGGGGAGATATGGGGATTCAGTCTGAAAAGACTTATGATCTTGAGGTTTGGTTGCCGGGGGAAAACACGTACCGTGAAATTTCCAGCTGTTCGACTTGTGGAGATTATCAAGCACGTCGTATGAAAGCACGCTTCAGGGATGAAAAAACCGTAGACGGCAAGAAAGCAAAGCCTCGTTTAGTGAATACCCTTAATGGGTCGGGGCTTGCGGTAGGACGCACCCTTGTGGCGGTGCTTGAGAATTATCAACAGGCTGACGGTTCCATTATGGTTCCGGAGGTTTTGCGCCCCTATATGGGTGGGCTTGAGAAAATTGAAAAAAGGTAAATTTGTGAAAAAAACAACTCACTATCATTTTGTTGTTTTTCTTTTCTTACTCCCGTTGTTGGTGTTGGGTGGTTGTGTCTTTGATCGTTATCACCCCTATTTTTCAAATGCACCCCTAAGGCAGAATAACCCAGCAATTTCCGTTCAAAAGGGGGATAATTTATACCAAGTCTCTAAGCGTTACGATGTGACCTTGCGGGACCTTATCGATATTAATAAGTTAAAACCACCCTATCATATTCGCCCCGGACAAGCCCTCCTTCTTCCCAAAAAACGCCTCCATATTGTCAGACGCCACGAAACGCTAACCTCTATTTCTCGTAAAAGAAATGTGGATATTCACAGCCTTGTTAAGATGAATAACCTAAAGCCACCCTATAACCTTCATGAAAATCAGCGTTTAAAACTGTCCTACCCAACAACCTCAAGATCCTCGGCTCCTTTTGCTCAAACAAAACCTTTAATAAAGAGGCAAAGTAAAAAAGAAGTTGAACCGCTTTTGCCTTTAGAAAAAAAATTAGCACGTCAAAAGCCCAAGCCCCTTGGTGTGGGCCTGTTAGAAGGGGGCCCCCCTCAAAAACCTACTCTGAAATCCGTTAGGAAAACCTCTCAAAAAACCCTGAAAAAGCCAACGCCTTCCTCTCAATCACGCTCTGCTCACAAAATAAAACCTATAAAACAATCCCCTATTTCAAAGTTCCAATGGCCTATGCGAGGGAAAATTCTCGCAAAGTATGGTAAAAAATCCGCTGGTTTGCGTAACGATGGTATCAATATTAAAGCTGCAAAAGGAACACCGATTAAGGCTGCTGAATCTGGGCAGGTTGTTTACGTTGGCAGCGCTCTAAAGGGGTATGGAAATTTGATTCTTATTAAGCATAGGGGAGGCTGGATGACGGCCTATGCCCATGCTCAAAAAACCTTTGTGTCTAAGGGGAGTGATATTAAAAAGGGACAAAAAATTGCTCTCGTTGGATCAACGGGCAATGTAAAAATCCCTCAACTTCATTTTGAGATAAGGAAAAAAACACGAACGGTTGATCCCGTGCGCTATCTCAAGTAGACTGTCCCTATCTTTATTTTTATATACCCTGAAAGGAAAACACATGTTAGCAATCACTTTAGCAGATTTTAGTTTTATTGGCACTGCAAACGCCCAAGCCTTTGGCGGCTCAGGAGGCATTGTAGGTTTTTTACCCATTATTGCAATCTTTGCCATCATGTACTTTTTTATGTTTCGCCCCCAAAGCAAGAAAGCAAAAGAGCATCGTGAAATGGTGGCAGCCCTTAAGCGTGGTGATCGTGTTGTGATTGCCAATGGTCTTTTGGGGATCGTGACAAAAGTCATTGATGAGACTGAAATTTCCGTCGAGATCGCGTCGGGTGTTGATGTTAAAGTCATTCGCTCAAGTGTTTCCCAAGTGATTTCAAAAAAAGTCCCCGCAGAGAAAAACACGGCTGATAAGCCAGCTGTGAAAAAAACAGTGGCTCTTAAGAAAAAAGCAGCGCCCAAAAAATCAACGGCTGTAAAAAAATAATACCCTACCTCCGTATAGAATAGAGTTAAGAAAATGATTCATATCCCCTTTTGGAAACGTTTGGTTGTCCTTGTCACTGTGATTTTTGGTGTGCTTTTTGCTGCCCCAACTTTTATGGATAATAAAGATGTAGAAAGCTTGCCAAGCTGGCTACAAGATCAGGTCAGCCTCGGCTTGGATCTGCAAGGTGGCTCCCACTTATTATTAGAAGTGGACGTGCCGTCAGCCCTCAAGGATCAAGTCAGTGTTCTGGCCGATGATGCTCGTAAAATATTGCGCAAAAAACGTCTCAAGTTTTCTAATATGCGGGTGGAAGGATTAACGGTACGTTTTAAAGTTGATACGCCATCTGATCGTCAAGCTATTCACAAGGCCTTGGCTCAACAAGGCGTTGAGACTAAATTTAATGAGGGCACCTCCGAGTTTTCTCAGAAATTTACGGATGCTGAAATTGCTCAAAAGAAAACATTACTGATTCAACAATCCCGCGAGATTATTGAACGCCGTATTAATGCTCTTGGTACACGGGAACCCAATATTCAAACTCAAGGGACCGATCGCATTATTATTCAATTGCCCGGTGTGAGCGATCCTGGAAAAGTAAAAGATATCCTTGGTAAAACAGCCAAGCTAACTTTTCAAATGGTTCACAATCAATACCCGACGTTGGCCTCCACAGGAGGACGTGTTCTTCCCGGGACTATTGCGGTACCAGAAGACCCTTCCCAAGTGCGCGGGAATCGTGAGCCTCTTACCTACCTTGTGAAAAAACAAGTTCTTCTTACGGGCGAGAGCCTTTCCAATGCTCAGCCCGGCTTTTCTGAGAATAATGCGCCAGTTGTGACCATGCGTTTTGATACCGTTGGCGCTCGTAAATTTGGCGAAATCACAAAACAATATACCCACCATCAATTGGCTATGATTCTTGATGGAAAGGTGATTAGCGCCCCAAATTTAAACGAGCCAATTATGGGAGGAAATGTTCAAATTTCTGGTAATTTTACCGTTGAAGAAACTGTTAATCTCTCGATTCTTTTGCGGGCAGGCTCTTTACCAGCGCCTTTGAATGTCCTGGAGGAGCGTACTGTGGGACCTGATTTAGGAGCAGATTCTGTTGCAGCTGGTGAAAATGCCACCGTTGTTGCTATTATTCTCGTCTTTGTGTTTATGTTGGTTGGCTATTCCCTTTTTGGACTTTTTGCGAATATTGCTTTGGCCTTTAACTTTGTGTTTTTGATTGCTGCTTTAGCGTTAACGGGGTCAACTTTGACTTTGCCTGGTATTGCTGGTATTGCGTTGACCCTAGGTATGGCCGTTGATGCTAATGTCCTGATTCTCGAGCGTATTAAAGAAGAGCTTCGAGCGGGGACTAAGCTGATACAAGCCATTGATGCGGGTTATAAACGCGCCATGACCACAATTATTGACTCCAACATTACAACCCTTATTGGTGGATTGGCCCTGTTCTTTTTTGGATCAGGACCCGTTAAGGGATTTGGCGTGACCCTGTGTCTAGGCATTGTGATTTCAATGTTTACAGCCATTACCTTGACTCGGATTTTAGCGGTTTCATGGTTTAAATGGGCAAAACCAAAAACCCTTCCTATTTAAAATAGGCTATCAAGAACAGACTATTAAAATAGTTTATTTAAAAGACAGACCCTTTAACAAAAAATAAAGACTTAAGAGAAATAATATGCGCGGTTTACAACTGGTTCCCTACAATACAAACATTGACTTTTCAGGTCGCCGCCTTTTGGCCTATGGATTAGCCCTTTTTATCATTCTGGGCTCCTTTGCAGCTCTTTTTACAAAGGGACTCAACTATGGAATTGATTTTAAGGGGGGGCTTCTTATTGAAATCCGCACCCAAGAAAAAGCCGACATCGCAGGTCTCCGTTCAACCTTAAATAACCTCAATCTTGGTGAAGTAAAACTGCAAGATTTTGGAACGGACCGTGATGTTCTTATTCGTATTGAGCAACAAGAAGGAGGCGAAAAGGCCCAAGCCGTTGCTCTAAAGATGGTTAAAGCTACCTTGGGAGACCAGGTCACGTACCGGCGTGTTGAAACCGTTGGAGCAAAGGTCAGTTCTGACCTTATTCAAAATGGGATTATGGCGGTCGTTTTTGCTATGATTGGCATGCTGATTTACATTTGGATTCGATTCGAGTGGGAATATGGTGTGTGTGGTATCTTAGCCATCGCCCATGATGCTATTGCGGTCCTTGGTTTTTATGCTATTTCAGGGTTTGAATTTAATGAAACAGCCTTTGCCGCTCTTTTAACGACTGTTGGCTATTCTATTAACGATACCGTTGTTATTTATGATCGTTTGCGGGAGAACTTGCGGAAATTTAAAACAACTCCAATTCCTGAGCTTATCAATATCAGTGCTAACAACACCTTGTCACGCACTCTTTTGACAGCAGGCACAACATTATTGGCCCTTTTTGCTTTATATGTTTTTGGAGGACCTGTGATTGAAAATTTCAGTATGCCTATTATTATTGGTATTCTTGCGGGAACTTTCTCCTCCATTTTCTTGTCGGTGAATTTATTGCTTTTCTTTGATTTACGTAAGAAAAAAGACGAGGAGCCGACCCCCTCAGGCCCCCTTAGAAAATAAAAAAACTTAAGGGTAGGGATTTTTCTTGATTTTTACCCAAAGGCGCCCTATAAATAACTTGAAATTATATATTGATAATAGGATTTTCCCATGAAAAAAGACATTCACCCTGAATACCACACAATCAAAGTTGCCCTAACGGATGGGACAACTTTTGAAACACGCTCTACATGGGGTAAAAAGGGTGAGATTATGCGCCTTGATATTGATCCCTCTTCACATCCTGCGTGGACAGGTGTTCACCGTCTTATGGATGCGGGTGGACAGCTTTCCAAATTTAATTCAAAGTTTTCGAATTTTGGCTTGAAGAAGTAGCGCCCTGATTCATACGTTGAGATAAGGCTAGGACGCGTTTATAAAGTCCAAGACTATCGGCAAGAAGCTCTCGAATGGGCAAGGGGTAGTGTTCCTCTTGTCCATTTATGCTATTTGCCAAACAAAATGGATCATTTTTGATGGTATATTTATCTGAACAAGCCTCTTCCAATGAAATTTCTTCCGCTAAAAAGGCTTTTTGAGCAAGGAGCCAAGCCATCACTTGAGTAAGTCGTGCGGTGACCCGTGTCATTTCACAATTAATGCGCATATCACGGACTTGGTTGGGCTCTTGAGCCCGTTGCATGGAATAGCCTTTTAGAAACTTTTCCGCATTTGTTAAGAGGTTTAAAGTTTCAGAATATGTATTGTCATATAATATTGAAGCGAATCTATTTGTAATCATAATAACTCCTAAAGTAACTATAGACCTTATTATATACAATAGTTATTAATATTTCGTAAATTTATTATTGACAATACTATCTATTTATGATTTTTTATTGTTTTTCTTTGCTGAGCTTGACTCTTATGTTGCTATTGAGCTAGTGTTAGAAAACCTATTTTCCGCAAAAAGGATGCTATTATGAAAAATCTTAAGTCTGTTATCATAAGCACAGGAAGTTATCTTCCTGAAAATGTTGTGAGTAATGAGAAGTTATCTGAGACCGTTGATACATCCCATGATTGGATTGTTGAACGAACAGGTATTCACCAGCGCCATTTTGCAGCAGAGGGTCAAACCACCTCCGATCTTGCAACGGAAGCTGGAAAAGAAGCTCTTGAACGGGCAAATTTACAACCCAATGATATTGACCTGATTATTGTGGCAACAGCCAGTGCTGACCAAACTTTCCCCTCCTGTGCAACCCGTGTGCAGGATAAGATCGGCAACACAAAGGGGTTAGCCTTTGATGTGGCAGCCGTTTGCACAGGTTACCTTCTTGGGTTAAATGTTGCCGATAGCTTTTTGCGTCTTGGCAAAGCAAAGAGAGCCCTTGTGATCGGCGCTGAAGCCATTTCAAATCTCTTAGATATGACTGATCGTACCACCTGTGTGTTGTTTGGCGATGGCGCAGGTGCTGTGATTCTTGAAGCCGTTGAAGATAAAGATAATCCAAAGGATCGTGGCCTCATCGGTGTTGACCTTGAATCCGATGGACGACTTTTTGATATTTTACATGCCGATGGCGGCCCTTCTTCTACCCGCACCATCGGTAAATTACGTATGACAGGCCAAGAAGTCTTTAAGCATGCGGTTACTAAACTTGCAAAATCAGCAGAGCAAACCCTTGAGAAGTATAATGTAACCCCTAACGACCTTGATTGGCTTATTCCTCATCAAGCCAATGCGCGCATCATTGAAGGAATGCGTCGCAAATTAGATATGGACGAAAGCAAAGTGATTATTACCGTTGATAAACATGCTAACACCTCTGCTGCGTCTATTCCCTTAGCTCTCCATGATGCTGTTAAATCTGGCAAAGTGAAAGAAGGGGATCTGATTCTCCATGAAGCCATTGGTGGTGGGTTGATTTGGGGATCAGCTCTCTTACGTTTTTAGAAAGTTCTATAAATGACTTATATTGTAACGGACAATTGTATCAACTGTAAGTTTGGGGATTGCATTGAAGTCTGTCCCGTTGATTGCTTTTATGAGGGAGAGAACATGATTGTGATCGATCCTGAAGAGTGCATTGATTGCGGCGTGTGTGAGTCCGAGTGCCCTGCAAATGCTATTATCTCTGATACACATGAAGATGCAGAAGCTTATGGAAATATAGAAAAGTGGGTCGCGCATAATCAAAAATACGCAAAGCTATGGCCCCAACTCACCGAAAATATCCCCCCTCTGCCCGATGCTGAAAAGTGGGATGGCGTTGAGAACAAACTTGAAACGGTCTTCTCGGAAAAGCCTGGCAAGGGCAGTTAAGCAGATTTAGTAAGGGCTTGAGCAAGAGAGGTCTGGACGAGATCTTCAAGGCGAAACTGAACGCGCTTTACACCGTTCCACTCATCAAGGTTAAGAGTCCCAACGGCAGACAGCCATTTTCCTCTGGCATTCAATAACAAGTCTCCAAGGGGCGTGCCCACACATCGAAAGGCAATGCCAGAAAGAGTACCTGATTTTGAAAAGTCCGTGAAAATACAGCGCACATGGTTTTCCCCAACAATATCAGCACGCACAACAGAAAGTTCCTCAAACAAAAAGCGCGGCGTTGCATTTCCTTGGCCGTAAGGGGCTAGGCCCTCAAACTTTTCAGCAAGGTCAATGGACGCACCACCGGCTGAAAGGCGCGCATCAATTTTAAGGGCTGGTGTTAAATCAAGGCTTTCTTTCTCGATAATATGGGTTAAACGCTTTGTGCAAAAGTCTTTAAAGGCCTGCATGTTTTTCCCCTGAATACTTAAACCGCCAGCCATGGCATGGCCTCCCCCTGCTTCTAAAAGCCCGTCTTGTTTGGCGGCTTGAATCAAACTGCCAATATCAAGACCTGGGATAGAGCGCGCCGATCCTTTGCCTTCTAAAACACCGTTCTTTTCCTCAAGGGAAATAACCATGGTGGGTTTATTAAACGCGTCTTTTAGGCGACCCGCAACAATGCCAATAACACCCGCATGCCAGTTTTTCCCCGATACAATAAGAAGGGGACTCGCTCCAGAACTTGAGTTTTCAATTTCCCCTTGAGCCATGGCCTCTTCTAAGACCTTAGCTTCAATGGTTTTTCGCTCCTCGTTAAAGGCTGAGAGCTGTTGAGAAATGTCACGGGCACGGTTGGGGTCATCACAGGAAAGAAGTTCAGCCCCAAGGGCGGACGATCCAACACGTCCCCCAGCATTAATGCGAGGACCAAGGAGAAAGCCAAGGTGGTAGGCAGTGGGGTACGAATCAATACCCGATGCATCAAAAAGAGCTCGGAGACCAGTATTTTGGCGGTGGGCCAAGACCTTTAAGCCTTGCTTAACAAAGGCTCGGTTAAGGCCTTTAAGAGCAACAACATCGCAAACGGTTCCCGTGGCGACAAGATCAAGAAAGCTTAGAAGGTCCGGCGGGGTTTTGTCTTTAAAAAAGCCCGCTTCGCGCAATTCCTTTTGAAGGGCAACAAGGGTCACAAAAACAACCCCAACAGCAGCGCAGTCCTGGCAAGGGCTGTCAAGTTGATCAAGGCGATTGGGGTTTATAAGAGCCACAACTTCAGGATTTTTGGGTTCGGCAATATGGTGATCAATGACAATAACCTCAAGGCCCATTTCCTTAGCAGCCCTTAAGGGATCAAAGGAGGTCGTGCCGCAATCAACGGTAATAACAAGGTCGTGGTTTTCTTTTTTAAGGTATTGAAGAGCAGGGATATTGGGCCCATATCCTTCTTTCAGGCGGTCAGGAATATAAACGGTGATGTCTATATTGATGGCTTGAAAGTAACGTTTTAAAAGGGCTGAGGACGTGGCTCCATCTACATCGTAATCTCCAAAAACAGCTATTTTTTCAGCTTTAGAGATTGCTTGCATGAGGCGTTTAATGGCTTTATCCATGTCCTTTAAATGATAGGGATCGGGGAGAGACATTTTGAGACTGGGTTTTAAATAATTCCCAAGACTTTCTTTGGGAATGCCCCGGGCAACCAGTAACCGTGCAACAGCTTCAGGAAGACCAAATTTCTGGACATAAAAAGCCACTTGGCGATCATCGGCGTCCCGTAAAAACCAGCGTTTTCCAGAGGTGGAAAGTTGATCTCCTAAGAGGTTGTTTTGTTTTTTGAGGGCTTGCGTCATATATCTTTACTTTCCTGAAATCCATAGAGGTCTTTTGGCCAACGACGGTGAATCCAAAACCATTGTTCTGGGTGGTCTCGGATCCAGCCTTCAATGTGGTTATTCATTTGTTTTAAGATAGAGATCGTTTTTTCTTGGTCTGTGCCCGTTTTAGGCATAACCAAAGGAGGGTAGTAAATAACTTTGCACTTTATGCCATCGGTTCTAATAGCTTGAAAGGGCAGGATAGGGCAGTCAAACTTCAAGGCCATTCTAGCAAAGGCCGGCGCTGTCATAGCGTCCCGACCAAAAAAAGGGGCAGCCATACCATCGTTCATTTTTTGATCTGCCAACATAGAAACATGATGGCCTAACTTCAGTTCCTTCATGATCTCCTTGGCCCCCTCAGATCCTTTGGGAATGATTTTACGGGCGATCCGCCCATGAACTGTATTCACCAAAAATCGAGTGAGGGGGTTATTCAAAAAACGCGTTATCTGAGCCGTCTTTAAGCCTCGTTTTTGTGCAATATAAGTGCCCACCTCCCAATTTCCATAATGGGCTGAAAACAAGAGTCCTGGTTTTTGATCTTGGATGAGGGCCTCTAAATTTTCGAGACCTTCAATGGTGTAGGGACTTTTTTTTCCGAAGGGTTTTTGATAGGGGAGGCGGATGTACTCTAAGAAAGTCCGTCCCAAATTCTGCCACATTTTTTTAAGGATCTGGTCTTGTTGTTCCTTGGTAAAATCAAGGCCCGCAAGTTGGAAATTACGATGGGCAATTTGTGTTTTTTGGGTGAGTAGGGGCCCCAGGACTCCAAATAAATAACCGCCCAATGCCGAGCCCCAGGAAAAAGGAATAATAAGCCCCACAAGGACAACTATAATAAAAAAAAAGGCTTCAAAGGGATAAAATAGATATTTTAAAAAGCGTTTCATTGATCTTTATCCTTTTTTAAAAAGGGGCTGAGTAAATGCTGAAATTTAAGGCGTTCATCATATTCCAACTGAATACGAAGTTGATGAATTTTTTTCTGTAAGGGTTTTGGAAGGCGTACCCAGTCTTTTTGAGTGGTCACAAGATCAGCACAATATTCTTGAGAAAACCGTTGTAACATCTCTAGATCATCCTTGTTGTAGAAATGATGATCTGGAAAAGAAACAGTGTGTTGGATATCAAAGTTTTCAAGGCGCAGGGTTTCAAAAAATTTATCAGGATGAGCAAGGCCGGCAAAAGCCACAAGACGCTTGTTTTTTAAAGTGGCCCAATCGCCCTTGTTAATGGAAATACTGGCGTGTAAAAGAGGTTTTTTAATATCGTTAAAGGTCAGGCGTTGCACCTCAGGATTTCCAACAACAATGACCCCATCAATGCGCTTTAAACCAGACTTAAGGGGTTCACGCAAAGGACCTGCTGGCATGACTTTTTTATTCCCAAAACCACGCCGTGCATCCACCACACAAATTTTAAGATCTTGCCTAAGAGTTGTGTGCTGCAATCCGTCATCCAGCAAAATAATATCGGCACCTGCTTCAATGGCAGCCTTAGCTCCCTTGTAACGATTTGACGAAATCCATGTCGTGCAAGTTAAGGACAATAAAAGAGGCTCGTCGCCGACATCTTGGGCCGTGTGTTTTGTTGGATCAACCAAAAGTGGGCCCTTTAGATTTCCTTTATATCCCCTTAAAATAATGGCAACCTTTTTCCCGTGCCCTTTGAAGTATTGTGCGATGGACAGGGTGACCGGTGTTTTTCCAGCGCCGCCCACCGTTAAGTTTCCAATGCAAATAACAGGCTTATTAACAGCTTTGGTGGCCGTAAAGAGAGGCTTTAAAAAGGCACCAAAACGGAAAAGATAGCTTAAGCCCCATAGGAAAAAACGTTGAAGGGCGGAAGGCACAGAAGAGGTATACCAAAATTTAGGCTCTTTCAAGGATCACCTCCTGAGCGACATAGGGATGAAGATGCTCTATAATTTTACCGAGTATTTTCGTTTGTTGTTCGAGGAACTGGTCCGCATTTTTGGTATAGGCTTGAGCAATTTTTGGATTGTTCATTAGCTCTAAAAGGGATTGGGAAAGGTCAGGTGCCTCCTTCACAAGGCGGCTGGCCTTTGCCGCTTTTGCCTCAGCAACAATTTCTTTGAAATTTCCCATATGGGGCCCGTGCAGAGCCACACACTGTTGGCGCATTGGTTCAAGGATATTATGCCCTCCAATTCCATCCACCAAGGATCCTCCGACGAATACAAAAGAGGCAAATTCATAAAACAAGCCCATGATGCCCATTTGATCGACCAAAAGAACGTCTTGGGTAAAGGGGGCTTCTTTATTGTGTTGCCACGTGCTATATCGTTGAACGGTCAGGCCCCGATCTTGTATAAGGCTCTCAACGTCTTTGCAGCGATGAGGGTGGCGAACAACAAGAATAAGGCATGTTTCTTTTTGAGTTTTTTGAAGTGTTTTATGGGCTTCTAAGACAATTTCCTCTTCCCCTTTGTGAGTGACCTTTGAAAGCTTTTTGAAGCTTGGTTAAATCCTCTGTCAGGTAACTAGGGTGGTCGGCTGCATATTTTAAATTTCCGCAAAAAGCTGATTTTTTATAACCAATGTGTTTTAAGTTTTGGTCTAGCTCTTTGGTTTGGGTCAGGACAAGATCAAAGCAATTCAATAGGTCTAAAAAGACTTGTCGTAAAAAGACCCAGCGCTTAAAGGAACGATTTGACAGGCGCATATTCAACAGGACTAAGGGGATTTTTTGTTTATGGGCGTGGAAAATTAAATTAGGCCATAATTCAGATTCAACCCACACCATAAGATCAGGCTGCCAGTGCTTGAGAAAACGCTTTATGCCTGGCGTGAAATCAAGGGGTGCATATTGGTGAGTTACTGATTTAGGAAAACGCTGCTCAATGATCTTAGCGGATGTCATGGTGCCGCTTGTGAGAAGAATTTTCCACGTGGGATGCTCTATGGTAAATCTCTCAATAAGCTTGAGAAGAGAGAGACTTTCTCCCACACTGGCTGCATGGAACCAAACACACTTTTGAGTGGTATCTCGTTTATGGGAGGCGTAGCCAAATTTCTCAAGATAGCGTCGGGGGTCTTCTTTCCCTTTTTTAAGACGTTTGGGGATAATCACAAAACGATAAATAGGGGCGAAAACCGTTGTTAGAAAATCATAGAAAAAATTTATAAATAGGGTCATTTCTTATCCTTAGGTTAAGGGCTCATGACCACACAAAGCATCGGCCTTATTGCTTGTTTCACGCAAATTATTTTGCAGGTTTTCCTTGAGAATTTTCATCTCCTTGGGGGTTGTTTTTGAGGGCACAGACAGCGCATCTCCCCACACAAAGTAGCCCTTTGTGAACGGGAGAGCTAGGATAAAACGATCCCAAGATCCAAGAATTTTCCGACGTTTTACACCATAGGCACCCGGCAAAATATCACATCCTGAAAGTTGGGCTAACTTCATAACACCATCACTCACCTCAAAACGAGGTCCCCTTGGCCCATCGGGTGTTATGCCTATGCTTTCTCCTTTTTTCAAGACTTTAAGGAGGTTGCGCAGGGCGTCAAGACCGCCCTTGCTTTTGGAACCCTCAACGGTTTTGATGTGAAAATTATCCATGATTTGGGCAATGAACTTGCCATCGGAATGTTTGGAAATAAGCATATTGAAAGGCTTCTTGCGGTTCCATCCATAAACGTTCATAAGAACGCGGTTATGCCAAAATACACAAATGAAAGGTTTATTTCGGTTCCAATAGTGTTCCGGAATGTCTCTATTCACATGGGACCAGCGTGACGTGTAATACACTAAGCGAATGTAGGCTGAAGCCACGTGTGCTAAAAATTTAATAAAGAAGGAGCTTTTTAAAAGGCGCTTATGGAATCTCATGATGAGGTTGAATCCTCACTTGAGGCAGCATTTTGAAACTGTATACGAGAAAGTTGCTGATAGCGCTTACTGGTTTTTAAAAGGTCGTCATGGGAGCCTTGATCTGTAATAACGCCGTCTTCCAAAACATAAATAATATCAGCGCTGCGAACCGTTGCAAGACGATGGGCAATGGTGAGGGTTGTGCGCCCTTTCATTAGTAACTCGAGGGCCTTTTGAATTTTCTCTTCGGACTCCGAATCCAGAGCAGAAGTGGGCTCATCCATCAAAAGAATAGGGGCATCTTTCAAGAATGCTCGTGCGATGGAAAGTCGCTGACGCTGCCCCCCTGAAAGACGCATACCTTGCTCCCCAACAAAAGTGTCATATCCCTTGGGAAGGGACTCGATGAAGTCATGGGCAGCGGCAGCTTTAGCCGCTTTTTTAATGTCTTCGAGGGGCGCATCTGGGCGTCCAAAACCAATGTTGGCTGCAATGGTATCATCAAATAAAACCACTTCTTGACTAACAAGGGCAATGGCATGGCGCAAGGAATCTAAGGTTACGTGCCGTGTGTCTTGACCATCGATGGTAATGCTCCCTTCATTCACATCAAAAAATCGTGGAACGAGGTTCATAAGAGTTGACTTTCCGCCGCCACTTGGGCCCACAAGAGCGGCTCTTTGTCCGGGATTCAAGGTGAGGGAAATTTGTTTTAAAACCGCTGCACTCTCTTCTTCGTCATCATAACTAAAGTGAACATCTTTGAAACAGACAGAGCCCTTTGGGACAGAAAGAATCGTTGCATCTTCTTGTTCTATAATTTCATTCTTGTGGGACATCAGTGCAAAAACACGGTCTGCTGCAGCCAGTTGCTCTTGCAAATTAGCATTCAAATTCGCTAAACGTTTGAGGGGTTCATAGCTCATAATCAACGCCGTAATAAAGGTGAAAAAAGCGCCCGGCGTATGGGTCCCTTTAATGACTTCCGAGCCCCCATAAAGAATCACAACGGCAATAGCTATACCCCCAAGAAATTCCATGACAGGGTGACTAATTGCTTTTGTTTTAACCCCTTTAAGGGTTCGGTTGAAAACACTTTCAATAACTTCCCCCATTTTGCTTTTTTCGTAGGCTTCCATGCAATAGGATTTCACAAGGCGAACGCCCTGAAAAGCTTGGGTCAGGAGAATGGTTAAATCGGATGTATGTTCTTGAACTTTGGTTGAGGTTTTGCGCATTTTGCGACCGATGATGACAACGGGCAAGATCGCAATGGGGAGGATAAAAAAGACAACGGAGGCCAATCGCCAGTCTTCGTCAAACATCACAAGCACAAAGAAGATCAGCGTTAAAAAGTCTTTACCGATACTAGAAAGGGTACCTGTTACCGCATTATTCAATCGCCCAACATCATTCATAAAACGAGAAACAAGATCCCCTGTTTGCATTTTCTGATAAAATTTTAGGTCTGCTTGAATAAGAACCTTGAAGAAATCTTTTTGCACATCGGCAATAACGCGGTGCCCCACAAAGGCCATAAGGACAGATTCGCCGTAGGTGAAAAGACCTTTAAGGAAAAAGACCAAAAAGATTAACCCTGTGATGGGGAGGAGCATTTCTTCTTTGCGATCCAGGAAAATATCATTAATGATAGGTTTCATTAGCTTGGCTGAGGCGGCGGTTGTCGCAGCTACAATAACCATGCAAATAAATCCCAGGGCAATCTTAGAGCCATAGGGTTTTGCATAATGGATCAATCTTTTGATCAATGCCCGTGTTGAGGCACTTTTAGCGACTTGAATAATAGAACGTTTAGCGCGCTTTTTAGCCATAGAACATACCTTTTATAATGACCTCAATTATACACTTTTTGAGGGAGATTTCAACGTTGTTACAAGTTCTGATGTGATTGTATTGAGGCGTAAGAGTCCTGAGGAGGTGACCTGAAAATGTCTCTCATTTTCGTCGATGAACCCGAGCCCTTTGAGAAAAGTCACTTTTTGAGGATCTAGGATGCTGTCCAAGCTCACGCCATGCATTTTATCAAAACTCTCTTTATGAATACCAGCCTTTAAACGCAACCCCATCAGAAGGTGTTCAATGAGTTGGTCATTAGAGGTTAAAAGGTCACTGGTTTCTTGGCCGTGACCGTGCTCTTTAACTTTTTTGAGCCATGTTTCAGGGGCTTTGTAATTTTTAATAGCGTGCTTTTTTCCGTCAAGTAAAACACGACCATGGGCACCGGGGCCAATGCACACATAGTCTTTATACTGCCAATAAAGTAAATTGTGGCGACATTCATGACCTGCTTGCGCATAGTTGGAGACTTCATAGTCCTCATATCCCTGCTGTCCAACACGATCTCTTGTGAGATCATATAAGTCGGCAGACTTTTCTTCGCTGGGCAGTTTAAAATCACCTCGCTGATAACGGGTGTAAAAGGCTGTGCCCGGTTCAATGATCAGCTGATAAAGGGAGAGGTGCCCTCGAGCAAATTCTAAGGCTTCTTCAAGTTCTTTTTGCCATTGTTCTGCGGTTTGGTTGGGAAGGGCGTAAATCAGATCAAAGGAAGAACGGTCGAAAAGGGTTGATGTGATCTCAAGGGCACGTTTGGCCTCGGTCGCATTATGTAAACGCCCCAAAAAGGTGAGGGAATCTTGACGCAAAGACTGGATGCCAACGGAAACACGGTTAATACCAGCGGTTTTGAAGTCCCGATACTTAGAGACCTCAATGGAGTTTGGGTTTCCTTCAAGGGTGATTTCAAGATTGGGATCTAATGTCCAGTAAGTGCCAAGAGCCTCAAGGAGTTTTTGAACCGTCCGAGCGGGCATTAAGGACGGCGTCCCACCGCCAAAAAAGACACTTGTGAGAAGACGACCTTTTGTTTGCTGACCGACATAAGAGAGTTCCTGCAAGAGAGCTTGTTCCCACGCTGCCTCATCAATGGATTTTCGGACATGGCTGTTGAAATCGCAATAGGGGCATTTGGACTCACAAAAAGGCCAATGAATATAGAGTCCGAGCTCTTTCTTATGGGGGAATGGTTGGTGACTTTCCAATTAGAAACAACCCTCAAAGAGCTTTTGGAGGGCTCTTGCACGGTGAGAATTTTTCTTTTTATAGCTCCTATCTTCGCTGGACGTTTTGGTTTGCCCTTGAGGCTGGAAGATAGGATCAACACCAAATCCAGAATCGGGACCCATTGCATAGCGGGCAGGAAATACAAGATCACCCTTGCAAACACCTTCAAAGGTCTCTGCATGTCCATCGGGCCAAGCAAGGGCTAAGGCACACTGCATACTTGCTGACTTGTTCTCGTCTTTCAAAAGCATTTCAAGATGCTTGAAGGTTTTCTTTTCTCCCCCAAGCTCCTCAATAAAACGCTTGCTGTAGACCCCTGGTTTTTGATCAAGGGCCTCAACGCAAAACCCAGAATCATCAGCAAGGGCTGGAATTCTGAAAAACTTTGAATAATAATGAGCTTTTAATAAGGCATTCTCTAAAAAGGTTGCCCCCGTTTCTTCCGGGTCATCAAGATTTGTGTTTTGCAAAGAAATAACCTGAATGTTGAGAGGGGCTAAAAGGATTTCAAATTCCCTTATTTTCCCTAGATTTTGGGTACCAATCAGGAGTTTTTCTTCTGTAAACTTACGGTGTGTCATCTTTTTTATATCTCGAGCGCTTTCTTTTGGGCTTGGATTAATGTCTTAATTCCTTGCTTTGCAAGGTCCATCATGGCTGCAAATTCCCCTTCGTTAAAGGGATTTTGCTCGGCAGTTCCTTGAATTTCAACAATACCTCCTTTTCCCGTAAGGACAAAGTTTGTGTCCGCTTGAGCATTGGAATCTTCAGGGTAATCAAGATCTAAAACCGGCTGGCCTTCGTAAAGGCCGCAAGAAATAGCAGCCACATGATCCGTTAAAGGTATTTCTTGAATCGCTCCATCGGCTTTTAATTTTTGAAACGCAAGGGATAAAGCAACAAAGCCACCAGTAATTGAAGCCGTTCGTGTGCCGCCATCGGCTTGAAGAACATCACAGTCCACCCGAATTTGGCGCTCGCCAAATTTTGTAAGATCGGTTACAGCACGTAAAGAACGTCCGATGAGTCGTTGGATTTCTTGGGTGCGACCTGTTTGCTTGCCTTGCGAGGCTTCCCGTGCAACGCGGCTGTGGGTTGAACAAGGAAGCATGCCATATTCTGCGGTAACCCAGCCTTTTCCTGTGTTGCGCAAGAAAGGCGGAGCTTTGTCTTCAATGGTTGCCGTGCAAATGACATGGGTTCCCCCCATGCGAATAAGGCAAGATCCATGGGCATGTTTCATAAACCCAGTCTCTAGGGAAAGGTCGCGGAGTTGGTCGGGGGCTCTTTTGGACGGACGCATATTTATATTTTCCTTGGGGGTGAGGGCAAATCCCTTCTTTAAAAATGGAGGGGTATCGGTTATAAAGGGACTGTATAATATATTTACCAAAGGTGTAAAGATGTCAGATGATATTTTAAAAGAAGAAAATGATGAGAATTCCGTGGGTACAGATGAAAATGTAGTGGATTTAACCGCCGTTGAAGACTTATCGGCAGAAGTTGAGTCAGATGACAACGCGTCTGAGCCGTCCCTGGAAGAGCAGCTCGTCGAAACAAAAGATCGCTTGTTGCGTTCTATGGCTGAGATTGAAAATATTCGAAAGCGAGCTCAACGGGAAAAAGAAGAAATGGCTCAGTATGCCGTGACAAATTTCGCACGGGACCTCCTTTCCGTTGCTGATAATTTAAACCGCGCCGTTGGGAGCCTGTCAATATCAGAGCAAAAAGAAGCACCCAGCCTTCTCGAGGGCGTTGAGATCACAGAAAAAGAACTTTTAAAAGTGCTAGAAAAACATAAGATCAAAAAAATTGAGGCTCTTGATCAACCTTTTGATCCCAATTTTCACCAGGCTATGGTTGAAATTCCAAGTGGCGATAAAGAACCGGGTACGGTCATTCAGGAAATGCAAATTGGATATACCATTGCAGGGCGTTTATTGCGCCCCGCCCTTGTTGGTGTTGCAAAAAAAGCTTAATTTTAGAGAGGTCTCTTTAGGAGAAATTAAGGCATAACAACGGTAACATCGGCATCAATCTGAATTGTGGTGTCGTTGTTTGTATAGGTAACGTAGTCTTGGCCATTAATGGTGGTGGTGCCCGTATCAACAAAGGTATCTTCAAAGGTCACCTGAGAAGTGCTGTCACCATCTACCTGCATGGTGTACCCTTGCCCATTTACATTATTGACAAAGATACTGTCAATGGTAAGGGTGCTACTCTCAAGATCCAGAACTTCAACATTATCTATGATGCCGTCTAAGGTTGAGAAATCGAAGTTTCCGCTGGTTATTTGAACCGAATCTAATCCGGCCCCCCCATCAATGGATCCATCATTGACATCGAACACAAAAACATCATCTCCCGCACCGCCAGAAAGGGTGTCCTTTCCGCTTCCGCCGTCTAAGAAGTCATCTCCTTTTCCACCATAAAGAGAATCGTTACCAGCGTTACCATAAAGGGTATCATTGCCGTCACTGGACCATAATGTGTCATTGCCATCACCACCTTTGAGGGTAATATCACCAAGGGAGTATGTATTAGATGTTAGATCAATAATATCATTCCCTCCGCCCCCATTAATTTCCTCAACATCCACAACCCGGGCTTGCTGGTTGCCATCATAAAAAGGTGAAAAAGAGTTGTCCAAAAAGAAGGCTTCGTTGGCATTGCTCATTTGGATGCTGTCATAGCCATCCCCCCCTTGGAAGACATCGCTAGAGGCCCTGTGGCCTGCTAAATTAACATTTTCACCTGTTTCGACATTATGTGCAGCCCAACCGCCGGTCCATATATTATCGACGGAAGAGTAAAATGTATCATCGCCATCTCCTCCTTGAATAAGATCTGCAACACCATCTTCGCTTTCAATAATCATGCCGACAGGGGTGTCGTCAACCTCAACGGGCTTTTGCGCCACGGTATTGACGGTGAGAGGTTTATAATTAATAGACTGAACAGCGGCAAAGGTAAAAGAAGTATACCCATTATCCAAACTAGACCCTTGAAAGCTTGATAGGTTCTCAAAACCACTTTCAAGGCCAAATAAGCCCTGCATTTCATTAAGAGAAAAAGGTTTTAAGGCGCCCTGCTCGCTAGAATTACTCTCTTCTTTTGCCTGAAAATTAAAATTAACACCAAAGGGGAGGTTGCCCTCAAAAAGAACAGGGGATATCAGCCCGTCTGAGGTTTCATTTGTTGAGAAAAGGGGGGTATTATCTAAGGTGTTTCCGGAATAAGAGAATGTTTCTGTGGCACTGTCAGAAAAGGACATGTCAAAGGGTTGTCTGGAAGCAGCCAAGAGGTCTATTGAAAGGGGGGCTGTGCTTTTTGTTTTTATTTCGGGCATATTTTTTTACCTCATCTGTTTAGAATATACCCTTGAGGGCATTAATAAAAAGTTAATTTTACTTAGATTTTAGGTGTGGCAAGTGCTTTTAGCTTTGCTTTTCATCTGGGATGAGCTAAAAAAATAGAAGATATTAATTCTAAAGGCGTTGGTAATGAGTAACTACAAAGAAACTATTTTTCTTCCTAAAACAGATTTTTCCATGCGGGCTAATTTAGCGCAAAAAGAACCGATGGCTGTGAAAAAATGGCAAGACAGTAACCTTTATCAAAAATTGCGTCAAAAACGTGAGGGTGCAAAGACGTTTATTCTTCATTGGGGCCCCGCCTATGCTAATGGACACTTGCACATGGGGCATTTTTTCACCTATGTTCTAAAAGATATTGTTGTGCGTTCCCATTCTTTAAAAGGCCATGATGCCCCCTTAGTGCCGGGCTGGGATTGCCATGGCCTGCCCATCGAATGGAAAATCGAAGAAGCGTATCGGAAATCTGGAAAGCGCAAAGAAGAAGTGACTCTTAATGCCTTTCGGGGTGAATGTCGCCAGTTTGCAAAAAAATGGCAAAAAGTTCAAGGGGACGATTTAGATCGCTGGGGTATCTGCTGCGATACAAAAAATCCCTATGTAACCATGGATTTCTCTTCGGAAGCCGCCATTGCAAAAGAATTTCTAACCTTTCTTGATAGAGGATATGTTTATAAGGGGGTTCGCCCCATTATGTGGTCCCCCATTGAAAAAACAGCTTTGGCCGATGCTGAAGTCGAGTATCAAGATAAAAAATCTCCTGCGATTTATGTGCGTTTTAAGATCACAAAACCTTCCTTACCTGTTCTTGAAGGGGCGTCCTGTGTGATTTGGACCACAACGCCGTGGACCATTCCCGCCAATCGAGGCGTTGCCTATGGTGAAGATATTGACTACGTGGCCCTTAAGGTAAAAGAGGTAAATGACGTTTCCCTTGCGGCAGTGGGAGATGTTTTTGTCTTTGCCCATGACCTTTATAAATATCTTTGTGAAGGGGTGGGTATTACAGAGTTTAAGATTCTTGAAAACTTTAAAGGGAGTGCCCTTGAGGGGACCCTTTGTGCCCACCCTTTTGTGAAGCAAGGTTACGATTTTGATGTACCCCTCATTGCAGGTCATCATGTCACAACCGAGGCTGGAACAGGCCTTGTCCACACGGCACCGGGTCATGGTGCCGATGACTTTGAGCTTGGTAAAAAGTTTGACCTTGAGATCGCTGATACCATCACCGATGAGGCCCTTTATGCCGATAGTGTGAAGTATTTTTCAGGGACCCATGTCTTTAAAGCAGATCCCCTCGTGCAGACTCTTTTACGTGAGACAAAGAGTCTGCTCCATGAATCTGTGATTACACACAGCTATCCTCATTCTTGGCGTTCAAAGGCGCCGCTTATTTTCAGAACAACGCCACAATGGTTCATCAGTATGGATCACGACGGTTTGAGAGATCGCGCTTTATCCGCCATTAAAGAAACAAAATGGATTCCAAGCCAAGGTGAAAACCGCATTCGAGGCATGATTAAAGATCGCCCCGATTGGTGTCTTTCGCGCCAGAGAGCGTGGGGTGTTCCCATCACTCTTTATACCCACAAGAAAACAGGCGAGATCCTTCAAGATCAAGGGGTGAATGAGCGGATTCTTAAGATTTTCCAAGAAGAGGGATGTGATTCATGGTTTCAAGATGATCATAGCCGTTTTTTGAGCCCCGAGTACAAGAGCGACGACTATACACCGTGCAAAGACATCTTGGATGTGTGGTTTGAATCCGGCGCTACCCAAGGCTTTGTCCTTGAAGGACGCTCTGATTTGAGGCGACCAGCTGACCTTTACCTTGAAGGGTCTGACCAACACCGAGGTTGGTTCCAGTCGTCCCTTTTGGTCGGCTGTGGTACCCGAGGCGATGCCCCGTTTAAGGCTGTTGCAACCCATGGATTTACCGTGGATGCCAAGGGTCATAAAATGTCCAAGTCCTTGGGTAATACCATGTCTCCTATGGAAGTTGCTAAGGAGATGGGTGTTGAAATTCTGAGGCTTTGGGTTGTGAGTTGTGATTACACCGATGATTTGCGTATTGGGCCCGAAATTCTCAAACACCAACAGGATATTTATCGCCGTTATCGCAACACACTGCGTTATCTTTTGGGGGCGTTGAGTGCTCATAACTCTGAGCATGACGTAGACTATTGTCAGCTTCCCGATCTTGAAAAGTGGGTTTTGCATCGCTTGAACGAGGTTCAAAAAGAATTTGACCGCAGCCTTGAAGAAATCGACTTTCAAAGTTTTTATAGCATGCTTCACACTTTTTGTAGCGTTGATCTGTCGGCCTTTTATTTCGATATTCGTAAGGACACCCTATATTGTGATGGGGAAGATGATGTGAAACGTCGTGGCGCGTTGATGGTTATGAGCCATGTGTTTAAGGCCTTAAGTCATTGGCTTGCCCCTGTTTTGCCTTTTACAGCAGAAGAAGCGTGGTTGTCTCGTTATCCTGAGGCAGAATCCATCCATTTATCTGATTTGCCTGCTTTTGATTCCTGCTGGAATGCTCCTGCCTTGGTTGAGGGATTTGAAAGAGGGCGTGAGCAACGTTCGGTTATAACAGCGGCCCTTGAAATTGCGCGAAAAGACGGCGTTATTGGGTCAAGCCTTCAAGCGATCGTTACGGTTTATGATCCTAAAAACCAACTTGACCGTTCCATTGATTTTGCAGCACTTACCATTGTATCCCAATTGGATATCAAACAGGAAGAAGCCACGCAGGAAGGTTATTGTGATAGAAACTTAACCGTTGTTGTTCAAAAAGCAGAGGATGCTAAGTGTGAGCGGTGCTGGAAAGTCTTGCCCGAGGTAGGGCAAAACCCAGAGCATCCTGATGTGTGTTCTAGGTGCGCTAGCGTTGTGAATACATTAAAAGAGGCAAGTTAGAATGGTGAAAATGTATTCAAAAAAACCAATCTTCTGGGGACTTATTCTTATTGTCTTGAGTGCTGTGCTGGACCAGGCTAGCAAGTGGTATGTCTTAACAGACCTTATGAATCCACCGACGGTTATCCCCGTGACCTCTTTTTTTAATTATGTGTTAGCGTGGAATACGGGGGTGAGTTTTAGCCTTTTTAATTCCTATGGCCTGACAGGAACCTATGTCTTAATTGGGTTGTCTTCTGCTATTAGCTTATTCTTTTTTGTCTGGCTCTTAAAAGCGCGTAACTATTGGTTAGCTTCAGGCCTTGGTTTTATTATTGGAGGAGCCATTGGAAATTTAGTGGACCGTGTGCGCTTTGGTGCGGTGGTAGATTTTCTTCATTTTTACTATGGCACTTTTTCATGGCCAGCCTTTAATCTGGCCGATACATTTATCACAATTGGTGTTATCCTCATAGTCATTGAATCATTTAAAGGAGATAAAAATGCGTAAACTATTTGTGCCTGTTTTAATTGGGCTTGCTCTATCAACAACAGGGTGCGAACAAACGCGCCAGGCCCTTGGTCTTAAGCGCACTCAAGTTGATGAATTTCAAGTGGCTGATCGCGACCCTTTGTCCGTTCCGCCAGATTATAAGCTTCGCCCTCCCCTGCCAAATGCCCCAGCACCAGCGGAGGTTGCTCCTTCCGAGAGAGCTAAAGAAGCTCTTTTAGGAGATCAGGCGGCCAATACAACACGGTCAGCTGCAGAAAAGAATTTGTTGGCTCAAGCGTCAACGCAAGGTTCAAGGCAGGGAAAAGATTCCACGATTCGCGAGAAGCTTGCTCAAGATAGCGTACTTTCAAAAGATACCGAAAAAGCGCCCGGTGAAGCCTTGGCTTTTTGGAAAGATAAGAGCTCTCAAAAAATCGGTGATGTTATTGACCCTATTGCAGAAAACAAACGTCATAATGGGTAAGAACTATAATGAAAAAGTCGATTAAATTAGTATTTTTAGCCTTATGTATTGGATTGCTTTTCCCTCAGTTGGGCCATGGTGAAAAGCTCTATAATGCACAAACTTTTACGTTAACAAATGGCTTGAAAGTTTACTTGATCGAAAATCATCGTGTTCCCGTTGTCTCCCATATGGTTGTGTATCGTGTGGGAAGTGCTGACGATCCCCTTGGAAAATCAGGCCTCGCCCATTTTATGGAACACATGATGTTTAAAGGCCCTAAAGGATCTGCACCAGAGCGCCTCATGGGGGATGTGAATAAAATTGGCGGATCTGTGAATGCGTCAACTGACTTTGATGTAACATCTTATTACGAGATTGTGCCACGGGCGCATCTTGAGCATTTTATGAAACTAGAAGCCTCAAGAATGATGGATCTTCCGGTCCGTTTAAAGGATACAACGCCTGAAATTCAAGTGGTTTTAGAAGAGGAAAATATGCGTATGGGTAATAATCCCATGATGCAATTTTACCGAGATCTTTATGGAGCTTATTTCCGTCATCACCCTTATGGAACCATGCCCATTGGATGGCGCCATGAAATTAAGGCCTATACGCCCCAAGATGTTAAAAACTTCCACAGGCGTTTTTATGCGCCGGATAATGCCTTTATTATTTTGAGTGGTGATCTTACCTTGCAAAAAGCCAAGGAGCTTGTTGAAAAATACTATGGTGGCATCGCCCCCTCAAAGCAACCGCCCCGTAAACGTGTTCAAGAGCCAGCACTGACCAGCATCATTCAAGTGACCAAGGTTTCAGATCGTGTTGCTCATCCTTCCGTTGTGATGATGGTGCCGGCTCCGACCTATGATCCAGAAAACCCAACACCAGCAGACGCTCTTGATCTTGCCATTTATGGCTTAAGTAATTCTGCAACGGGTCTTCTTTATCGTCGCTTGGTTGAAGACCTTAAGGTCGCCACGTCTTTTTCTATGGGGTATAATCCTTATAAAGTAGATGAGGCGATGATCACCATTGCCGCCCAAGGGGCCCCTGGTATTCCCCCGGAGGCTCTTAAAAAAGTCATTCAAGAAGAAATCAAAAAAATTATTGATCAGGGATTTACCAGTGCCCAGCTTGAAAAATTCAAAACACAAACTTTATCTACCCTTGATTACTTAAAGGATTCACTGCTGGGTGGGGCTAACCATCTTGTGGCTCCTCTCATTAAAAATATTCCCCTTGAGCAAATTGAAACATGGCCAGAAACAACAAAAGCTCTCAAACTTGAGGATGTGAATGGGGCGTTAAAAGCTCATCTTGCGCCGCAATATTATGTTTTTGGCTATTTGTTGCCTGAGAAAATGGAAGCACCTGGGCTCCTTGAAAAGGGAGATATTGAAAAGCCTCAAGAAAAAGAAGTCATAGAAAAGCCTAAGGCCGCTGTTAAAGAAGTGGCTCAAAAGAAAGTTAGCAGGCCTAAAAAAATCATGCCTCCGAAAAAGCCCCCCTTTAAAAAGAAACCTCTTATAAAAGCAAAAAATACCACAACGCGAAAAGGAGCCAAGCATGCCTAAAGTCTTTTCCTCTCTAGGAAGCTCTGCAAAAGCCTCTTTTTCTGCTCTTTGTCTTACTGTTTTTTTAAGTACTTTGACGCCCTTAAGCGCCCTTGAGATTCATCAGCTTACAACGCCTAAAGGCCTTAAGGTTTGGTTTGCACCCGATAAGACTGTGCCGGTAATTTCTATGGCTTTTAGTTTTGAGAATGCAGGTAGTGCCCATAATGCGGCGGAAAAAGCAGGCCTTGCCATGATGTCTGCGGCTCTTATGACAGAAGGGGCTGGGAAACTGGAGGCTAATGCTTTTTCTGAAAAGCTGGCAGAGCTTGGTGTTGGGATTGCTTTTAGTGCTGATGCTGATTATTTTAGAGGGGGTTTTAAAACAACTCTGCGGACAAAAAAAGAAGCTATGGCTCTTTTAAAAGAGGTGCTTTATAAGGCACACCTTCCAGAGGACCGCCTTGAAATTTTACGCCAACAAGCGCTTTCCTCTCTTCAAGCTAACCTCAAGGAACCTAATTATATCCTTGGGGAGTCTGCTCGAAAAGTGCTTTATGAAGGGCATCCCTATGAGCGTTCTGGAGAGGGGACACTTGAAAGTCTAAAGGAAATTTCCACCGATGATATTAGAGATTTTTTAAAAGGCAATTTAGCACGATCTAACTTGAAAATTGCCATTTGTGGTAACTTATCAACGAATGATGTGATTGAGTTAGTGGACTCTGTGTTTGCCGATCTTCCTTTGACGGCAATGGGAAAACCTTTACCAAAGCATGATGTTACCTATTCAGGTGAGACCACGGTTACCCAACAAACCATTCCTCAAAGTGTGAGCCTATTTTATCATCCGGGCCTCAATACCGATCATAAAAACTATATGATGTTGTCATTGGTTAGTTATATTTTTGGCTCCGGATTTAACTCACGACTTGTGCAGGAAGTGCGTGAAAAAAATGGCCTGGCCTATGTGGTGCAAAGTTTTTTGAGCCTCAAAAAAGAAGCGGCCTCCCTTGGTGGTTTCGTGGGAAGTGAGAATGCAAAAATTGATGATGCCTTAACACGCATTAAAAAGGAATTTGCAACTTTGGCTTCTTTTGGAGTCACAGAGCAGGAACTCAAAGATGCGAAAAAAGCAGCCATTGGATCCTTTATTCTCCGTCTTTCTTCTACTAGCGCCATTGCGGGGCAACTCCTGACCTATCAAGAAATTAATTACCCCGCTTCCTATCTCAATGAACGATCTGGGAAAATTAATGCCCTTCGAATTGATGAGGTGAATACTTTTATTAAGGGCTTCTTTGACTTGCAGAAACTAACTTTTTTTGTCGTTGGTAATCCGGAAAAGGACCTAACGCAATGAGCCAGCTAACTTTTTCTTATCAAGCTGTTTCTCTACCGTCTTTTCCAAAAGCTCCCTTGCGGTGTGTTCAAGAAAAGTTAGAGAAACAGGCCTATGCGTTTTTTAATATCTTAGGGGATGAGGCTCTGCTGTCTCAGGTAGAAGAGAAAGCAAATGCGTTAAAGGAGGGGTTTAAGCACTTTGTTGTTTTGGGCACAGGGGGGTCGTCCCTTGGAGCGAAAACTCTGTGTGATCTAAAAAATAATCCTTTTGGCAATCAAAAGCACCACGTTCACTTTCTCAATAATGTGGATTCTCATACAATTGAGCAGATGTTAGAAAGCCTTGACTTAGAACGAACCTGCTTTATTTCTGTGTCTAAATCTGGTTCAACAGCCGAGACTCTTTGCCAGACCCTTTGCCTTATGAAGGCCCTTGAAATAAAGGGGATGGATGTTAAAAAGCACTTTGAAATCCTCACAGAAAATAAAGATTCGCCCCTGACCCAGTTGGCTGAAACCTATCTCATTACCCCCCTCAATCACCACAAAGAAATTGGCGGTCGCTTTTCTGTTTTTTCCAACGTAGGTCTTTTGCCAGCAGCTTTGATGGGGGTTGATATCAGAGCTCTTCACAGGGCTGCCAAATCTTACGTGGCAGATTTTCAAAAAGATATCAACAATAACTTGCTAAATCACCCCGCCCTTGAAGGCTCTCTTTTTGCGTTTCAAGCCATGGAAAATTCTAAACCTATTGCTGTGATGATGCCCTATGTAGACCGCCTTACTTCTTTTGCTCAGTGGCATGCTCAACTATGGGGTGAGAGTCTTGGTAAGAAAGGAAAAGGGTCAACACCTGTTCCAGCCCTTGGCACTGTGGATCAACATTCTCAACTCCAGCTTTATAACGATGGTCCAAACGATAAGACCTATACCTTTTTAGTGGAAGATTCACGGAAAAAAGGTCTCGTGCCTAATGCCTATGTTTATACGGATGCAAAGCTTTCTTATCTTGAAGATAAAACCATGGGTGATCTTTTATATGCAGAAGCAAGAGCAACCATTGATTCCCTGATTAAAGTCGGCCGCCCCCTTCGCGCCATTGCGTTTAAAAAACTTGATGAAACCGTGTTGGGCAATTTGTTAGCACACTTTATGTTGGAAACTATTTTGACGGCCGAGCTCCTTAGTCTTGATGCATTTGATCAGCCAGGCGTAGAAGAGAGCAAGCGCTTAACACGTGATTATCTAGCTGAGAAACAAGCCTCCTAAATAAGAGTATTTACGCGATGTCCATACGTTTACTGCCCCCTACCTTGATCAATCAAATTGCGGCTGGTGAAGTTCTTGAACGCCCCGCGTCTGCCATTAAAGAACTGGTAGAAAACAGCCTTGATGCAGGGGCAACTTCCATTGAGATTTCTGTACGTGATGGGGGGCGAAGCTATTTATCTATTGTTGATAATGGGTGCGGCATGACAAAAGAAGACCTTACCCTTTGTGTGCAACGCCATGCGACGTCAAAGCTTTCAGACGAGAATTTATTTGATATTAAAACCCTTGGTTTTCGGGGAGAAGCTCTTCCTTCCATTGGGTCTGTTGCGCGATTAAAAATCACAACAAAATACAGAGATGAAGACCAGGCATTTGATCAAGAAAATCATGATCAAGACAGAGAAAATCATGCATGGGCTTTAACCATTGAAGGTGGAGCTCAAAAGGATCTCGAGCCGGCTTCCCTTGCCCACGGCACAAAGGTTGAGGTCAGTGATCTTTTCTTTGCAACGCCTGCACGGTTGAAATTCCTTAAAGCCCCCCATACGGAAATCACCCATGCTTTAGATGCCTTAAAGCGCCTTGCCATGGCCAACCCTTATGTTGCCTTTCTCTTTAAAGACGAGAAAAAGACACTGCTCCATTGTGGGGCACAGTCCGTTGACGATGAGGATGCGGCGCTAAAGCGCCTTGGTGATATCATGGGATCTGACTTTACGGAAAATGCTGTGGCCATTGACCTTGAGCAAGAAGACTTTCGTTTGACGGGGTTTGCGGGGCTGCCAACTTTAAATCGAGCCAATGCCCAGTATCAATTTCTTTTTGTGAATGGACGTCCTGTAAAAGATAAAATCCTTAACCACGGGGTCAAGGTTGCCTACGCGGATTACCTTGCCCGAGATCGTTTCCCTTTGGTGTGTTTGTTCTTAGAATTGAAACCTGAAGCCGTAGATATGAATGTGCATCCAGCTAAAACGGAGGTGCGTTTTAGAGAGCCAGGGAAGGTACGCAGTATTATCGTGAGTGCCCTTAAAAATGCCTTGCAACACTCAGGTTTTCGCGCATCTACCACCATTGCAGATGAAGCGTTATCCTCCTTTAAAGTAGGGCCAACCCCTCATCAACCAACGTTAACTTTGCATTCTACATCCCAGAGACAAGGTGGAACATCGTCGAGTTTTTCCCAAGGTCTTAAAACCTTTGCTAATGCTAATATGAACCGGCCATCAAATCCAAGTGTGGGCGCTCGAAATTTTGCCTTTTCTGCTCAGGCACCTACCTCTTCGCGGGCCCCCTCATACGGCCTAGCAGAAGGAGCCTCTTTTGCCCTTAAACAAGCCTTAGAAAATGATTTCTTGCCTGATCAAGACCTCTCTCAAACCCCTGAGCAGGATGATTTTTCAGCTTATCCTTTGGGACTTGCGCGGGCTCAACTTCATGATACCTATGTGATTGCTGAATCTCAAGATGGGGTTGTCATTGTGGATCAACATGCGGTTCACGAACGCCTTGTATATGAAGGGCTAAAAACCCAGATGGCTGAAAAAGGCATTCGTCGTCAAGGGTTGCTTATTCCAGAAGTTATTGAGCTCCAAGGAAATCAGTACCATAAAATTCTTGAAATCTCATCGGACCTTGAGGCCCTTGGCTTGGTGATTGAGAGCTTTGGCGGGAACGCTATTGTTGTCAGAGAAATACCAGCGCTTTTAGGGCAAAGTGACATCAAAGCTCTTATCCTAGATATTGTGGATGACCTTGATGAAATAGGGTCTAGCGCAAAACTGAAAGAAACCATCGATAATATCCTGGGGACCATGGCTTGTCACGGTAGTATCCGAGCTGGCCGCCGGTTGTCCCTTCAAGAAATGAACGAGCTTTTGCGCCAAATGGAGGCAACACCCTATTCGGGCCAATGTAACCATGGCCGCCCGACTTATGTAGAACTCAAAAAAAAGGATATCGAACGCCTTTTTGGTCGTTCTTAGACCCACTCCTTCTATTAAAAATACCCATTTGATGAAAATATTGACTATTAGTTAAGAAAATGTTATTTCTTAAAGGTGTAACATTGAAAAAAATGGACTTATTTATGAAGTATAAAATTTTTTTACTCTCTCTCTTCCTCATAATACCAGCCTATTCACAAGCTTCTGACCTTTCAGAGAGTCAATTTGAAAGAGAGGCACGGGTAAAATTGCAAGATTACTCTGATAGCCTTGCTGCTGTTGAAGCCTATCTTGATAGACGTCTCAAGGGCCAGAAAACTCAAGTGATGCATCCAGAAATGAGAGACGATGTTGCAGTGCGCGTTCTCGACGGGTATTACCCTGAAGAATACAATGATTTTTCCTTAACGAACCATTCAGATTTTACTGCTCAAATTAAATATACACGCACCCAGTTAGGCTCCTTTATGATTCAAGTGAAAGAAGGTCACAGCGCGGCGGCTAAGCAGTATGATTCTTTAGTAGAAACACACGGAAAACTCAAGATTTTTTTCCGAGAGGTCAGCCATTATAAAGCCATTGATTTTAAGTCAAAGGATATAAAAGATTCTTTTCAAGGAGGAAAGAAGGAGCACGCTCACATGCTCCATTTAGCAGCTCACGAAACATGGAAACGTTCTGTTTTGACACATTTAAAATTTTCCGTTTATGCCCATAACCTTATCGATCTCAAACTTCCTGATTATCTAGCCTCTGGGCGTCATGGTTTTATGGCACATCGTTATGCAATGATACCAGCTGTTTTACACGATAGATCTCATATTATGTACGCAAATCTATCTTTTTCCTTGAAGGGAAAAAGCTATAAAAATGCTATCAGGTTTGTTTATGATACGGGTGCAACACATACGTGTCTTCCCTTTTCTTTGCTTGAGACTTGGGGGATTAAAGAAAGTGATTTGGATTGGAATGAACAATTTTTTACGGCAAATGGCATTGGCGAAGGCACTCGTCTCAAAACCCATCATTTACAGCTACATGCCCACGTTGTTTTCTTTGGAATGGACGTTTCTATAAATCGTAAAGGCACAAGTTGTTTGCTGGGTACGGATATTTCTGACCAGTTTCTTCAGGAAATAAGGAAGGGAACCAGCAAAGAATTCATGGCTATTCAAAACAATTGGCGGGATCTATAGGAACCTCTGCAAAAGGGGTGGAATTTTTTAGAAAAACTCCCCAATTTATTAAAAATATTATATAACTTTTTTATGAGAATCACATTGAGACCCTTGCAAGGAGTTTCTTTTTTCGTTTTTTCTTTTAGCTTTTGAAAATGCCCTGTAAACTTTATAAGACAGAAGGCGAAAAAAAAGCAGGGCAAAATGGCATATTTTTATAGAACTCTTATCTTCTCTGTCCTGGTTTTGTGCCCAACGATTGGGCTAACAAAACGCCCAACTGCCTATGTGCCTTCTGTGATTATTGAAACGGTCACCTCGCAAACCATACACACGCCCCTTGAGGCCATTGGTACAACAAAAGCCTTGAATACTATTATCCTGACGCCTAACACAACGGAAAAAGTATCTGAAATTCTCTTTAAGGAGGGCACCCTCGTTCACAAAGGTGATATTCTTTTGCGCTTGAACCAACGAGAAGAACAAGCAGCCTTAGACTCTGCACGAGCGTTACTTTCCGAAACAAAAGAGGCCTTAAATCGAGCAAAAGGCCTGAGGAAATCTAAGAATATTTCCGATGCCCTTTTTAAGGAACGCAAAACTGATTTATTAGAAGCTGAAGCGCGCATTAATATTCTGAAATCCCATATAAGGGATCTAACATTAATTGCCCCCTTTGATGGTGTTATTGGCCTGAGCGATATTAGCCTTGGGGCTCTTGTACAACCCGGAGATCGCATTGCAACGCTGTCTGAAATTTCCTCCCTTAAAATTGATTTCGACGTACCTGATTTATACCTTAAAGATCTGAAGGAAGGCCAAACCCTTAAGGCTTCCGTTGAGGCTTACCCCGAAACTCTCCTCAATGGTGTGATTAAAACCATAGATACAACCGTGAATCCAAACACCAGAACAGTTGTGATCAGAGCCCTTATCTCTAATGAAGATCATCTTTTAAAACCAGGAATGATTGTGAACATTATTATAGAATCTTCCCCAAGATCAACCCTCCTAATCCCTGAAAAATCAATTCTCCAAGAAGGAAAGAAA
The DNA here is from genome assembly GCA_963974885.1 of uncultured Alphaproteobacteria bacterium. Classification (GTDB taxonomy): domain Bacteria; phylum Pseudomonadota; class Alphaproteobacteria; order Caedimonadales; family UBA9215; genus UBA9215. Next base: position 85,076 of record CAXBEY010000001.1, read on the forward strand.
AGCTTTGTGTTTCTTTTTGACCCGAAAACTCAGATTGTTAAACGTACGCCTATTACAATCGGCAGCCGTATAAAAGATAAAGTCGAAGTTTTAACAGGCTTAAAAGAAACACAACACATCGTGACTGAGGGACACTTTAAAATCCGTGGTGGGACAAAGGTTTCCCCTCAAAAAGAATTGCTCCACCCAGAAACCCAGAAAGAAATAAAGGCCTTACAAAAAGTGAGAAGGCCCCATGACCCTATCTGATATTTGCATTAAGAGACCTGTTCTTGCCTCTGTTCTTTCCCTGCTCCTCATTGCCTTTGGTATTGTCTCCTTTCAGAAAATTTCTTTGCGCGAGTATCCTGATATTGACCCTCCCATTGTCTCCATAAGTACGGATTATAAAGGTGCCTCGGCTGCTATTATTGAAACACGTGTCACACAATTAATTGAGGATCGGATTTCAGGTATTGAGGGGATTAAGTTTATTGAATCTGCTTCCTCCGATGGTCGCTCTCGTATTACCGTTGAGTTTGATATCAACCGTGACATTGATGGGGCTGCCAACGATATCAGAGACCGTGTTGCCGGAGTCCTTGATGACCTGCCCAAAGAAGCTGATCCTCCTGATATCCAAAAGGCTGATGCCAGTGACGATGTGATCCTATGGTTGAACCTTGTGAGTGATCGGCTTTCTACCCTTGAGCTAACGGACTATGCGCGCCGCTATCTACAGGACCGTTTTTCTGTCCTACCGGGTGTTGCACGTGTGCGTATTGGTGGGGGACTTGAGTACTCGATGCGCATTTGGGCAGATCGTCAGAAACTCGCTGCCCGCGGTTTAACTATTGCCGATATTGAGGCAGCTTTACGCCGTGAAAATGTTGAGCTCCCTGCCGGCAGTATTGAATCAACAGATGTTCAATTCACCGCCCGTATCAAACGCCTTTATGCGGCACCTGACGATTTTGAAAACCTCGTCATTTCCCGCAAAGACAATTATCTTATACGTTTGGGAGATGTGGCCCGTGTAGAAAAAGCCGCTGTTGAAAAGAGGACTTTTTTCCGTGGCAATGGTCAACCCATGATTGGCCTTGGTATTATCAAGCAATCCAAAGCAAATACCATTAATGTGGCAAAAGCGACCCTTGACCTTAGTGAAAAGCTACAAGCTGACCTGCCGGAAGGAATGAGGCTTATCAATTCCTATGACACGTCAGTCTTTGTGGACGGAGCCATTTCAGAAGTTTACAAAACACTCTTCTTTTCCTTACTGCTTGTCACCCTCGTTATTTTTATGTTCCTAAGAAATGTGTCTGCCATGCTCATTCCAGCACTGACAGTTCCTATTTCTTTGATCGCGACCTTTATTGTCCTCTATCCGGCCGGTTTTTCATTGAACATTCTAACGTTGCTGGGGCTTGTTCTGGCCATTGGCTTGGTTGTTGATGACGCTATTGTTGTGCTTGAAAATATTTCAAGGCGCATCAATGAAGGAGAAACCCCTCTTGTTGCGGCCTACTATGGCACACGCCAAGTCCACTTTGCGGTCCTTTCGACCACCATTGTTCTGATTGCTGTTTTTATTCCTATCATTTTTCTAAAGGGTGACCTCGGGCGGCTTTTCACAGAGTTCTCCATTACCCTTGCAGCAGCCGTTTCCTTTTCAACCTTTATCGCCCTCTCTCTGTGTCCCATGATGGCTTCTAAGTTACTCAAACCTCGCACCCTGAAAGCAGATTCAAAGCGTTCCCCGCCTTCTTTTTTCAAAAAGGTAAGTAAGGCCTATGAGAAAGGTCTGAATAAAGCTTTGGCTCACAAGGCTATCATCGGCTTTTTAAGTCTCTGCATTGTTGGTGGCTCTGTTTTTCTACTCTTAGTTATCCCCAAGGAGTATACGCCCAAAGAAGATCGGGGGGCCTTTTTCCTATTTGTCTCAGCTCAAGAAGGCGCAAGCTACGCTTACACTGCAGCCTATATGACAGAGATTGAAAAAAGACTTATGCCCTATGTCACAAAAGGAGAGATGGATCGCCTTCTTGTGAGGACTCCTGCAGGGTTTGGATCAACCTCGACCTTTAATGATGGCATTGTTATTGGTGTTCTGAAACCTTGGGGAGAGAGGCGAAGTGCGTTCCATATTATGGGGGAAATCGCCAGAAACCTTTCCAACCTTCCCGGTGTGCGGGCTTTTCCCGTGATGCGGCAAGGGTTTGGCGGACGTATCCAAAAACCGGTACAATTTGTGATCGGCGGCGGCACCTATAAAGAGCTTGCGTCCTATCGGGATATTCTTCTGGCAAAACTTCAAAAGACAAATCCTGGTTTAACCGACCTTAATTCCGATTACAAAGAAACACAACCCCAAGTCCTCGTCACAGTGAATCGGGACCGATCGGCTGATTTAGGGGTGAGCGTTCAAAGCATCAGCCGTACCTTGGAAACTCTTTTAGGGTCAAGGCGCATTACAACCTATATTGAAGACGGAGAGAATTATGATGTTATCCTCGAAGCTGAAAAAAGCCTCAAATCAAACTTACGAGACATCGGTAATATTTATGTGAGATCCTCTACAACCCAGCAATTAATCCCCCTCTCTAACCTCGTCACCCTAGAAGAATTTGCCGATAGCAAAACATTGAATCGCTATAACCGCGTTCGCGCCATCACCCTCGAGGCGAGCCTTGCTGATGGCTTAACCCTCGGCGCAGCCCTTGAGCACTTGCGAAACCTTGCTAAAGAGCACCTCCCAGAGTCCGTTGTTATTGATTACAAAGGAGAATCATTGGATTTTCAGTCCGCTCAATCCTCTATTCTCTTTATTTTCCTATTGGGCTTCATTGTGGTCTTTTTGGTTTTGGCTGCACAATTCGAAAGTTACATCCACCCCTTTGTGATTGTTTTAACGGTTCCCTTATCTCTCACAGGTGCTCTTTTGGGGATTTGGATCACCAATGGAACCTTAAACATATACACCCAAGTTAGTCTTATTATTTTGATGGGGTTGTCTGCCAAGAATGGCATTCTCATTGTTGAATTCGCGAATCAACTCCGAAATGACGGCATAGAGTTTTCAAAAGCCTTAAGGCAAGCTTGTTTGGCTCGATTACGGCCCATTATCATGACAGGCATTACGACTATTGCGGGATCTCTGCCCCTGATTTTTGCCTTTGGTCCAGGAGCAGAAACAAGGCGCGCCATTGGTATCGTCATTTTTTCTGGTGTCTCTGCCAGCATCCTCTTTACGCTCTTTATCATTCCTGTTGCTTATGATTTGTTCGCCCGCAAAACCGGCTCACCTGATGATGTAAAACGTCAATTAGAGGCTGAAAAATAACGCAATTTTCAGATGCTCAAGTAGAGGCAAGATCAAAATTATTAGTTCCCTTCAGAGAAAACCCTGAAGAAGTTGAGAAAAGAACACCTCTGAGAAGAATTTTTATCGGGAAAGAAGATTAAAGGTAATTGACTATATCAAATTAAAAAAAATAAAGTAGAAGAGTTATTTGATAGTAAAACGAATTTCTTTCGTGTGCTTCCAATATGCTTCCGGAGATGTTTTGGTATCTTTTGGAAAAACCCGCAAACCGTTGGGGTTAGTGGTGGGCGCTACAGGGTTCGAACCTGTGACCCGCTGATTAAGAGTCAGCTGCTCTACCAACTGAGCTAAGCGCCCCAAAACGTAAGGGGGAAATGTATCTTCTGTTTAGCAAAACTGCCGAGAGCTGTCGATAAAAAAATCATTTTTTCAGAAAAAAACTCTTTTTATCGGACTTCTTTAATATCAAGGATTTGATTGACTTGAAAAATCATTTGCTTCTCACCCAAGTAACAATAGGCTTTAACCCCTTGATAGGGTTGGCCTTTATAGGTCATCTCTCCCACATCTTGAGGCTCTATGGTGCGGGTGGTTTTAATGCCATTGTTTTGTAGGTAGGTAATGGAAAGGTCTCTGTTTTGCTCTACAGCCTGCCCCAATATGTACATTTTATCATTTACACTCAACGCTTTATTGGCACTTTCATATTGGTGGTTGGTGAGGAAATCAACCACTCTCTGGTCTGTCCAGATATGTTTTTTTAAAATAGGTTGGCGAAGAGTCAACCCGTCAAGGGAGGTGCAACGGCTCAATGCGACATAGGTTTGACCTGAGGAAAATACATTGTGACCAAGGTCAATGACCGCTTGCTCGAAGGTTTTGCCTTGGCTCTTATGGATGGTAATGCCCCATGCAAGGGTGAGGGGATATTGGGTAAAACTTCCAGCAACCTCTGAAACAATACTCTCGTGCTTTAGTTTGTATTTATAAAGCTCCCACTTATAGGGCGTGACATTAGCTTTTCGGCCGTTTTCAAGTTCGACTTGAACGATGGTTTCATAGTCGTCTGAATCCTGAAAAATACGTAAAACCCGCGCCATGGTGCCATTAATCCACCGTTGTTTGGGGTCATTATTAAGTATCATGACTTGACATCCAATTTTGAGCTGAAGGGTCTTTGATGCTGGTAAATGCCCGTTGTCAAAACTTCCCGATGTTGTCCCTTCAAAGGCGTAATATTTTCCCTCAAGGCACTCTAGTTGTTCCTCATTAATGGCTTGAGCAGCTTTGTTGGTGGGCGTGAGAAAAACGGAAAGGCCTTCATTGGTTGGCTTAACATGAGGTGTATGACGGGTATTGAGACTATCAAGCTGCCCCTGGGTGATCGTATTATTGCGAATGGCATTAAGAATCTCGATAAAACTTGTGTCTTTTTGGCGGTAGATTTGTTCAAGTTCAAGGAGGGTTAACTCTATGTCCTCAAAGACGTTGGCACTAAAGAAATAAGGGCTTTTATAATGGCTTTGGAAAATTTCTCGGGCTTGGTTAGAGACAACGGGGGCTAGTTGATAAAGGTCACCAAAGAAAATCACTTGCAAGCCCCCAAAGGGCTGACTTGGATCCCGTCCATTTAAACGCAAAAAGCGATCCATGCAGTCCATAAGATCTGCGCGCACCATGGAAATTTCATCAATAATGAGGGTATCAAGGCGTTGGTACATGTTCTTTTTCCCATCGCTTGGGGCTTTTTTCTTTTTTATGGACCCCACGGTGACATCAGGCTTAAAGCGAAAGAAGGAGTGGATGGTTTGCCCTTTCACATTAACAGCAGCAACGCCCGTTGGTGCAAGAACAGCAATTGATTTTTGAGTGTGATCTCGGAAGTACTGTAAAAGAGTTGATTTCCCAGTACCGGCTTTTCCGGTGATAAAGATATTTTGGGACGAGCCATCCATCATGCGCAAGGCTTTCTTAAAGCTCTCATTCATATCTAAGTCAGGTGTGTCGCTCATGTCAGATTTATATCAAAAGAAGGAGTAATGACATTAACTTAACCCATTGTCGGGCCAAAGTGAAGAAACTTGCATTATTTTAAATTTTTTGGCATAATAGGCTTAGGGTAGCCCTCTGCATAATATAGTAACTTATCTTTGCACTGACCGTTTGTTCCTGCGCTCCTAAGCTATGAAATATAGCCGTCGTCGCTTGCGCCTCCGGTCATTTGCAGGGGTAAAACCTAAATTACTATATTATGCAGAGGGTTCTTAGGGCTCTTTGAGAGTCTGCTTACTTAATTTAGCTCGTGCTTCTGTCTAAAAGGCTTGCAAAATTAAGTTATTTAATGAAAATGGAATTTGAAAAGCGCCTGATGGGCTTTTGAGATTTGCAAAAGAAGGAATAGAATTATGTCTAAAGTCATTGGAATCGACTTGGGAACCACAAACTCTTGTGTTGCCGTCATGGATGGTAAAGAAGCTAAAATCATTGAAAATGCCGAAGGGATGCGCACGACGCCTTCTATGGTTGCCTTTACAAAAGAGGATGAAAAGCTCGTTGGTCAGGCCGCAAAGCGTCAAGCTGTGACCAATCCTGAAAACACTCTTTTTGGTATTAAGCGCCTTATTGGTCGCACATTCGATGACCCCGCGACTCAAAAAGATATTGGCCTTGTGCCCTATAAAATTATTAAATCAAAGGGCAATGATGCCTGGGTTGAAGCCAATGGCAAGGATTACAGTCCGAGTCAAGTAAGCGCTTTTATTCTTCAAAAAATGAAGGAAACTGCGGAAGCTTATTTGGGTGAAAAAGTAACCCAAGCAGTTGTCACAGTCCCAGCGTACTTTAGCGATGCACAACGCCAAGCCACAAAAGACGCGGGTAAGATTGCCGGCCTTGAGATTTTACGTATTATCAACGAACCAACAGCAGCAGCTCTTGCCTATGGCCTTGATAAAAACAAGACAGGCACGATCGCGGTTTATGACCTTGGGGGTGGCACTTTTGATGTATCTATTCTTGAAATTGGAGACGGTGTTTTTGAAGTAAAGTCTACCAACGGTGACACGTTCCTTGGTGGTGAAGATTTTGACCTTCACATTATTGATTATTTGGCTGATGAATTCAAAAAAGAACAAGGTATTGATCTGCGTAAAGATAACCTTGCTCTGCAACGTTTGAAAGAAGGCGCAGAAAAGGCAAAGATTGAATTATCTAGTGCACAACAAACTGACGTAAACTTGCCTTTTATTACGGCTGATGCGTCTGGTCCAAAACACCTGAATGTGACCTTATCTCGCTCAAAACTCGAAAGCATCATTGCAGGCCTCATCAAGCGGACTGTTAAACCTTGTAAGGATGCCATTAAAGACTCGGGTCTTAAGGCGTCTGAGATTGATGAAGTGATCCTTGTTGGCGGTATGACTCGTATGCCAAAAATCATTGAAACCGTTCAAGAAATTTTTGGTCGCGAACCTCACCGTGGTGTGAACCCTGATGAAGTTGTTGCCATGGGGGCGGCAATTCAAGGCGGTATCTTACAAGGAGATGTGAAAGACGTTCTTCTTTTAGATGTGACGCCTTTATCCCTTGGTATTGAAACTCTTGGTGGTGTGTTTACACGCTTGCTTGACCGCAACACAACCATTCCTGCAAAGAAAAGCCAGACCTTTTCAACGGCCGATGATAATCAATCTGCTGTGACCATTCGTGTTTTCCAAGGAGAGCGTGAAATGGCTGCAGATAACAAGATTCTTGGGCAATTTGACCTTGTTGGTTTGCCTCCCGCGCCCCGTGGTGTGCCTCAAATTGAAGTGACTTTCGACATTGATGCGAACGGTATTGTGCATGTTTCTGCAAAGGATAAAGCCACTGGTAAGGAACAGCAAATTCGTATTCAAGCCTCCGGTGGTCTGGATGATGCCGAGATTGATAAAATGGTGAAAGATGCTGAGGTTCATGCGGAAGAAGATAAGAAGCGCAGAGAAAATATTGAGGCGAAAAATCAAGCCGAAGCTCTTGTAAATGCAACGGAAAAGCAAATTTCTGAACATGGTGACAAGCTTGAAGAAGCTGATAAAACAGCTATTGAAGAAGCGATGACAGCTTTGAAAGAGGCCATGGAGCAAGAAGAATTAGATGTTGCAGATGTCAAATCCAAATCCGATGCCCTTATGCAAGCGTCTATGAAGTTGGGTGAAATTCTTTATAAGCAGGCCCAAGAAGCAGAAGCTGCCAATGCTGAGGGAGATGAGGCAAAACCAGAAGGGGATGCTGATATCGTTGATGCTGACTATGAAGACGTTAAAGACGATGACTCGTCTAATGAAGAAAATGATGAAAAAAAAGCCAATAACTAAGGTTTTTTAATAACAAACCCTTGGTATGACTGAGAAGAAAGTCATACCAAGGGTTCTTTATATTCTATAAGGTAATTTTACCATGTCTAAGCGTGATTATTATGAGGTTCTTGGAACTCAAAAAGGAGCTTCCGAGGATGAGCTAAAAAAAGCTTATCGAAAACGAGCCATGAAGTATCACCCTGATCAAAATCAAGGGGATGATTCTGCTGAGAAAAAGTTTAAAGAGCTTAATGAAGCTTATGAAATTTTGAAAGACCCGCAAAAGCGGGCAGCTTACGATCAATTGGGCCACGGCGCTTTTGACGGTTCCGGTGGTTTTGGTGGCGGCCGATCTCAATCTGGTTTCCATGGTGCTGGCGCTGGTGGTTTTGGCGATATCTTTGAAGAAATGTTTGGAGACTTCATGGGGGGTGGTCAAGCTTCTTCCTCACGATCCCAAGCGCAAAAAGGCAACGATTTGCGTTATGATATGGACCTAAGCCTTGAAGAGGCTTTTTCTGGTATTCAAAAAACCATCTCTATTCGTTCTGCTGTTTCTTGTGATGACTGTGGCGGTAGTGGTGCAAAAAAAGGATCAGGTTCGACAACGTGCCCTCAATGTCATGGCGCTGGTGTTCAACGAACGCAGCAAGGTTTTTTTACCATGGAACGTCCTTGCGCGGCTTGCCAAGCAACGGGGCAAATTATTAAAGACCCGTGTGTTACCTGCCATGGCCAAGGGCGCACAATGAAGCCTCGTAAAATAAAAGTTTCTGTTCCCGCAGGTGTTGAAGATGGAACACGTATTCGCTTAACCGGCGAAGGGGAAGCAGGTCTCCATGGAGCCTCTTCTGGTGATCTTTATGTTTTTATTTCCCTTCAACCCCACCGCCTTTTTCAGCGTTCAGGAGAACACCTTAGCTTTCAAGTGACGATTCCCATGGCAACAGCCATCGTTGGTGGTGAAATTGAAGTCCCAACCATTGAGGGCGGAAAGACAAAGGTGAAAATTCCGGAGGGAACCCAATCCGGCAAACAATTCCGTCTACGGGAAAAAGGGATGACCTTGATGCGCCAGTCAAGGCATCGAGGGGATCTTTATATCAAGGTTGATGTCGAAACTCCGGTGAATTTGACCCCCAAACAAAAAGACCTTATAAAGGAATTTGATAAGATTTCTAAAGATCATAATAATAGTCCGAGCTCACAAAGTTTTTCCAAGAAACTAAAGGATTTTTGGAAGACTTTTAAAGGTCAATAAATGAGAGAAAAGCAACTTAAGGGATTCCATTCATGGCTTCACCAACAGTAAAGAAAATCCTCAAATTAGGTATTTTAGGGCTTGCCATTTTTTCGGGCTGGTATGTTGGAACACGTCTTGAGTTTGAAGACCCCTATGCACCGTCCCCTTATTTTGAGGGAACTTATATGACGAAGGAAGCCATTCAAGCTGATCCCCTTAAAGCGATTAGCATGACAAAAGAAGCGGCAAGGTTGCAGTATGATGTCTTTGCAGATTTGATCAAAGTTTTGGATCAAAATAGTATTGATTATTGGATTACGTGCGGCACATTGTTAGGGGCTGTGCGCCATGAAGGCCTGATTTCCTATGATGATGATGTCGATATTTTTATCACCGAAAAAGATACAAAAAAGCTTTTTTCTTTGAAGGCAGATCTTAAAGCTGTGGGACTTGGTATTTATCAAGATCGGCCCAGTATTAAGATTTATCAGCTCAAAGGCTCCCATGTTCGCCCTAAAAAGAAGAGTTTTAAAATTATGGATGGCCTTTGGTTTGTGCGTCGAAAGACCGAGCGTTTTCCAACCATTGATGTGTACCCGACCAAGGAAGAAAAGGGCTTAATTGTCCATGCAAATCATCGAGCAAGACGTAATTTTTCCCACAAGTACTACCGTGTTCAAGATGTTTTTCCTTTAAAAGAATATCAGTTTGGTCCTTTACGGGTTAAAGGCCCCAGGTTCCCTGACTTCCATTTAGAAAAGGCTTATGGTCCTAAATGGCGTGAGGAACTTGTTTATGTTGGGACACACATTAGCGGCAGTGATGAAAAAATGGTGATGCCCTTAACACCTGAACTGGAAAAGCGTCTCTATCGTTTTGGTGCTCATTAAAGTAAAGGGAGGTCCATATGCAAAAATGGTTTGTTGCACAAGTCCAACCTGGTAAAGAAACTCTTGCAGAGTCCCATTTGGTTCGGCAAGAATTTCAGACTTTCTTACCTCTTTATCGCAAGACAGTTCGTCATGCACGCCGAACCCAAGAGGTTTTAAGACCTCTTTTCCCAGGTTATATTTTTGTGAGCCTTGACCTTGAGAAAGATCAATGGCGCCGTATTAACGGGACCCGGGGCGTTTCCCACCTCTTAACACAAGACGACCATCGACCCCTTTTTGTGCCCAACGATATAATTGAAACCTTACAAAAAGAACAAAAAGAGCAGGGCGCTATTGCCATGGGAGCCCTAGCCAATGCTTTTAAAGCGGGGGATACTATCCGTATTACAGAGGGTGCCTTTGAAGACCATGTTGGGACCATTGAGGCCCTCAGCGATAAAGACCGTGTGAAGCTTTTGCTCAATTGTATGAATCGTCCTTTAAACATAACGATTCCTCTAACATCACTGGAAAAATTGGATTAGCCCTATGCGCCTTTGTTTTATGATACATGCTTTGAGTTCTGGTGGGGCTGAGCGCGTTTTAAGTGAATTGGCCAATCACTATGCCCGTAAGGGGATCCATGATGTTCACCTTATCACCCTTCAACCAAAGGATACCCCTTCTTTTTACGCCTTAGATCCGTCTATTACCTTGCATCAGTTGGGCTTAAATCAAGGGGGGGCAGGTGGATTGAGTAAAATAAAACGGGTGCTGGGCCGACTCTTTTCTATGAGGCGCATGTTGAAAAACCTTCAACCCCATAAGATCATTTCCTTTGTTGATGAAATGAATATTGCAATACTGCTGGCGACTTTAGGTCTTAGCATACCCGTTGTGATTTCAGAACGCACGGATCCTAGACGCCATAGTATTGGCGTTTTAGGGAACATAGGGCGACGTTTAATTTACCCTTTGGCTTTTCGTCTTGTGTTGCAGGGGAATTATGTTCGTTCCTGCTTTCCTTATCTCTCTCAAAAAACGACGGTGATTTCTAATCCGGTGGCATTTCCTAAGGACGCGGCTTCTAAAATTGAGTCCTCTTTTATTATTATGTTAGTTGGGCGTCTTGATTGTTATAAAGGGCATTATGAGCTCATTCAGGCTTTTTCTACCCTTGCTCAAAAATTCCCGAAATGGTCCCTTGAGATTTACGGAGAAGGGCCCGAAAAAGATAACTTAGAAAAGTTAATTGCAAAGCACAGTCTTCAAGAGTGCGCTTTTTTAAAGGGCGTTTCTTCCCCTATTCAAAAGGAGTTAAAGCGGGCATCCTTGTTTGCTTTTCCTACCCACTATGAAGGATTTTCTAATGCACTAGCGGAAGCTATGGCCCTTGGGTTACCTGTGGTTGCGTCAAATTGTGATGGTAATTTAGAACTTGTGGAACATGAAAAAAATGCCCTTGTCTTCCCCGTTGGGGATGTGGATAAACTGGCTGAGCAATTGTCACTTTTAATGTCAGATGCAGAACTGCGTGTAACCTTAGGAAAGGCTGCGCGCCAATCAATCAAGAAATTTGCTCCAGAGAAAATCTATAAGATGTGGGATGAGGTAATAGAGACCTCTGCAGACGACTCTTTTGGCGATAAAAAAGCAAAGGCTCGACTTTCGCGGGACGCACGTACTGAAGGTACGCTTACGTTTCCACGATCTCTCTTTACTTTTTTCTGTCAGGGTTGCAAAACTGCTATGCTTAGCCCTTCTGCAGGGCTTCCTATAGAAGGTGAGCAAGTGGGGAAAAAAACATGAAAATTGTGTTTGTTATTTCGTCCCTTGAAGCCGGTGGGGCAGAGCGTGTTTTAGCCCAACTGGCGACTTACTGGGCCGATGAGAAAGGTCATGATGTCCATATTGTTATTTTCCGTCCCAAGGGATCGATCTCTTTTTATCACCTTCCTCCAACAATCACCCTTCATACCCTAGGAGACCTTAAGCGTAATAATGCATCCTTCTCCTCATGGGTGAAACGCTTTATTTTCTCTTTAGGGGGCTTAAGAACCTTAGTAAAAGACCTTAATCCAGCTTATGTAATTTCTTTTGTGAGCGTGATTAATATTGTGACATTGCTGGCAACCCTGGGTTTAAAAATTCCCCTTATGATCTCCGAACGTGTTGATCCCCGTTATCATAATATTACCCTCTTGGGCACTGTTTTAAGGCGTCTTCTTTATCCTTTTGCCACAAAGCTGATTGTGCAAGGGGAGTATATAGCGTCTTATTTTCCTTATCTAAAAGGACGGCTCCATGTCATTCCAAATCCAGTTTCAGTTCCTGGTCAACTTGCGTCTAAAAAAGAGATTAAGAAGCTGATCCATGTGGGGCGATTAACCCCCCAAAAAGGTCAAGATATTCTCTTAAAGGCCTTTGCAAAAGCCCTTCAAACCTGCCCTGATTGGCACCTCGATCTTTACGGGCAAGGGGCTGAAAAAAATGCCTTACAGCTTCTCGCAAAAGACCTAAACATACAAGGTAAAGTAAGCTTTCAAGGGGTGGTTCAGGATATTCAAGAAAAAATATCACAGGCAAATCTGTTTTGCTTTCCCTCTCGTTTTGAAGGTTTTCCCAATGCCCTAGGGGAAGCTATGGCTCTTGGGTTGCCTGTGGTTGCATCGGATTGCGGGGGAAATCTTGAGCTTATCACACAGGGAGAAAATGGCCTGATTTGCCCCATTGATGATGTTGAGGCTTTTGCAAAGGCCCTTGTGCGCCTAATGACTCAACCTGACTATGGTAAAATGCTAGGAAACCAGGCAAGAAAATCCATGGAGAAATTTTCCCCAAAGACAATTTTCCAAAAATGGGACAAAGTTATTAGTAAAAAATTAACTTAAATTTTGCCTAAAAGGTTCATATTTTTCAGTCATTTGATGATAACAAATGACTTATGTGTTATTTATGCAACACCTTCTTAAAAAACAATCCAAAAAGGCAATATAATATTGCTACTTTTTTTTGGAGGGTCTAAAAAGACCTCAAGCGACTGATCGCTTCCTATTGAAAATAAAGGATTATTAAAATGACTTTTAAAAACATGATCGCAACATCTGCTGTTGCCCTTGCTGTTGCAACATCTGCAATGGCTGATACAACGAACTTCTCTGGTGCTTATATCGGTGGTAACTTTGGTTACGGTGCTGGTAAAGCAGAAATAAATAACCGTGAAGCTGCTCCTAATAATAGCTCTATTGACATGGGTATGAGCGGTGTTATTGGTGGTTTGCACACAGGTTACCAACATCAATTTGGTATGTTTATTCTTGGTGCAGAAGCTGCTGCTAACTTGAGCAACAACGATGGTACATCTAAAGATGCTGCAGAGAAAACATCTTTCAAGCGTAAGCACGCTTTTGGTTTGGCTGCCCGCGCTGGTGTTGTCATTAATAACTGGATGACTTATGTAAAGCTTGGTTGGGAAAATGCAAAGTTTGATTATAAAGTTTCTGGAAATGTAGCACCATTTTTGGCCGATAATGTTTCTAAAAGCAAGCGTCTTAATGCTTTTGTAACAGGTCTTGGTTTTGAAACGCTTGTTGCTAAAAACATGATGATTGGTGCAGAATGGACTTACTCTTTCTACCAAAACAAAACTCTTTCTGCTGGTGTAGTTGATGACAAAGCTAAGCCACGTATTGGTGACTTTAAAGTACGTCTAGGCTACAAGTTCTAGGCTAATGCTCCCACTTTATTCCTGTACGTCGTTAGTCGCTCCTAAACTATAAGACATAGTCGTCGGTCGCTTCTGCCTAGTACAGAAAAAAATTGAAAGCATTACAATTAAAAAAAACCGCGGTTTAGACCGCGGTTTTTTTATGCTTACAAGGTGAGTCAATTCGGCTATTCTATGAGCAAATAATAACAAGATGTATTGTGATCTGTGACAGCTTACGCTCTAAGACGCCTTCTCCTCATCATCCCCACTCTTTTTGGTATCCTAACCATTAATTTCGCCATCATTCAAACGGCCCCAGGGGGCCCCGTTGAACAAATGATTGCCAAGGTTCGAGGCACCGATGTGGGCGCTACATCACGGTTTACAGGGGCCCAAGATATGGGGTTTTCCCAAGATAAGCCAATGTATGCCAGCGGCGAGAGTAAATACCGAGGGGCCAGAGGCCTTGATCCTGAATTTGTGGCCCAAATCGAAAAGATGTATGGATTTGATAAGCCGCCCTTAGAGCGCTTTTGGCTTATGATTAAAAACTACCTCACCTTTGATTTTGGGGACAGTTATTTTAGAGATATTTCCGTCATTGAGCTCTTAAAGGAAAAGCTGCCGGTTTCTATTTCTTTAGGGCTTTGGTCAACTCTGCTGATTTATCTTATCTCCATCCCCCTTGGCATCCGAAAAGCCGTGAAAGACGGGACATCCTTTGATCTATGGACCAGTGCGGTCATTATTATTGGGTATGCGGTGCCCAGCTTTTTGTTCGCTATTTTCCTCATTGTGCTTTTTGCGGGGGGCAGTTTTTGGGACCTCTTTCCCTTGCGAGGGCTCACCTCTGATGGTTTTGATGGCTTTACGTGGTACCATAAGATTATCGACTATTTTTGGCATATTACCTTGCCGGTTACAGCCCTTGTGATTAGTGGTTTTGCCAGCTTGACCTTGCTGACGAAAAACTCTTTCCTTGAAGAAATTAACAAACAGTACGTCTTAACAGCGCGGGCAAAAGGTGTTGCTAAGAAAGATGTTCTTTATAGCCATGTGTTTAGAAATGCCATGCTTATTGTGATTGCGGGCTTTCCCAGCGCCGTTGTACATATCTTTTTCACGGGCTCCCTCTTAATTGAGGTCATTTTTTCCTTGGATGGTATTGGGCTCCTTGGGTTTGAATCTGCCATTTCACGGGATTACCCTGTTGTTTTTTCAACCCTTTATATTTTTACCCTCATTGGACTTGTGCTCCATATCATTGGGGACCTTGTTTATACTGTTGTTGATCCGCGCATTGATTTTGATAAAAGAGCGGGGAGTTAATCATGGCTTTAACGCCCCTGACAAAAAAACGTATCCAGTATTTCAAAGCCAATAAGCGGGGCTATATTTCCCTTGTTATTTTCAGTATTCTTTTCGTCCTCACTTTATTTGCAGAATTTATTTCCAATGACAAACCCCTTCTTTTGCACTATGAAGGAGAATATTACGTTCCTATTTTCAAGATGTATCCTGAAACGACCTTTGGTGGAGATTTTGAAACAGAAACGGTTTATCGAGATCCCTTTTTAAAAGACCTTATTGCAAAAAAAGACGGTTGGATGATCTGGCCTTTGATTCCTTATAGCTATAATACCATTAACTATGATCTCCCAAGCCCAGCACCATCTCCGCCTTCAGCAGAAAACTGGCTTGGTACCGATGATCAGGGGCGAGATGTCATGGCGCGCCTCATTTATGGTTTTCGGATTTCTGTCCTTTTTGGCCTTGTGCTGACTCTTTTTAGCTCTGTGATTGGCGTCATTGCCGGAGGGACCCAAGGTTACTTTGGCGGCACTTATGACCTTGTCTTTCAACGTTTTATTGAGATCTGGTCGGGACTTCCCATTCTCTTTTTGTTAATTATTATGGGCAGCCTTGTGGAACCTAACTTTTGGTGGCTCTTGGGCTTGATGTTGTTATTTAGCTGGATGAGTCTTGTTGCTGTGGTGCGAGCTGAATTTTTGAGAGCTCGAAACTATGACTATGTAAAAGCCGCCCAAGCCTTGGGTGTTTCTAATATTATGACCATGACCCGTCATGTGTTGCCCAATGCCATGGTGGCAGCCCTTACCTATTTGCCTTTTATTTTAAATGGGTCGATTACGACCTTAACCTCCCTTGATTTTCTAGGCTTTGGATTGCCCCCTGGTTCTCCGTCCCTTGGAGAAATGCTGGCTCAAGGAAAGAATAACCTCCATGCCCCCTGGTTGGGATTTACTTCTTTTCTGGCAGTTGGGGTAACCCTATCCTTGTTGATTTTTGTTGGTGAAGGGGTGCGTGATGCCTTTGATCCCCGTAAGACGGAGCGTTAATGATGCCGACCTCAAAGCCTCTTTCAAATTCTGTGCCGCAAGCGCTGCTGAGCGTTGAAAATCTAAGTGTCTCTTTTAAAGGAGATCAAGGTGATATTGAGGCCGTTAAAAATATTAGCTTCAGCCTTGAAAAAGGAAAAACCTTGGCCCTTGTCGGGGAAAGCGGGTCGGGGAAATCTGTTTCGTCCCTAGCGATTTTAAAGCTTTTGCCTTATCCAAAAGCCTTTCATCCGTCAGGGAAAATCATCTTTAACGGACAAGACCTTTTATCCCTTAAAGATAAACAGCTAGAACGCATCAGAGGCAATGATATTGCCATGATCTTTCAAGAACCCTTAACGGCTTTGAATCCTCTTCATACCCTTGAGCGCCAAATCAAAGAGATTCTTGATCTCCATACAACCCTAACGGAACAGCAAAAAAAAGCCCGTATCATAGAGCTCTTGAAAGACGTTGGGTTTCCAGATGGTGTGACTCGTTTGAAGTCCTTTCCCCATGAGCTTTCAGGGGGGCAACGCCAGCGTGTGATGATTGCCATGGCCCTTGGGGCCAATCCTCAGATTTTGATTGCCGATGAGCCCACAACAGCCCTTGATGTCACAACTCAACTTCAAATTTTAAAACTCATTAAAGAGTTGCAGCGCAAATACAACCTTGCGGTTTTGTTGATTACCCATGATCTGAACGTTGTGAAGCATCATGCAGATCATATGGCCATTATGCGCCATGGAGAACTTGTTGAACAAGCGCCCACAAAAGAGCTCTTTGCAAATCCAAAACAAGCCTATACCAAAGAGTTGATTAACGCCGAGCCACGGGGAAGAGCTGTGCCTTTGCCAAAGGCCGCTCATACCTGTTTGATTGCGGACAAGCTGTCCGTTCATTTCCCTATTAAAGGGGGCTTTTTTAAGAAAACTGTGGATTTTGTCAGAGCTCTTGATAAGGTGTCCTTTGATCTCAAACAGGGAGAGACCCTTGGTATTGTAGGAGAAAGCGGGTCGGGGAAAAGCACCCTTGCCATGGCTGTTTTGCGCCTTCAGCAGGCAACATCAGGGCATATTTTGCTTCAAGGAACAGATATTACAAAATTAAAGGGCTCTGCCATACGTCCTTTACGAAAAGATCTGCAAATTGTTTTCCAAGATCCTTTTGGATCGCTAAACCCAAGGCTCTCTATTGCACAAATTATTGGAGAAGGTCTTCAAGTTCATGGGCCAGCTAAAACGCCTCAAGAACAAGATAAGCTGATTGTTCAAGCCATGAAAGAGGTGCACCTTGACCCTGAGACACGTCATCGCTATCCCCACGAATTTTCAGGAGGGCAGCGTCAACGTATTGCCATTGCTCGGGCTCTTATTCTCAACCCGAAAGTCTTGATTCTTGATGAACCTACATCAGCCCTTGATCGAGCCGTGCAGGTAAGTGTGTTAGACCTTTTAAAAGAGCTCCAACAAAAGTACCAAATGAGCTATCTTTTCATTAGCCACGACTTAAAAGTGGTTCAATCCATTGCCCACAAAATCATTGTGATGAAAGAGGGGCACATTGTTGAGGCGGGCCCGGCTCAAGATATCTTTCATCATCCAAAAGATCTGTACACCAAAACCCTTATTCAAGCCTCATTTTAACGGAGCCTTTTCAGAAAAGCCCTAGACGTCGTTAGTCGTTCCTAAACTATAAGGTATAGTCGTCGATCACTCCTGCCTAGACTAGAACATTTCTGAAAAGGCTCTAGCGTGAAACCTTGTTAATGAGGGCGCACAATATGAACCGTCACAATCGGCTTTTTTGAGAGCAGAGCTTTGATAAAACGCTTTGTACTTTGGGAAAGGCGCTCTTGAATATGATCATCATCATTGATGTTTTTGCTTTTAATGGCAGTAATATCGTCTTGAATGGTGAGTTGTAAATCTTCTAATAAAGACCCTTCTTGACCAATATCAGGCAATCCAATGATAGAAACGAAGACAGGTGTTTTAAGATTATCGTTCTTATCAAATTCCAGCGTAATGAAAACAGCCCCACAGGTCATCAGCTTTTCACGCTTTTTAATGTGCTCTCCTTTGACGTGAACGATGGCTGTGCCATCAAGGGCAAGACGGCCGTGCTCTACAACGGCTTCATTTTCAGGACCATCTTTTGCAGATAGGTTAATGAGCATACCATTGCGAGGGGCAAATGTGTGGGGAATGCCATGTTCCAGACCAAAGGCGGCATGTTCCCGTAAATGAGAGCGTTCTCCGTGAACGGGAATTAAGATTTTAGGCTTGGTCCATGTATACATTTTAACGAGTTCATCCTGATTGGGGTGACCAGAAACATGGGTTACATCATCATAATCGGTGATCACAATGATACCAGCATCAAGGAGCTCGTCTTGAGTATGATGAATGGCTGCTTCATTTCCGGGGATCTCACGGGATGAATAAATAACGGTGTCGCCTTTTTCAAGCTTAATCTTAGGATGTGTTCCATTGGCAATGCGCGTTAAGGCAGCTCGGGATTCCCCTTGGGAGCCCGTGCAAACAAGAAGGACTTTCTCAGGATCGATGTTATTAAAAGCACCATCTTTTAAAAATCCTTTATTGGATTCAAAATAACCACTATGCACTGCCGCATCGGACATATTCCAAAGGGAACGCCCAGCCAAGATGATCTGGCGGCCACTTTTCTTAGCGGCTTCGATGCAGGTATTTAAGCGGGCAACATTGCTGGCAAAACAAGCAACAGCAACGCGCTGTTTTTGACCTTGAATTAGGTCAAGTAAGCTCTCACGGACCTCTCCCTCAGAACCAGAATGGCCTTCTGAAAATACATTTGTGGAATCACAAACGAGGGCTAGAACCCCTTCGTCTCCAAGGGCTTTTAAATGCTCAATGTCTGTTGCACAGCCAATGCGGGGATCGGGATCAATTTTCCAATCTCCTGTGTGCACAACAACGCCAGCCGTTGTTTCAATTTTGATAACATTGGCTTCAGGGATTGAGTGAGTGATGGGAATGTAAGTCACTTTAAAAGGGTCAAGGTCGATTTCATCATTGGTTTTAATTTCAATGACTTGGGCTTCTGAGAGAAGGCCAGCTTCCCGCAATTTGCCGCGCACCAAAAAGGCCGTGAAAGGCGTCGCATAAATAGGGCAGCGCAGCAGTTGCCAAAGATAGGGAATGGCCCCAATATGGTCTTCATGACCATGGGTAACGACCAAGCCAACAAGTTTGTCAGCATTTTCTTCGATAAAGGTTGGGTCTGGCATGATAACGTCCATACCAAGGGCCCGCTCAAAGGAGACACCAAGATCAACCATGAGCCACTTGTCATTGATGGCATAAAGGTTTAAGTTCATGCCGATCTCTCCCGAGCCACCAAGGGGCAAGAAATAGAGATCATCTTTAGTCATTTTCAACACATTAAAATCCTTTTAAAACTTACATATTACCTTCCTTGTACCCTTTATTGTATGAAAAAACCATTAAAAACGGGCAAAGGGTCATGGCTGTCAGGTGCTCAGGGGAAAGTTCAGCTCTCTCTTTCGTGTTGTCCCCTTGGATATTAACCTGTATAAAGGGTAATACAGTTTAAAATTAGAGAGTTAGAATGCAGAAATTTCCAATGACAACCAAGGGCCATAAAGCCCTTGAAGTTGAGTTGCAGCATTTAAAAAATGTCGAGCGTAAAGAAGTTATTGTGGCCATTGCAGAGGCACGCGCCCATGGTGACTTATCTGAAAATGCGGAATATCATGCTGCCCGAGAAAAACAAGGCTTTATCGAGGGACGTATCAAAGATATCGAGGCTAAGTTAGGCGCCGCAGAAGTTATTGACCCCTTAAAGATGAGTGGCGATATCGTGCGTTTTTCCGCAACGGTTACCATTGTGGATGAAGAAACCGACGACGAAACAACCTATCAGTTGGTGGGTACCGATGAGTCGAATATCAAAGAATTCAAACTGTCTTTTCAGGCTCCTCTTTCTAAAGCATTGATTGGGAAGTCAGAAGGGGATAGTGTGAGTGTTCACACTCCTAGTGGTAAGAAAAACTATGAGATTTTATCCGTAGAGTATAAGTAGGCGCACCCGTATGACATCCCCAAAAAATATAGACTCTTGCTGGCTTCTTTTTGATGCGGAAAAGAAAGGCAGTGAGAATCAATGCCGTGGTTTGGCAGAAGCCTTAGGCGTTAAGAAAATTATTTCTAAGCCTATCCCCAAAGCGCCTTTTTTGCGTTTTATTCCTCGCCAATTTTGGTTTCTTTTTTTACGCTTTGAAAAAGGTTTGCTCAAGGGGATCAGTACGGAAAAGCCTGATCTTATTATTTCTTCGGGAACACGGGGTAGTGTTGTGGGAGCCTTTTTAAAGAAAAAGTTTCAGAACACGTTTCTTGTGAATATTTTGAATCCGCGCCTTTATCATGGCCTCTTTGACCTTATTATCGCACCGGAACATGATCGTTTAAAATTTCCTAATGTTTTGACGGTCTTAGGCAGCATTCATTTTATCACTCCAGAGCGCCTTGAAAAAGAAGCAGCCTTGTTTAAAGCCTCTTATAAGGCGTTAAATAGTCCTATTGTAACCGTTCTTATTGGCGGACCCAGCAAGGGAATTTCCCTAACGAAAGATCATTTTGTGACCTTGGGCCGTCAAATTGCTCATCTTCACAGAGCTCGGCAAGCTAGCTTTTTGGTCAGTTTTTCAAGACGTACCCCTGAGAATTTTAAAGAAGCCTTTATCAAGGAAACCAAAGGCGTTCCCTTGGAAATTTATGATCCTGCTTATAGCACAAAACCCAATCCCTACTTTGCTTATTTGGGCTTGGCTGATCATATTATTGTAACAGCTGATTCCATTTCCATGGTAGCAGAAGCGTGCTCTACGGGGAAACCTGTGCATATTTCAAGTGTGCAAAAGATGCCAAAAAAATTCCGATATTTTCATCGGCTCCTTGAGAAAAAAGGGGCAACCAAGCCCTTTCTAGGCAGTCTTGAAAAATGGAATGTGGTTTCTCTGCAAGGGGATACAGAACGAATCGCCCAAGAGATTAAAGAACGTTTATAGCTCGTCTTCCTGGGTAAGACGGGGAGGGAGATTTTGGAGGGGAGTGCCAGCCTTTAAGTTTTCTTCGGCAATCATGTCCTTAGCTTCTTTTTTATATCGCTTTGCCTTTGCTGATGCCCCTGCTTCGAAACTTTTTAGGAGCACAACACTCCAAGCTAATACCGTTGTTGCAATATTAAGTCCCTCTTTTGAGTCTTCGGAGACAAAGCCCCATAGGGCTGCATTTGTCGTGCCTAGCAAAGCAGTACCTGTGGTGTATTTGACGGTTGCAAGGACATTTCCTAAAACCCAATAGCGATACCCCCAGCTTTTTAAGTAGTTAAAACGAGGGTCGTCCCTTAAAGCAGGAGGGACGTCTTGCATGGTATAAGGGCGGTCTGGTTTATGACTACAAGGCACACCAGGGGCCTGATCATGATTGAGATGGCCACCCATCTCGAGATCCACCTCTTCACCGTCTCCCGATAAACTCGACAAACAAGGCGGTGCATATAGAATAAGCAGTAGACTCAATGGAAGAAAAAAAGAGCGAGTGTCTCTATAAAAATTCATAATATAGCTCCCTGTAGAAATTTATAATTCTTTTTCAGAATATCTTAAAAATAAAAAAAGCACGAATTATTTTTTTTGTAATGAAGATAAGAATTAATCTTTTTGAATAAATACAAAAACTTATAGAACCTTACTCCCTAAGTGAAACCTTATCTCTTTTTCTTAAAATATGATCGGTAATTAATAGAAAAATAATAAAAAAGTAATGTATGTAATTGAAGTGTAAATATATTTTTTACTTATTTAACACGGTTTCTTATGAATGTTTCAGTGTATTGGTGTCAGATTGATACTTAGAGATGAGAAAAGGATCGAGAAAATGTTTAAAAAAATATTATTTATAGTTGCTTTAGCTTTTGCAGTCACAGGGCCTTCCCATAAGGCATCCGCTTCCCTCCCTATCAAAGAGGTTGTTGAGGGCGTTAAAATGGGGAAAGAACTTTATGATATTGTGCGCCCTTTATTCGTAAAAATTGGTAAAGCTTCGAAAAAACTGATTTCTTTCATTAAAAAGAAGCATCAGGAGCGTAATAAAGACAAGTATATTTATATAAATCCACTGCGTGTTGCTGCTGTTGCACGGGAGACTGAAGAAAGAAATTTTGTACCTGCTAGAAATCACGGTAGGTCATTTAACACTGGCAATCTAGAAGACTCCCTATTTGATTAAGATAATAATATAGGTATGATGCAGGCATTTCAAAATGCTTCTTTGAGGATCACTTAATAGGGGGCAAAATGCGTGATCTTAGGCCATGCGGTGTTTGAAAAACCACCCCGCGAGGGGAAGGGTAACAGCAGCAATCACAGCATTGGGCCATGTGTTTTGAAAGACCGTTAGGGCGCCCATATCTTTTAAGAAAACTCCCTTTACGACAATAAGAAAATGTTTAAGGGGGATAAGTTCAGCTATGTATTGGAGCCATTGGGGCATATTTTCTGTTGGTGTCGCAAACCCTGAGATAAGAACAGCCGGTGTCATAAATAGAAAGGTGCCAAGAACTGCTTGTTGCTGAGTCATACAAAGGGCAGAAATAAAAAGTCCAATCCCAATAATAGCCATCAAAAAGACAACCATGCTGCTGTAAAGCAGCAGCAAGCTCCCCTGAAATTCCAGCCCAAAAAGATATAGGGAAAGAACAAGAATGATCGATGCTTCTGCAATGGCAATCAAAAAGGCGGGGATGGTTTTTCCCAGCAAAATTTCATTGGGGGTTACGGGAGAGACAAGAAGTTGTTCAAAGGTGCCCATTTCTCGCTCCCGCGCAACGGAAAGAGAGGTCAGAACAAGGGCAATCATCATGGCTAGAATGGCAACAAGGGAGGCGATTGTAAACCATGAGTACTCTAAATTTGGGTTAAACCAAGATCGTTGAATGATGTCCACATTGAGAAGGGGTGTCCCGAGGTCTTTTGCAATTTCTTTGCTATAGCTTTCGCTTATATCGTTAATATATCCAGAAACAACTGTGGCCGTATTAGAGCGACGCCCATCAAGGAGGAGCTGCAGTTTTCCAGATTCCCGTTGTTGAATGTCTTTTGAGAAATTGGGAGGAAATCGAACCCCTAGAAGAGCTTTTTGTTGGTGGATCATATCAGCTAAATCACGTTCGTTATAAACATAGTGGGACTGAGAGACTTTGGGAGAGGCAACAACCCGTTGAATGAGCTCAATGCTATGTTTTCCCGAGTCTTGATTGTAAAAAACAATATCAATATTTTTAACTTCTAAGGTCGCTGCAAAGGAAAATAAAAAGAGTTGAAGAAGAGGCGGTAGAATTAAAACGCTTCGGGTTTGTTTGTCTCGCCAGACTGCTAGGAATTCTTTAATAACAAGGGAAATAAGTTGCCGCTTCATTTAATCAAGCCTTTTTCGAATTTTTGTTTTTGCAATGCCAAGGAAAATACTACCCATAATAATAATGCCTAGAGAATTAAGGGCAATAAGGGTATAGACATCTCCTGCTAAAAAAAGCGTTTTAAGGGATTGGACAAAATAGCGTGCCGGTAAAAGGAATGTGATCTTTTGTAAAAAAGAAGGCATGCTATCAATTTCAAAAATAAAACCAGAAAGCAAGAAGGCTGGCAAAAAAGCCGAGTAAAGGGCGGCTTGGGAGGCGATAAACTGGTTTTTTGCAAGGGTCGAAATCAGGAGCCCAAGGCCCAAGGCAGAGATCAAAAACAAGGAGGATACGAGCAGCAGGAGCCAAAGTGATCCCCGAAAGGGGACATGGAAGACAAGGATCGAGAGCAGCAAACAGACCAATAAAGAGCCAATGCCAAGGATGAAGTAGGGAATGAGTTTACCCAGAAGAATTTCACTCACCCGCAAAGGCGTGACAAGCATGGCTTCCATGGTACCTCGTTCCCATTCTCGGGCAATCACAAGGGCCGTGAGGAGGGTGCCAATAATAGTCATAATGACCGCAATGGACCCGGGAAGAAGGAAAAAACGACTGATACTCGCAGGGTTATACCAAACACGAGGTTCCAGCTGAATGGGGAGCTTTAATTGGCGCCCTTCTTGGAGGGTATGTTGTTGGAGCCAGCCTTGGTATGTTGCCTTAGCATAGTTTTGCAGCAAGCTTGCGGTGTTGGGCTCAGAGCCATCGGCAATGACTTGCAACTGGGCAATACCGCTGTTCCTCTTAAAATCCCGGGCAAAGTTTTCTGGGATCAAAACAATACCTCGAAGGTCACCGGCCCTGACTTTATCTTTTACTTCTGCTAAAGATCGACCATAGGTGGTATTAAAATTTTGGGAATGAATGAAGGAGTAAGACAACTGATTTGCTGTTGGAGAGGCACGTTCAACAACGAGACCAAGTCTTAGATTATTGGCATCGAGGTTTAAGGCATATCCAAAGAGAAAAATGAGAATAAGCGGGAGGACAAAGGCAATGAGAATGCTGCTGGGATCTCGAATAATTTGAAAGAGCTCTTTGCGCACAAGCCCCTTTAGGCGGTAAAGAGATCGAACCATAGACTTAAAATTGTGATCATTTTTTTGACGTTTATGTGTCATAGGAGACCTCTTGAGATCCATAAAGCTTCTGCTGTTTTGCATCATAACGCTCAATCATTTTGATAAAGGTATTTTCAAGGGTTGGAAGTTGCTCTCCTTTGTCTTGTACGGCCTCTTTGAGATCGTCAGGGGTACCAAGGGCAATGATGTTTCCCTTATAAACAAGACACATTCGATCGCAATATTCTGCTTCATCCATAAAGTGAGTGGTGACAAGAACTGTGACACCTTTTTGAATCATGCCATTAATATGAAGCCAAAATTCTCGCCGTGTGAGGGGATCAACACCGGAAGTCGGTTCGTCAAGAAAGAGGATTTTAGGGTGATGCATGACAGCACAAGAAAGAGCTAAGCGTTGTTTGAATCCTAAGGGGAGCTCTTCCGTTGGCGTGTCGATATAGGCCTTGAGGTCGAAGGTATTGATCATTTCGGCAATCGCTATCTTGCTTTCTTTTGCCGTAAGACCATAAATGCCAGCAAAAAAAGAAAGGTTTTGTTTGGATGTTAAGTTCCCATAGAGAGAAAATTTTTGAGCCATGTAGCCAATTTGTTGCCGTGCAAGGGCTTTGGCTGTTCGCAGGTCCTGGCCTAAAATAGAGGGTGATCCTTCCGTTGGT
Source organism: uncultured Alphaproteobacteria bacterium (assembly GCA_963974885.1). Classification (GTDB taxonomy): domain Bacteria; phylum Pseudomonadota; class Alphaproteobacteria; order Caedimonadales; family UBA9215; genus UBA9215. Next base: position 110,148 of record CAXBEY010000001.1, read on the forward strand.
TTTAAAAGCCCACACAGCATTTTAAAGGTGGTTGATTTGCCCGCACCATTGGGACCGAGAATACCAAAAACTTCTCCTGGTTCGACTTGAAAGTTAATGTCATGTGCCGCCGTGAAATCCCCAAAACGTTTCGTTAATTTCTGTGCTTCAATGGCTGCTTTGAGGGAGGGGTCATGCTCAAGGGGTGTCAGGAGCTCTGCAATGGCCGAGTGTCTTTCTTGAATGCCGCCCAGTAAGTCAATAAAGCCATCTTCAAAGTTAGGGGAGGTTTTTGACCATGTATTGCCCTTGGGAAGGGGGGGCCTTTTTGTTTTAGGGTCTCGTACAATAATCTTAAGACTTGCACCCTTAATAAGACCATCGATGATGTTTTCATCTTTAAGGATATTTTGAAGAATTTTACGTTTGTTTTTGGCAATGGCACAGCTTTCAAAAACGCGCCCTTGAACCCGTTTAAAAATGTTTTGGGGCTTGCCCGCAAAAACAATATTTCCTTCATTTAAGGCTATGACCTCTTCGCATTGCTCGGCTTCATCAAGGTAAGCCGTGCTCCAGATAACCGTTGTTCCCTCTGACACCATGTTGCGTACAATGGACCAAAGTTCACGCCGTGAAATGGGATCCACACCAACACTTGGCTCATCAAGCAAGAGCACTTCCGGTTGTCGAAGAAGGGCGCAAGAAAGGCCCAGTTTTTGTTTCATACCGCCAGAGAGTTTTCCCGCAAGACGTTTTTGAAAGGGGGCCATATTGGTAAAATGGAGGAGTTTTTCAAAACGTTGAGCACGCTCATCCTTGGACATATTAAAAATATCTGCATAGAGATTGAGGTTCTCATGGACAGATAAATCTTCATAGAGGCCAAATTTTTGAGGCATATATCCTGTAAACTCGTGAATATCGGTACTGTCTTGGATGCTATCAAAGCCATTGATGACAATAGTACCCTTTGTTGGCTTTAAAATACCTGCAATATGTCGAAGAAGGGTTGTCTTACCTGCGCCATCGGGCCCGACAAGGCCTGTGATAATGCCCGGTTTTATAAAAGCTGATAGGTTATTAAGGGCAGGCACAGTGGCCTTTGGAAAGACCTTGCTTAAGTCTGAAATGACAATGCCGCGGGTCTTTTGAGTCAAGGTTTTATTCCTTATGGCCCAGCTTTTTAGGGGGCTGTTGGCGTGTATCAATATGAACGGAAACAGGCATGCCTTGGCGTAAATACTGATCTGTATTTTTTACAATAATGCGCAAGCGATAAACCAACTGTGTGCGGAGCTCGGGAGTTTCAACGGTCTTTGGTGTGAATTCAGCAATGGGACTGATAAAGCCAATGTGACCAATATAAGGCTTATCAGGATTTGCATCGGTTGTAATTCTCGCTTCCATGCCTTGGTAAATGCGCCCTAAATCGGTTTCGTTGACATAGGCCCTAATCCAAATAGGGGTTGATAAAGCAAGGACATAAGCACTTTCTCCAGGGTTTACAATAGCGCCTTCTTCCTTTACACGGGTTAAAATGGTGCCCGTAGAAGGGGCATAAACTTCCGTATCATCAAGGCTCGTTTGAGCATTGTCTAGTTTTGCTTTTGCAGCAATAACCTGTGTTCTTAGTTCGTCTCGTTTAGCTTGAATATCATCTAAGTCTTGGGTTGAAGCAAATTTCCTGCCAGCGAGTTCTTTTTTGCGCTTATAGGTCCGCTCTGCATTATTAAAGGTAACGGTTGCTTGCTCAATTCCAGCCTTGGCAACTTGGACTTCATCGACATAAGGGCGCTTGTCTAAGACAGCTAAAAGATCCCCTTTTTGCACGCGCGCACCTTCTTCGTGAAGCATAGTTTTAATGCGTCCAAAAACACGAAAGCCAAGGTTGACGTCTCGAATATCTACATTGCCATAAAGGGTGATGGTATAAGCATCTCCCTTGTGGTTTTGCTGGTAATAGAAAAAGAGGCCGCCCAGAATGGCGGCAAGAAGAAGAAGTAAAAGACGTATTTTTTTAGTCATATTCCTAGTCAAACCTTTATTGTCAGGAAATACCCATTAAAGAGGAACTGCCCCCTAGTCTTTATCAAAAAAGGCTGCAAAAAATCCATCTGTCTTGTGTTTCCCTGGTTTCAACTCTAAAAAAGAGGTTGTGTTTTCAGGAGTCTCTTTTAAAAGTTTATCACATATTTCCTTGGCATTCACCTGTGAAAAGAAAGTATGATTGTCGAGAAACCATTGGGCTTGATCTTGATTTTCGCCCTTAAGAAGAGAACACGTTGCATAAACGAGGCGCCCCGCATGACCGACAAAACGCTGCGCATCAATGAGAAGTTGTCGCTGTATTTGGATATAGTCTTCAACAACGTCCGGTGACAAACTTACCTTAAGTTCGGGGTGGCGGCGTAACGTTCCTGTGCCTGAACAAGGGGCATCAACCAAAACAATGTCATAAAAATCGATGTGGGAGGCGTCTTTGATAAAGGATCTATAGTCCAAAAAATGTATATTTCTTAGTCGTTGTTGTTGGGCTCGTTTTTGGGCTATGTCTAAACGATGGGGGGCAATGTCCGTCGCGGTGATTTCAGCCTCTGGGCAAAGAGCTGCAAGGGCGAGGGCTTTACCGCCAGCGCCGGCACAAAGGTCCAAAATTTTCATACCAGGCTTTGGGTCACACAAAAGAGAAACGATTTGTGAACTTTCTTCTTGAATGTCAAAGTCCCCTTCTTGGAAAAGGGGATGGTTTTGCAGGTTGATTTGACTTGAAACACGCAGGCCCATGGGAGAGAAAGGGGTGTCAGTTAAGGCAACAGTGTCGTCTTTTTCGAGAGCCTTTTTCACCTCTTCAAGGGACTTATTGACGCGGATATCAAAGGGAGCTTGCTCCTTGAATTGATTAAAATCGTCAGGTGTGCACGTTTCTTGAAGTGTTGTGAAAAGCCAATCCCCCATCCAGTTTTGTGCGGCTAGGGAAAAAGAATTATTTAAGGATAAGTTTTTAATAAAGGCGTGTTCTTCGTCGCTACATTTGGAAGGAGCGTGACCGTCTTCGCAGAAAATTTCTTCGATCACTTTTTCATCTTCATAAAGGGCAAGATAAGCCAGCATCAAAGGACGACCTTTTTGGATTTTCCACTTTGATAAATCAAGGGCTTCTAAGAGAAGGGGTGCACGACGCATAACCGTATAAATAATCTCCGTGATTGAACGGCGATCTTTGGAACCTGCATAACGTCGGTTCTTGAGTTCTTTTCTAA
>CAXBEY010000002.1:0-59784 GCA_963974885.1 uncultured Alphaproteobacteria bacterium
CTTGTTTACTGTTGCTAATGGGCGGAATCCAGGGCTTAAACGCCTGTTTTAATAAGAGAGAGAAAGTGGTTAATGTTAACATTGCATCTTAAAAATTTGAGGTTTTCCCATGAAAAGGGCGGGAGAACTTTTGACTATGACCACGTGTTCGCGAGTGATAAACCCATCGCTTTGCGGGGAGAAAGTGGCACTGGTAAAACAACCCTTTTAGAGTTGATTGCGGGTTTTCTAACGCCCCATCATGGAGAGGTTTTTGTGGAAAAGAAAGGCGCAAAAAAGTCTGTTAGGGACCTTTCTTATTTACGGCAAGAGGCGCCTCTTTTTGAGGGCTTGAGCGTGCAAAAAAATATCGCCTTTAGTCGAGCGTCCTTAAAAGAGATTTATGACATTTCTGAAACTTTAGGGATTTCTAATCTTTTGGAAAAACGGGCAGGGGCGCTTTCTGGAGGGCAAAGTCAACGGGTCTTGTTGGCGCAAACTCTGCTGCAAAAAAGGCCTCTTTTGCTGTTGGATGAACCTTTTAAAGGATTGGATCAAGACAATAAAAATAAGGTCATTTCTTTGATAAAGAAGGCGGCTTCCCGCGAGAATAACATGGTGATTTTCACGACTCACGACCCGCGGGATGTAGACGCACTTGGGGCACGGGAAATCATTTTATAAGGATTGAATCCAGCCGCCACCAAGGACTCTTGATCCTTGATAAAAGACGCAAGCTTGTCCACCGGAAACACCGTATTCAGGTGTCTCAAGGGTAATGACTCCCGTGGCTTTGCCGGTAAATTTGAGGGTTGCTGGAAGGGGCGCTTGGGTGGATCTAATTTTAACAGAAATGTCGTAGGTCTCAGCTTGTTCAGCTTCATAACCCAGCCAAGTCATACTTGCAATATCGATTTCTTTCCGGGCGAGGGCTTCTTTTGGTCCAACGATCACGTCGTGGGTTTCAGGATTTAACCGGATGACATACAAAGCTGATCCATCGGTTGTGGCAATGCCAAGGCCTCGGCGCTGGCCGATGGTATAGTTAATAATACCCTCATGGCGGCCCAAAATGGCGCCATCAAGATCAAGAATATTACCCGCTTCAAGGGCTCCTGGGCGGAGTTTCTCTACAATTTTGGCGTAGTTGCCATCGGGTACAAAGCAAATGTCTTGACTGTCAGGCTTGTCCGCAACGGTGAGACCATGGCGATGGGCGTGGTCTCTCGTTTCGCTTTTGGGCATGCCTCCTAAGGGGAAACGTAAAAAGGTAAGCTGCTCTTTCGTCGTGGAAAAGAGGAAATAGCTTTGATCCCGAGCACTGTCATTAGCCCCATGAAGTTCTGGGCCATGCGCGCCATCAAGGCGTTTAACATAGTGCCCCGTTGCCAAACAATCGGCACCAAGATCTTTGGCCATTTGAAACATGTCGCGGAATTTGACGGTCTCGTTGCATCGCACACAGGGGATGGGGGTTTCGCCTTTAAGGTAAGTATCAGCAAAATCTTCCATGACGGATTCTTTGAATTTGCTCTCAAAGTTTAAAACATAATGGGGGATACCAATTTTGTCGGCTACGTTTTTAGCATCATAAATATCAATACCAGCACAGCATGCTTTTTTAGCAACAACTTCTCCATGGTCATAAAGCTGCATGGTCATGCCAATGACATCGTAGCCGGCTTCTTTGAGGAGGGCTGCGGTAACAGAGCTATCAACACCACCGGACATGGCAACAACGACCCGGGTCTCAGAGCGTGGTTTGTCAAAGCCAAGGTCTAAATTTAAATCGGTCATACTGAATTACTTTTCACTATCAAGGCAATCGCCCCATTTTAATTTTTGTGCCTCTTTATAAAGAGCTTTATCTTTTTTCGAGAGCGTTTCTTGTTGTAACCCATTTTCTGTACAAAGGTCAAATATTACGTGGCCAGGACGTTTGCGTGGCTTTTTGATAATGCGGGGAACGGAAGGTGTTTTTTGCACACCTTTGAGCGCAATGAGGTAGGAAAATTTTTCGTCCTCATAGGGGAGGGTTGCGTCTTTGATGTATTTATGAAGAGTGGTGCGTTCGAGACGTACGGAGAAATGGCACCAGTCATTATCGCTTAAGGGGCAAGCCTTGTCATGGGGGCAAGGGGCTAGGATATGGGCGCCATAATCGATGAGTTCTTGGCGTCGTTTCTTAAGGCCTTTAAAGGCTTTAGACGTGCCGGGTTCAACGATAATGAGGGCAGATTTTGTAGCAAGCCATGCGTTGTGAAGGGTATGACTCGCAGATTTTTCGCTGAGTTCATTCAGGGAATAGGAGAAGATAACTAAATCGGTGGGAGGGAATTTTGAGACAGTTGAGATGTCTGTTAATTCATAAAGGGGATCAGTGTGATTGGCATTTTTGAGAAACGATTCTGCAAAAATTTTGAAGTCTTTGTCCTGATCCATGAGGGTGATTTTCTCGAGCTCAGGGAAGATATATTTTGCGCAAATGGAGGCTGTTCCAGGCCCCGCACCCAGATCAAGAAGGGAGGAAAACTCAAAGTCATATTGGGCAAGGCGACCAAGAACCTCTTCGCAAACGGCATAGGTTGCAGGAACGCGGGTTGCCAGATAGGAGAGGCGTTGGTGAGTATTTTGAATGCGTCTTTTGAGATTAGCTTTTTCTTGATCGCTATAGGTTTGTGTTAAATGATAGCGCTCGTTTCTCACCGTTAGCTTATTGGTTGTCTCGAAAGAGTCTTCAAGTGTTTTTAACAGAGAACTGGGAAGGGGCATGGTGACTCCTTAGTCTCGCTCATCAAGCCAAGCGGCCTGAATGGCTTCTAGGATTTTTTCACTACTGGTGTTGGGATCATCGCTAAAGGTTTCAAGGTCGAGAACCTTTTGCCATAAATCCGTAAAGGCAATACGCGCAACATCAACATGAGGGTGGGCGTCCTCAAGGTCTATGGCAATGTCATAAATATCCACCCACTTAAGTGCCATTTTAATCTACCATCATGTTGCGTGTGGTCGCGGGAAGACGCACAACAATACCGTCAAGTTCAGGGCACATGATGATTTGACAACCAAGGCGTGACGTCCTGGTTAATCCAAAAGCAAGGTCCAGCATATCTTCTTCGTCTTCTGAGGCTTCTTCAAGTTTATCAAACCACTCTTGATCAACAATCACGTGACAGGTTGAACAGGCAAGAGACCCTTCACAAGCCCCCTCAAGATCAATATCGTTTTGATGAGCAATTTCCATGATGGAAAGTCCCTCAGGTGCGTCAATTTCGAGGCGCTTTTCATCAGGGGTAATAAATGTAATTTTTGGCATGGTCTATCTTTCCTACTTAAATCCTATAAGGCCTTTTCTACAGCACTTAGGGCCTTTCCTTCAAGAGCTTTTTTTATGCTGCGACCCATGCGGCGTTCTGCAAAGATTTGAGTGACAGCTTCAAGGGCTTTGGAGCCTTGAACAATTGCCTCCCGTTGATTAGTCTTTAAAGCCTCATCTAAGACATCCATCTGCTCTAAAATGTCTTCATATTCTGTGTCATTGAGGAGGGCGCGGTCCGAGGCTAAGGCCGGCAAAAGAGACTCTAAGAAGCGATTGGCTTCGACCTTGGATTCCGCCAATAAACGAGCGTGAACGTCTTCTTCTGCATTTTCAAGGCTAGCCATAATCATGGTGCGCATCTCATCTTCCCCTAAACCATAGGCGGGCTTGACTTCAATATGTTGTGAAATACCCGTAGTTTCTTCCCTGGCACTCACCGTTAAAAGGCCATCGCTATCCACTTGGAAGGTGACCTCAATGCGGGCAGCACCCGCCACCATGGGGGGGATGCCGGTGAGTTTAAACTGGGCAAGGGAACGGCAGTGGATGGCCATGTCCCGTTCCCCTTGAACCACATGGAGCAAGAGTCCTGTTTGCCCATCTTTGTAGGTGGTAAAGTTTTTGGCTTTGCGAATAGGGAGGGGAGAGTTGCGCTCAATGAGGGAATCAACCATACCGCCCATAATTTCAAGACCAAGGGAAAGGGGCGTGACATCCATCAAAAGAGTATCCGAGCCATGGGTGAGGGCATGGGCTTGGAGAGCAGCCCCTTGGGCCACAATTGTTAGGGGATCAGTGTTTGTTAAAACCGGTTGTTGGAAAAGTTTTTCAACGTTGCGGCGTACGAGAGGAATGCGGGTGGACCCCCCAACCATAACGATGCCTTGAATAGGGTTAAGGTCGATATTCGCATAGGTTAAGGTCTCACGGCACACCGTCAAAGCGCGCTCAACAAGAGGCTGTGCAAGGGTCTCAAAATCCTGGCGAGACAGGACATGCTTGTGATTTCCAAGGGTGATGGTGACAGCATCTTGGGTGCTTAACTCTTCTTTGGCGCCTTTAATAATTTGCAAAGCCTGTCTGAAATCAAAACCCTTTAGGGGAAGACTTTTCAACAAAGCCTGGTCAAAATCATCTCCCCCAAGGTGGGCGTCCCCATTGGAGGCAATAACTTGAAACACACCTTTTTGTAACTTTAAAAGAGAAAAGTCAAAGGTGCCTCCCCCCAGATCAAAAACGGCATAAAGGCCTTCTGATCCTTGGTCAAGACCATAGGCGAGGGCAGCGGCCGTTGGCTCATTCACAAGGCGCAACACCTCGAGTCCGGCAAGTCGCGCGGCATTTTTGGTGGCGGCCCTCGCACCATCGTCAAAGTAGGCAGGTACGGTGATCACCGCGTGAGTCACCGATTCTTTGAGGGCTTTTTCGGCTTGTTTTTTGAGCTCTTTTAAAATATCGCTGGAAATTTCAAGGGGAGAAAGATGTTGCCCTTTGATATCGAGGGTTAAGGCCCCTTTAGCATCCTTTGAAAGGGGATACACCTTTTCATCCACCGTCCCTTTGATATCGCTCAAACTCTTTCCCATGAGGCGCTTGATAGAGGTGATAACGCACTGGGGCGTCTCTTTAAGATCACAGAGCGCGCGCTCTCCCACAAGGGGAGTATCGCCCTTATAAGAGACAACAGACGGGAGGATATCTGATAGGATGCGCACCTCTTCAGTGCCTTTTTTATAGGCGGCTAAAGAGTGAGTGGTTCCTAAATCAATACCAATGGCAACGGGAATTTTGCTTGGCTTTGGAGAGGATTGGTTGGGTTCTTTAAGCTGTAGAAGCATTGTCTTTTAACTTTTCACTTAACTGTGTTTTGGCATCGCTCATGAGTTTATCGTAATAGCGATAGCGGTATAAATTTAAACGCGCTTGGGTAAGATTTCTATGGTCAAAATCCTTTTCAACCTTAAGAAGAATCGAGGCTTTTTTAGCTTGCCCCGTCTCTAAAAGAGGTTCGATATCTTGAGGCGTTTTCGCCAAGGAAAGAGCCTCTTGGTTTTCATAGGCTTCAAGCAAAAGGTCAGGGTCTTTGACTGTTTTGTCTTGGTCAGTTTCCCCATTGGGATCAAGAAGCTTGAGAAGGTAATACCCTCGCTTTAAGGGGGTCTTGAGGGTCTCATAGGCTTCATTGATTTGAGCTGTCAAAAGGGTTGCTTCTAACTTCTCTCGGGAACTCCCTTGGGACACAACATCGGGATGAAACTGTTGGTTGAGTTTACGGTAAAAAGCCTCAAGGCGCTCAAGGTCAACACTGAAAGCGGGGGATAAATCAAACAAGTCAAAATGGTTTTTATCTTTAAACATGGAAAGATTCTCCACAACCACAACGACCTTTTTCATTGGGGTTCATAAAGGAAAAACCAGACTCAAGTTTGTCTTCTTTGTAATCCATTTCCGTTCCAATAACAAAGAGAACAGCTTTCGGGTCGATGAAGATGCGAAGGTCGTCCACCTTGACAATTTCGTCCAAAGGATTCATTTCATCGGCATATTCCAGGGTATAGGAATTCCCAGAGCAGCCCCGTTGGCGCACGCCAATTCGGATGCCAAGGGAGGGTTTCCCACGGCCCTCGAGAAGAACTTTTATTTGATTCCGCGCAGGCTCTGTTACGGTGAAAATAGATTTGGTTTGTGTCATTGTTTTACTCTCAAGCAGCGTGCTCAGAATCCTTTTCTGTTTGTTTATTTTTGTAATCTTGAATGGCTTCACGAATAGCATCTTCTGCCAAAACCGAACAGTGAATTTTCACAGGGGGCAAGCAAAGCTCTTCAGCAATATCAGAATTCTTAAGCAGAGCGGCATCATCAAGGCTCTTGCCTTTGATCCATTCTGTCACAAGGGAACTAGAGGCAATGGCGGACAAACATCCAAATGTTTTGAATTTTGCTTCTTCAATGATCCCGTCATCTCTTACTTGAATTTGAAGTTTCATCACATCACCACAAGCAGGCGCACCCACAAGGCCTGTGCCAACGGTTGTACTTTCTTTATCAAGGGACCCAACGTTGCGCGGGTTCTCAAAATGATCAATTACTTTTTTATCATATGCCATTTTTTTATGGTCCTTATGTTTTTGAAATTAGATTTTTAGTGGCCAGCCCACTGTATTTTTGTTATATCAATTCCTTCTTGAACCATCTCCCAAAGGGGGCTTAATTCACGGAGTTTTTTAACGGCTCGGATGATTTTTTGGGTCGTGTAGGTAATTTCCGCTTGGGTTGTAAAGCGGCCAAATCCAATGCGTAAAGACGTATGAGCTAGCTCAACACTTACCCCAAGAGCTCGTAAAACATAGGAGGGTTCAAGGGAGGCAGATGTACAAGCAGATCCCGATGAAAGGGCAATGTTGCTGAGATGACCCAAGAGGCTTTCTCCCTCAACATAGGCAAAGCTCAGGTTGAGATTCCCATAAAAGCGGTGGTCTTTATCTCCGTTCAGATAAACATCGGGGAGCTCTTTTGTTAGGGTGCTATACATCTCGTTCCAGAAAGCCTTGAACTTTTGGTTATCCCACTCCATTTCTTCTTTTGAAAGGGCGCAGGCCTCTCCAAACCCAACACAAAGAGCAGGAGAAAGCGTGCCGGAACGCATGCCGCGTTCTTGGCCGCCTCCATTCATTTGGGCAATGACACGCACCCGTGGCTTACGACGCACATAAAGGGCGCCAATACCTTTGGGACCATATAGTTTGTGGCTAGAAATGCTGAGAAGATCGATGTTCATCTCATTCACATCTATCTCTATTTTCCCCGCCGCTTGTGCGGCATCCGTATGAAAAAAGACACCTTTACTGCGACAAAGCTCGCCAATTTTCTTCAAGGGTTGAATAACGCCAATTTCATTGTTAATGGCCATAATAGAAACAAGAGCTGTTTTATCGGTGATGGCTTTTTCAAGGGTGGTTAGGTCAATAAGGCCATTTTCTTGCACAGGAAGATAGGTCACTTTAAACCCTTTTTGTTCCAAATGACGGCAGGTATCCAGGATACATTTATGTTCTGTGACACAAGTGATAATGTGATTTTTTTCATCGCCATAAAAATCCATAACACCTTTTAAGGCCAAGTTATTGGACTCCGTTGCCCCAGAGGTAAAAACGATTTCCTTAGGATTAGCAGAAATTAAGTCAGCAATTTGGGCGCGCGCATCTTCACAAGCTTTTTCGGCGGTCCAACCAATGGCATGGTTTCTTGAATGAGGGTTGCCATAATGTTCACTAAAATAGGGAAGCATTTTTTCGAGGGCACGTGGATCACAAGGTGTTGTGGCCTGGTAATCTAAATAAATCATACGCGGTTCTTTTTCTATAGTCATGGTTATGAAACTCTTTTTTCTAAAGTGGATGTGGCTCTGTTGTAAATGCTTTTCCATAGTGTGAAAAAACGGTCGGTCTCTTTTTGTGTTGCTGTAGGCCCCATGGAAACCCGGATGGTTTCAAGGGCTTTTGTTGGCGTCACGCGCATGGCGCTTAAAACCGGCGAGGGGGAAATTTTTCCCGAAGAGCAAGCGGACCCAGCACTCACGGCAATACCCTCAAGATCAAAGGCCATAAGCTGGGTCATGTTTGGCACACCGGGCATATGAATAGAGCTTGTGTTAGCAACACGGGGCGCGTCCTTTGCCCAGATTGTTGCCTTGGGGCAGAAGTCTAAAATATTTTTCTCAAGGGCGTTGCGAAGGGACTCAACAGTGCTCCAGTCTTGATTGCGGGCAATATCAAGGGCTGCGCCAAAGGCGGCAGCACCAAGGGTGTTTGAGGTGCCGGAGCGCTTCTCTTTTTCTTGACCGCCCCCTAAGATAAGAGGTGTGTAAGGAGACTTTGCCTTAACATAAAGGGCGCCAAAACCTGTGCATCCTCCAATCTTATGGCCGGAAAAAGTCATGTAGTCGACGGGGTAGAGATCTAGGGTAACAGGAATGCGCCCAAGGGCTTGCACCGCGTCACTGTGCACATAGGCATTATGTTTTTTTGCGATTTTAATAACATCTTGGAGGGGTTGAATGACGCCGGTTTCATTATTGACCAGCATAACTGATACAAGAATAGGACGGCTTTGATCGCACTGTGAGAGGGCCTCATTAAGCCAGTTGAGGTCAATAATACCGTTTTGATCAACGGGAATATGTTGGGCCTTTTTGCCTATCGTGCGAACACAAGCGTGCTCAATGGCAGAGACAAAAAGGGCGGCTCCTTGGTTTTCAAAGGTTTTTAAAATGGTGTTGTTGCCCTCTGTGCCCCCACTATTAAAAACAATTGCATCGGGATATTCAATCCCAAGGGTCTCAGTAAGGACTTGCCGTGCTGATTCAAGCTTTTGGCGCATTTGTCGGCCGAACAGATGGGGGGAGGCGGGATTTCCCACCCTATCCATAACGTCTAGCATGGCTTGCTTTGCCTCGCGCCGTAAAGGAGCCGTTGCGTTATAATCAAAAAAGAGAGGGGAATGATCAAGAGGCATTTTTCATATTTCCGTCTTGTTTGGCTTCTTGTTTAATAGGGCTCTTTGGGGTTGTCTCTTGGGGCCTTGTCATAACCGTAAAAGGCATTGGGCGTTGCGTCATGACATCGTTTAGAGTCACAGAAGTAAGGTAAGCGCGAATGCTGGTTTCCAATCCCACCCAAAGGGGGTGCGCAAGGCATTTTGATTGTTTACCTTGGCAGCCAAGCTGAGAATTCGGATCACATTTTGTTGATTTAATGGGCTCCTCAACGGCATCAACAATCTGAGATATACACAGGTCCGTTGGGGGAATTGCTAAAAAATATCCACCATTTTGACCGCGAACGCTTTGAACAACGCCGGATTTTCTAAGTTTGCTAAAAAGCTGTTCTAAGTATTGTTGAGAGATGTTTTGGCGCTGTGAGATATCTATTAAAGAAATAGGCTTCATTTTCCCCTTAATTTTCTTGCCATGTAGGGCAAGATCAACAAGGGCTAAAACGGCATAGCGGGCTTTTGTGCTGAGTTTCATGGAAAAATATACCTCTATATGCTAGCAGTATAGTATCCCGAGTGGAATAGTCAAGATTAAATAGGGGGAATCTATTATCTTATTAATGATCCTACAGGAAAAAGCGTGCAATGGTCGAGTATTTTTGCTAAAAAGGGGGTGAAATAATACTTTTATATTAAAGGAGTTAAAAGTGTCCTCTGAAATCGTTGTTGCAGCCCTTTATAAATTTGTTTCCCTTGAAGATTTTAAGGAAATTCAGCCCTGTTTGCTTGAAAAATGCCAAGAAGTCGGCGCCAAGGGGACGTTACTTTTGGCCCGTGAAGGCATCAACGGCACCATTGCGGGCTCCCGCCAGGCCATCGATCAAGTGCTTGATTATTTGCGTTCAGATAAGCGTCTGGCCGATTTGGATTGGAAAGAATCCTATTGTGATGAGAATCCTTTTTACCGCATGAAAGTACGTTTGAAAAAAGAGATCGTTACCTTGGGCATTCCCACCGTTGACCCAAATCGGGTTGTGGGAACCTATGTGAATCCGCAGGATTGGAATGATCTTATTTCAGATCCCGAGACGACTGTTGTGGATACGCGGAATGATTACGAGTATGAAATTGGGACGTTTAAAGGGGCGCACGACCCGCAGACAGAAACTTTTCGCGAATTTCCTGATTATATTAAAAAAAATCTCGATCCCAAAAAACATAAGAAAGTGGCTATGTTTTGCACCGGCGGCATTCGCTGTGAAAAAGCTTCAGCCTATATGTTGGATGAGGGATTTGAAGAGGTGTATCACCTAAAAGGTGGCATCCTAAAATACTTGGAAGAAGTCCCTAAAGAAGAAAGCCTATGGGAAGGGGATTGCTTTGTGTTTGATGGTCGGGTTGGCGTGACCCATGGCCTTGAAGTCAGTGACTATGACCAATGTTATGGCTGCCGTCACCCCATTACCCAAGAAGAGAAAGACTCTGAAAAGTATATGCTGGGTGTTTGTTGTCCCAAGTGTTTTGATAAAACAACGGACGATCAGAAAAAGCGTTTTGCCGACCGTCAATATCAAATGAAACTGGCAAAAGAACGGGGCGAAAAACACATCGCCCGCTAAATATAGCCTTCCCCCAAAACCCTCTTTGAAAAAATTATGAAAAAGCGTGACCCGTGGTTAGAAAACCGTGGAGAAAATCCCATACCAACTCAGGTGCTTTTTTCTTAATTTTTCAAAAAGCCGAAATACATCTTGCATTAAAAAGAACGGTGGGTTATAAAGCATTATTCCTTGGCGCGGGGTGGAGCAGTCTGGTAGCTCGTCAGGCTCATAACCTGAAGGTCGTAGGTTCAAATCCTGCCCCCGCAACCAAAGAGATTAAAAAAGTAAAGAAGCTCAAAGGCATTGTCTTTTGGGTCTTTTTTGTGCTAAAAATAAGGAAAAAAATAGGAGGCTCTCTTTTGCCGCATGCTGCTAGTACCTTTGAGACCCTATCGGATTTAAAAGAGTATATTCAAGCCGATGAGAGTTTGGCTGCAATTCGTCGTTTTGCTAAGGAAAAATTGGGAAGTACCAATGATCCTGGCCATGATATTTCCCACTGCTTAAGGGTTGCCATTTTTGCCCTTCGCTTTGCCCAAGGAAAGTGCGAGGTGAGAAATGTTATTGCGGCGGCTCTTTTGCATGATGTTATCAACCTGCCAAAAGACGATCCAAATTCAAAAAATGCAAGTGAGCTCTCTGCCCAAGTCGCCAGAGATTTTCTGGCTCCCCTCGAGTTTTCACAGAGTGACATAGAGGATATTGCTTGTGCTGTGCGGGATCATAGTTATAGTCGTGGTGCAAAACCTGCGTCGCTTTTAGGAGAAGTCATTCAAGATGCAGATCGTATCGAGGCTTTGGGAATGCTCGGTATTTTCCGCTCTATATCCGTTGGTACACAATTAACAGCCTCGTTTTTTCATCCCCATGACCCTTGGGCAGAGAGACGAGAGTTGGATGATAAAAAATACAGTATTGACCATTTTTTTGTAAAGCTTTCCAAGTTGCCTGAGCAGATGAATACGGACATGGCAAAACGCTTGGCCTATGAACGGTGTGCGTCTATGGTTTGGATGTTTGAACATTTGGGTGAGGAAATTGGCCATTCTTGGCCTTATGATCCCCACCAAATTTACCTTAGCAAAAGTTAGCCGCTCTATTTTCTTTCAGCTTTTTCCAAAGCGTCCAGCAGGACATAAACAGCTTTTGATTTAATGCCTTTGTCCATGAGTTTATTGAGGGCATCATGGGCAGGACCCCATAATTGCGCCTTGGTAGCGTAGGTAGCTGTTGCCAGATAACTCTCAGGATGATCCGGAGCAAAGCTCACAAGATTTTGAATGGATTTGAATTTCTCAAGGTCCGTCTTCGTGCCTTTGATATCTAAATAAACTTGCAAATAACTATCTTGAGGGCCTGTTTGCCAGGCTTTTTCAAGGGCTTTTGCCGCGGCCCTTTCTTTACCTACATCTCGAAGTAATTTAATATGCAGTGATACTAAATCCTGTTGGTCCGGCGTAATTTTAAGAGCTTGCTCTGTAAATTCAAGGGCTTGGCGATGGTTATTTTTACTGCGTTCCTCTTGGGCAAGGTGGTAGAGGGCGATACTTTTCTTTTTCATGAGGGAAACAGAGTGGGGATTTTTTTTCAAAAGAAGCGTGATTTCTCTGAGAGCTCGTCCATAGTTTTGTGTTTCAAGGGAGAGGTTAGCAATTTTTTTCCGAATAGGGAGGGCTTCGGGATTTTGAGCCAAAGCAAGGTCTCCATAAACAATAGCTTTAGGCAAATCTTGTTGGGTTAGGGCAAGGCGCATGAGGCCATAATAACCTGCAAAAGCCATGGAATCATGCTGTGTCAGGGTTTTAAAAAGAGCACTGGCCTTTGGATAATCTTGGTTTAAAAGGGCTGCTTCTCCTCGAAAGAAAAAATTGAGAGGACTTATTTTTAAAAAAGACCCAACATATTTCCCCGTTTTCTTTAAGAGTTTTGAGTCTTGCGCAAGATAGGCAACTAGACTGTCCTCAATGGCATGAACCCCCCGCATTTGATTATATTTTGCATAGCGCGCTCTAAAGAAAGCGGGGAGATGGAAAATATTTAAAATAAACCGGACAAGGGTATAAAAAAGGGCAACCAAGAGGCTGGTTAACAGTAAGAAAATTGCAATGCTCATTTCAAGGCGATAGCCTAGCCAGTCAATTCGGAGGTCACCAGGATTTTGTTGATACCAAAAGGCCAAAAGAGTAAAAAGGGCAACTTGGATAAGAATAAAGAGAAGTGTGCGCATGACAAAGGCCTATTTTAGAGGTTATGTTGAAACAAGGCTTGTTTAGTTTTGGAGATAATCTTGTGAGATGAGTCGTAGGCCTTTGCATGTGAAAGCCATGAGGTGACTATGTCATCTTTGTTTTGCAGGTCATCAATTTCTTTAATGACGCTTTCTACATCGCCCTTTCTAAGGCGTGCTCTATAAGGTTTTATGTCTGTTTCATTGTCCAGCCCTTGAGTCTCGGGGCTCATTTTTTCGATATGGACAAGCTGCCCTAAAAAGGCCTGGCTTCTTTCAAGAAAGGTTTTAGAATTTTTAAAGGCTTCCCTTTGTTTTAAAAGACGTTCAACTTCTTTAAAATTTTTAATAAGGTAGGAAAGATTAGGCACACCAACGGGCGCGTATTCCTCTAAAATGGCATAGTCTTCCGTGGACAGAATATCTTTGAGTGTAGAGAGCTCTTTGACAAAGGGAAGACCTTGGTAGAAACGACCTTGCAGATCCTGTAGGTTACTAAGGGCGTATAAAAGACGCTTATTCCCAGGGGATACTCCTGTATTTTCTCTCTTCTCAGTTTCAGCCAGGGGGGAAAGTTCACTGAGCTTTTCCTCTAAGGCTTTCATCCTCTCTTGGAGATTTTTTAGAGCCTCACTTTCAGGCACTGATGGGTCAGGTTTCGTTGCAATAGGTAAAGAGGATCCATAGGCATCTGATGTTGGAGAAGGGGCTTCTTGGGAGGTAGGTGGTATTGGGTCATTTTGCTTTTCACCTTTATCACTACTGCTAGCAGGTGTTCCAGCGTTATAATTCCCGAGAGTTTCTGAAAAGTTTTCCGGGTCATCTTGAGGAATATCCACCGTTGCATCAAGGGGGCTTTGGTCCGTAAATGTTGTTTTGACAAAGGGATAATATTTTGTGATATATCCTTTTTGATACAGGTAAATACCTCCGACAATGATTAATAGAATCACAACCATAAAAAGATTAACTGTTTTACGGGGAGATGTTTTAGGAGGCGTTGTTTTATTTTTTTCAGTCGTAGGAGGAACGCTTTTTTCTTCTGGGTGAGAGGTATTTTTCTGTGGATTATTTTTCTTCTGGGTCATTTTTGTATCCTACAAGTAAGTTAAGCAAGCTTTGGTGTGTTGGGTCCGCTGCTATTAAAATCTCTTTAAAATCAAAAGCTTCTGCCTGTTTAGCTATATCTTGGCTGAGGGCAAGCAGTATTATATTTTTAAAGTCTATCTTATTTTTCATTAAAAGTTGATTTAAAATTTTAATAGACCGCTCAGAATAAAGAGGAATATGTGTAATATGTTTTTCTTGAAGGGCTTTTAGGGCGTTTGAAGAGAAGGTTTTCTGGGCAATAGCTTCATAGCAAATCAATTTATGGCAAGAGGATAAGTGCTCTGAAAAATCAAGACTTGAGACGTTTCCCGCAAGATAGAGTAAGTTTTTAAAAGGGTTTTCTATGCGCAGTTTTTCTAAAAGTTGTCTGGCGGTGGGGGCTGTTGTAACGTTACAAAATCCACGGTCTTTCAGGGACTCTAATGTATGGGAGCCCACACAATAAATCGGTGTGTTTTTGGAAACATTTTTAAGGGCTGGAAGGGCATTTTTGCTACTAAAACAAAGGGCGTCGTGCTTTGGTAAAACAATAGGATGGGGGATGATTTTAAGAACAGGAGAGATCATCACCTGGTAACCTAAATTTTGGAAATCAGGCGCAACGCGTTTTGAGTCAGGCTCTGGCCGTGTTAAGAGAATCATGCTAAAGACCGTGTTGATTGAGCCATTTCTTCATTTCTTGGCCAAGTCGAGAAATGTCTTGGGGGGCAGTTTTTTTTGTAAGAGATAAATTTTCCCGCCAGAGGTGCTTGCCATCAAGGGTTGCGACACAAGCAACAAAGTCAACATGGTCTTGGTTAAAGGTTACAAGGGCCCCAACGGGCGTCCCGCAATGACCATCAATATGCTCTAAAAATGTGCGTTCTAACTGCACGGTCTCGAAACTTAGTTTATGGTTGAGCCGTTGAAGAAGCTCAACAGTCGGGGCGTTTTCCTTGAGACACACCGTACCAATAGCGCCTTGGGCAGCACAAGGTGTGATCTCTTGGGGAGAAAAAATCTGGCAGGCCTTTTGTTCTAAACCCATACGGTTTAACCCTGCAAGAGCAAGCATTGTTGCTGTGGCCTCCTTTGTTTCAATCTTTTTAAGGCGGGTTTGTATATTGCCTCGAAAAAGTGTTGTTTGAAGGTCAGGGCGCAGATGCAACAGTTGGGACGTACGCCGCAAAGAACAGGTGCCAAAAAGGGACTTTGGGGGGAGGTTATCTAAGGTTTGATTGCCCTGACTAATGAGGGCATCTCGGGGGTCTTCCCGCTCTAAAATAGCGGCCAGTTGAAAGGCAGGAGGGAGCCACGTTTCACAGTCTTTCATGGAATGCACCGCAATATCAATGCGACCATCCACAAGGGCTAGGTCGATTTCCTTTGTAAAAAGAGCTTTGCCACCGACCTCACTGAGGCGCCGGTCAAGGATTTTATCACCGGTTGTTTTGATTTTTATAATCTCAAATTCATAGGGTGCACCCAGGCTTTGGGCATCCTGTGCCAGGAGATTTTGCACAAGGTGGGCTTGATAGAGGGCAAGGGCGCTTTCTCTGGTACCAATCTTTAGAATCTGTGACCCCCTTTTTTTGCCCTGTATATCCTGTTTTAAGTTTTCTTCTGAAGCCATTTTTTCTATGGTTTTTCTTTTTTTTATATCGCGTCCCTTATAAAATGCTTTATTAATGAAGAAAATAAAAGAGAAAACCATAGATCGAAGATGATTATTTTAGGAATTGAGACAAGTTGTGATGAAACGGCCGTTGCCCTTGTCAGTGATGATCGGCGCATTTTAGCCCATCGTGTTTTTACTCAATTGGAAGAACATGAGGCTTTTGGGGGTGTTGTCCCCGAGGTCGCGGCCAGAGCACACTTACAATTATTAGACCCTCTCCTAAGGCAAACTTTGAAGGATGCTGATTTGAGTTTGATTGATATCGATGGCGTAGCGGTGACTTGTGGCCCTGGTTTAATCGGGGGGGTTATGGTTGGTGTGATGATGGGAAAAAGTATTGCGGCGGTTCATAATAAGCCCTTTTTAGCTATCAATCACCTAGCAGGCCATGCTCTTGTGCCTCGCTTGAGCCATGATTTATCTTTTCCCTACTTGTTGCTTCTTGTTTCTGGGGGGCATTGTCAGATTGTCATTGTGAAATCTGCCCTTGATTTTGATGTATTGGGATCAACCCAAGATGATGCGGTGGGGGAGTGTTTTGATAAGTGTGCCAAGATGATGGGTTTGCCTTATCCTGGTGGCCCTAACGTTGAAAAAGCCGCTCTAACCGGTGATCAAAAGCGTTTTCAACTCCCTCGCCCTTTAAAGGGCCGGATTAAGGACGGGATGGCCTGCCAATTTTCTTTTTCAGGATTGAAATCAGCTGTGCGGCGTGAAATTGAGAAAGTAGGGGATTCTTTCTCTCCCCAAGATGCTTCTGATTTAAGTGCAAGCTTGCAACTGGCGATCTCAGATACTTTACGGGATCGTTTAAAAAATGCCCTAAAACAATGTAAGGAAGGGTCTCAAGAATTGACCGCCCTTGTTGTGTCAGGTGGGGTTGCGGCCAATGAATTTCTGCGCGACAATCTCAAGGAACTTGCCCAGGATTTTGGGTTGCCTTTTGTGGCACCGCCCCTTAACTTATGTACAGATAATGGGGTGATGATTGCTTGGGCTGGTGTTGAGAAAATGCAACAGGGTTCCGTGGATCAACTGGATTTTAAACCTCGCCCCCGTTGGCCTTTAAATGAGCTTTAACAGGAGAAAACAGTAATGACAAAGAAAGTGACGGTTTTAGGGGCAGGCGCCTGGGGAACAGCCCTTGCCTTGCAAGCTCATTATGCCGATAATGATGTAACCCTATGGGCTTATTTAAAGGAAGAAAAAGAGGAAATTGAGCAATATGGTGAGAACAAAAGTCGTCTTCCTGGTGTAAAAATTCCCCAAGAAATTTCTGTGACCTGTGATTTGGCCAAAGCTGCCCAAGGGGATATTTTATTGGTGGTTACACCAGCTCAGGCCATTCGAGGTTTTTTAACGGACTTGAAAGCTCATTTAAAACCAGAGACCCTTGTTGTTTTTTGCTCCAAGGGCATAGAGATTTCATCGGGAGACCTTATTAGCGAGGTTTGTGCCGATGCTATTCCAACAACCTCCATTGCTATTTTATCGGGCCCTAACTTTGCAAAAGAAATTGCAACGGGGGCTCCTGGAGCTGCAACTCTGGCGGCTGCAACGCTGAGAGAGGCAAGGGAGTTGGCAGATATTTTGAGTTCTCCAACCTTTCGCATTTATCCCAGTGATGATATTATGGGGACTCAGGTGGGAGGCGCTCTCAAAAACGTTGTCGCCATTGCCTCTGGGATGGTTAGCGGTGCCGGTTTTGGTGAAAACCTAAGGGCTGCACTCATCACCCGAGGTTTAGAAGAAATGGCTCGTTTTGGAGAGGTAAAAGGGGCCAAGCGGGAAACATTTATGGGACTTTCTGGCATGGGAGATTTGATTTTGTGCTCGATGTCACAGACGTCTCGGAATATGAATTTTGGGTTTGATATAGGAAAGGGCGGCAGCTCAAAGGCCTTATTGGACAAGGGACAAGTCCTCACAGAAGGCGCCCACACAGTAAAAGCGGTGCGTCAACTCACCCGCGGTCAAAATATTGATATGCCCATTTGTGAGGCCGTTTATCGGGTTCTTTATGAAGACAAGAGCATTAAAGGCGAGTTGGCAACATTGTTAATGCGCCCCTCTGTCCCTGAGATTGTTTAGTCCTTTATTTTAAGAGAGAGCAAAAAAATATGAATTATTGGTTGATTAAATCAGAGCCTAATACGTGGTCTTGGGCAGATCAAAAACGTGTTGGGACTGAACCCTGGGATGGGGTGCGTAATTATCAAGCGGCCAATAATATGAAAGCCATGAAAAAGGGGGATTTAGCTTTTTTTTACCACTCGGTTAAAGAACGGAAAATTGTTGGTATTGTTGAAGTCGTTAAAGAATACTATCCTGACCCAACGGATGACACAGGGCGCTTTGGCATGGTAGATTTTAAAGCTCTGGAAGATGTAAAATATCAAGTGACTCTCCAAGAGATAAAGGATGATCCACGCTTGACCCATTTGGCCTTGGTGAAACAATCAAGGCTGTCGGTTTCTCCCGTGGACCAAGAGGCATGGCGCATTATATATAACAAGGCTCAAGAACGATAATTGTGAGGTTTTAAGTGAATATCCCCCTAAAAAAGTTACCCCTAGAAAAATTGAAGAATTTGAAAAACAAGGGAAAGGAGCTTACGCCCCACCTTGCTAAAATTGATAAGCGGTTTTTGATTTTTACCCACGATGTCATCGCTCTTTTTGCGGCCATGCAACTTGCTATGTGGTTTGTGATGAGGGATGATTTATCTCTTTTATCCTATGGGTTTATTTTTAAGCAGTCCCTTATTTTTGCCCTTATCTCGAGTGGTTTCTTTTTATGGTTCCAAACCTATAAAGGCGTTTGGCGGTATGTTTCTTGGCGCCAATCTGCCTTAATTATCGGTGTTTTAGGCTTTGCATCATTGATTTTCTTTCCTTTGATGACTAAAGCCCATATGCAGCCGATTTCGATTCCTAATTTGGTTGTTTTAGTTAATTGGGTGATGGCCAGTACGTTGCTCATCGGCTCTCGGGTTTTCTTTCGTATTTTTTACGAGCGTTGGTTGACCGGCGACGATAGCGCCCTTGCCGATACCCCTGTTTCCCGGATTATTTTGGTGGGAGCAGGGCCTTCAACAAATAATTTTTTGACTGAGCTTAAGCATAAAAAACAGTACCTGTATGACGTGATCGGCATCGTTGAGAGTGACCCCAAAGTGGGAGCTTCTCTTCACGGTGTTGACATTTTAGGGTCTTTAGCAGACTTGCCAGATTTAATTGAGAATTTTAATTCAGAAGGGATGCACCCTCATCATATTGTCATAACAGACTCTTCTTATTTAGGCTCAAAGGTGCGGTCTCTTTTGTCAAATCTAGCCTCCTTTAAAGTGGATTTTATGACATTATCTGAGGATAAAAGCGCCTTAGTTCCCCTCGCAATTGAAGATGTTTTTTATGAAGACCAAAAAGCCTTTTCCTCAGGAAATTTCTCAGAAAAGTGCATTCTGATTTATGGAGTGACCTGTGCTTTAGGGCAAGAATTTGTGAAACTTCTTTCTAAAAATTCAAAGGTAAAGATCATTTTGTGGGATCAAAATGTGCAAGCCCTTCTTGATCTTAAAAAACGTCTTGGTGTAAAAGGTCAGCAAAATCCGGTCACTTTTTTATCAAAAGCGTCTTACAGTAAAGAACAGCTTACCTCTTATTTAAAACAACAAAAAGTTGATGTGTTCATTAACCTAAAAGCTTTTTCAGCAGCGGCAGCCGAACCCCTTGATTCGTCGCTTTCTTTTGAGGTGTACGTGGAAGAAAATGAACACTTCTCAAAAATTGCTCAAGAGGCAGGTGTGAAAAATTACTTCTTTATGACGCAGAAAGCGCCCCACTGTCACCTTGCAACGCGCCTCATGTTCCTAAGTAACCACATCTTAAAAGCGCGTTCAACCCAGTCAAAATTGTCTTGTGCTATGATTAATCTGCCTTATATTCTTCATGGAGGAGACCATTTGTTCCAGGGTCGAGGACATTATCAACTCCCTCAAGACTCACTCTCTGTCACAACGCCAGCCTACGGCGCTTATATGATGGGGTGTATTGTCGAAGCTATTTTAGGAAAAGAGTCCCAAAGCACCCACGGCATTAAAAGCGATTTTAAGATGGAAACCGTTTCTTATGAGGTTCTTGCCCAGTTTTTTTCTCTTCTGAATCATCAGGCTCCTATGCCAACGTACAGTACTGAGCCAAAGGGAGCGCCGTCTATTTCTTGGAATGATAAAGCTTACAGAGAGCTACAAGGTGCCCTTTCCTTAATGGATTATGGAGAGGCCAGCGAGTGCCTGGAAAAATTTTATGTTTAAGGTAAGAGAGCTGTGTCATGGTTGTCCCCGCGTTTAAAACAAAGCGCCTTATTTTAAAACCTATCACATTGGATGATGTACAAGCTTATGAAAAAGGATTTGTAGATTATGAGGTTATCCGCCATTTAGCGGCTCATGTGCCGTGGCCCTATCCTAAGGGGGGAGTGCATGAGTTTCTTGCACATCATATTTTGCCTGCACAAGGAAAAAGCAATTGGTGTTGGGGACTATTCTTAAAAGCAAACTCTAAAGACCTCATAGGTAGTCTTGAAATTCGCTTGAGCAAAACTGATAATCGAGGTTTTTGGCTTGCTAAGCAGCATTGGGGAAAAGGCTATATGAGCGAAGCCGTTGAGCCTGTCATGACCTATGCCTTTGAAGAGCTAAATTTTGAGAAAATGATTTTTACCAATGCAAAAGGTAATCAACGCTCGAGGCGTATTAAGGAAAAAACAGGGGCAAAATTTATGAGCCTGAAACCGGTACAATTTATCGATCCCCAATATACTGAATCCGAGATTTGGGAGCTCACAAAGGCAGAGTGGACGGCCCATAAAAGTAAAGAAGATTAGAGGAGAGCGCTCTTAAAACGTTCTCACAGTTAAAACGCTCTTACAATTTCCTCACACATTTTCTTTGCATCACCAAAAAGCATCATGGTGTTTTACGAAGAGAAAATCGCTTCTCAAATGATGCACTTCACCTGTGAAGGGGCTTCTTTAATAGCCCAGCGCTCAATGGCCTTGATAAGCTTGTCTTTTCGAAGGGGCTTGTTTAAATAATCATCCATTCCGGCGGCAAGACATTTATCTTTATCACCCTGCATTGCATTGGCTGTTAAGGCAACAATAGGACACTGTTGTTTTGAAAGGATTTTTCGGATACACTTTGTTGCGTCGAAGCCATCCATTTCTGGCATCTGGCAATCCATAAAAATTAAATCATAATCATTTTTCTTAAATTGTTCGACGGCCTCTTTTCCATTGACGGCCGTTGAAACAGTCACACCCATTTTTTTCAATATCGTGCTTAATAGAACCATGTTTGCTTTCATATCTTCAACAATAAGGATATGTACACCTCTGAATCTTTGGGATTGGTCAATAACAGGTCCGTCTGTTCCTTGGATTAGAGCGTCAACAAGAGCTGGGTTTAAAGCGCGTTTAACAAAAGTACTATCGTTAAGGGACTGCTTTAGAATTTTCAAACAATTTTCTAGCATATGAAGTTGCAGAGGCTTTGTTAATTGCGCATCAAGATAGGGTAAAATCTCTTTCTCGTCGATCATGTAAAGGGCATTAACTAAGTGAATTTTAAAGGATTTTTCCGTCCCCTTGATGTCTTTTAATTTATGACCAAAGATAATTGGGTCGTTATCAATTAACTTTGAATTTATAAAAATATAGTTATAGGAAAAATCTTTTTTAGATTTTTCTGTTAAGTGTTGTATGAACTCTTCCTCTGAAGAAACAAAGTGTGTGGAAATAGATAGGTGAGTCAGATATTGATTTATGGCTTCTCCCCCAAGACCCTCTTCTTCTAGAATAAGAGCACTTTGTCCCTCAAAGGCGATGTCCTTATACTTTTCAACACACTTTTCTGTTAGGTCGTTGTGTTTTTTTAAGGCCAATTGAAAAAAGAATGTACTTCCTTCCCCAAATTCACTTTTCACCCCTATGTTTCCTCCCATAAGTTCAACTAATTTTTCACAAATCGAGAGTCCTAGACCTGTTCCGCCAAATTGCCTAGAAGTAGACTCCTCAGCTTGGGAGAAATTATGAAAAATGTAATCTATCTTATCTTTTTGTATGCCAATTCCCGTATCTTCCACTGCAAATTTAAGCTGGGTGGAATGTTTGAGGTCTTGTATGACGGAGATCCTAAGAGCAACATGGCCAGACTTTGTAAACTTAATAGCATTCCCAATGAGGTTAATAATCACTTGACGAATACGCCCAGGGTCTCCAATAAGTCCCGATGGTACATCAGGCTCAATAATGGAGTAAATTTCGATGCCTTGTGCTAAAGCTCTGACACGAATGAGCTCAAAAATTTCTTCAATAACTTTATGAATATTAAAATTGATGGATTCCAGAAGGAGTTCATGGGCTTCAATTTTGGAAAAATCTAGAATATCGTTAATAATATCTAGAAGAGAGTCCCCAGATGTTTTAATGGTCTTGGCCCAATAACGTTGTTCCGCTTTTAACTCAGACTCAAGAATAAGGTCAACCATGCCGAGTACAGCGTTGAGGGGCGTTCTAATTTCGTGGCTCATATTGGCTAAGAAGTTACCTTTTGCATAGGTTGCGGCTTCTGCTTTTTCTTTTTCTAAACGTAAATCCTCTTCGATTTTTATACGTTGAATAGAGATACCCAGTTGATTAAAGATATTCTCAATGGTTTCAGTTAAGCCTTTATCAAATTTAAATTCATTGGTTGAAAAAAACTCTGCCACACCAAAAAATCTATTCCCTGCACGAATAGGATATGCATAAACTGCTTTAATACCTGCTTTTCTTAAAAGTGTTCCCCGAATCAACATCTCATGGTTATCCATGTTTTTAATATAATCTGGTTTATTGATACTCATGACCTTCCCAGGCAGTCCTTCTCCCAGTCGAAAAACCATTTTTGATAGGTCATATTTGAGGTCTTCATCCCCTTCACCGGACCATATGTTAGTGCTTTCTAACTCCCTTGTTTTAGGATTTAAAACATACATATGTCCACATGTCCAACAGGCATAAGTTGTAATGAGCCTTAAACAGGCAGCAACGGCATCTTCGAAATTCTCCGCATTATTCGCTGCAGAGCTGCCTTGATAAAGCATGTTCATTAATAGGTTTTCACGGGATTTACTGTTTTTCAGAGAAATCATCTTGTCCTTAAAGATGCTAAGAGCCTTACCCATTTCAGCGACTTCATCCATGCCCGTACTGGGAATGACCGTATCAAGGTTTCCCGCTGAAACTTCCATCATGCTGCCTTTTAATTCCTCTAAGCGCCGCGTAATGTTTTTGCCAACAATCCACCACCCCACAAAAAAAGAAATAACAATGGAAAGAAAGGCAATTGTAAAAATGACAGCCTTTCCGAAAACAATCTCACTTTCAGCGCCATCTTGAATGTCGGTTACCTGCTGTTTTATGTTTTTTTTAAGGCGTAATAAATGAGTAGAAATATCATTTGTAGAATGCCAAATAGCATCTTTCAATTCTATCAATCGCTTTTCGTTCAAGAGCTGAGCCCGTTTTATTTCAAAAATATTATTCTTTCCGAGGCCACTATTGATTAACTCTGCCACAGATTTCTCTAGATCTTTTGCAGAGGGGGTCTGTTTTTTACCTGTCTCTAATAAACCAGCCATATAATTTTTTATTTTGATTTGGCTTGCATTAAATCTTTCTTGCAAAGGAGCGAGGTTCTCGATATTTACTAGGTTTTTAGTGAGATTTAAAATGCCAAAGAGCAAGTTTCCCTCAGACTTTAATTCTAGGGCATATGAAAGGGCTCTCGAGTTTTCTCCTAGAAAGTCTAATGAAAGATTTTTTTTATCTATGGTAGAAAGTCCATAAAGGGCATCATCGGATATAGGCGTAATGAAAATAATAAAGTTATTTTGAATTTTTTGCAGTTTAGTGGAAAAATCTAGCAGCATTTTTCTATATTCGATGCGCTCCAAAACAGATGAGTTAATATGACCAGCAATATTTTCAATTTCTGATAATTTTTTATTTATGGAGCTTATTTTTAAATCTTTAACTGTTAGAGATTGAATATAATTCAGTGATAAACGCATTCGTGCGACATGAGTAATCATTTCTATAAAAATATTGGATAACTCATCTTTATTACGAGAAGCAAGCGCTTTATTCACATCAAAATTAAGATCCATAGAAAATAGATCAAGATCTGATGCGGCGGCAGAAATGGGGGTACTTTCACGGGTGATAATATATAAGGTTTTTGAAAAAGTTTGAAAAAGAGCCCATGAGACTAAGGCAAGTATAAAAGCAAAGAGTGTAACTGTTCCAATGACAGCATAGATTTTTGATCTAATGCTAATAAATAAAGGTATGTTTTTGTGAACCATTTCTTTGCAGCCTTTTATTTCATTTATTTGTTTTTTTTAAAAAATATTTATTATGTTTGAATTACCATTTATCCATCATTTTTATTCTTTAGGTCATTTGTTAATAATTTATTAATTTCTTTCTACAATTATAAATATAGGAAATTATTTGATTGTTCATATTATGAGAATTTTTGAAGATGCCGTGGGATCAGAAATATTAAGTGAATTTGAAGAAAATCGCCGTACAAAAACCTCTTGTTTTTGTCTCTTATTTCATCTATCTAACCTTGATGCTCCTTTAGAGGCAAGGAATAGAGAGCTAATCCAAAATTTTATTAAAAATGAGTTTTCAGATTCCTCGGGACTTATCTTTATTATGAACACATCGGACATCATTTTTTTTCTTCCACAAATGAATGCAAGAGCCATAGAAAAAATCAAAATCAATATGAGCTATTGTTTATCGGATATATTATATGGATCAAAATCAACAGATATAGAGCAATATATTAGCCAATATGATCTAGGAACATGTTATGCGGAATGCTACTTAATCCTCAAAGCTCTTGCAGAAAAGCCTCAAAATACTGAACAGACTCATTCAAATATAAAAAATAATGATGATACTCAATTAAACAAGGTCACAAAAAAAGACCCAATGTTTCTACAATTTGTTTTAAACAAAAGCTATAATAAGGACATTTTTGTTCCTTTATTAAGATCCCGACCTAATCGTTCTAAAAAAATTATCCTCATCATTGAAGACCAAGTCTTTTCCCAGAAAATTTTAAGAAATTGCATAGTCGGTAATTATATTGTAGAAAGTGCTGAAAATGCGATTATGGGTTTAAGGATGTATCTCAAGCTGGTTCCCGATATTGTCTTTCTCGATTGGCATCTCCCAGATATTAATGGCATTGAATTTTTGAAACAAATAACGAAAATAGATTCTGGAGCTTACATTGTTATGTCCACGGCGAACAATACAAGCAATTGTGTTAATGCTGCTCTTTCTAATGGAGCAAAAGGCTACATTACAAAGCCATATAATAAAGAAAAAATTAATAAAAATCTTTATGCATTTGAGAAACGATAATAAAATTAGGAAAAAGTCATGGAAAATGAATTTGACTTAGAGCAACTTGAAGAAATGACAGACGGGGACCCTGAATTGAAAAAGGAGATTATTGAAGCCTTTTTTGAGTGTGGGGACGAGTGCCTTACAGACCTAGAACAAAGTATTACAGGGGAAAATTTAGCCTGGAAGGAAAAAGCACATGCTCTTAAAGGAATTGCGCTTAATTTTGGGGCAACGAGGGTAGCAGAATTAAGCGCCTCCGCAGAAGAGGCCTGGGAAATAAGTATTGAAGAAAAAGGGAAACTTTTTATCGAAATTCAAACTGCTTATAATTCTGCTAGGGCGTATTTTTCGTAGTTTTTTTGGCTCTATACAGCAGGTGAAACCTTTTTGGAATCACTATACAGTCACTTATCTTTGCACTGAACGTTTGTTGTTGCGCTTCAGTTTAGAAGATGGGTATGCAAAAATAGATACTATTCCCCTCTCTCCTAAATATTATACTTCTTTTCCGTGGATCGGGAGCTACCAAACTTATGTTATTCAAAAAGCAAACTCGGCCGTTAGATATTTCTTAACAATATCAGAGGTTTTAAGTAAGTAGCATCCCTCCTTTATGGATGATGAAAAAAACCACGAGGTAATTCTCGTGGTTTTTTGTTTTCAAAAAAGTTTTGAATAAAAGGGAACAGCGCTTTTAAAATGCTCTCACGATCTCCTCACACATCTTTTTAGCATCGCCAAAAAGCATCATGGTGTTGTCTCTGTAGAAGAGCTCATTATCAACACCGGAATACCCAGGGCTAAGGGAGCGTTTCACAAAGAGAACGGTTTTGGCATTTTCCACATCCAAAATGGGCATGCCATAAATAGGGCTCTTGGGATCTGTTTTAGCAATAGGGTTTGTCACATCGTTGGCGCCAATCACAAAAGCGACATCGGTTTGAGAAAAGTCACGGTTGATTTCGTCCAGTTCCAGTACATCTTCATAGGGAATATTAGCCTCTGCCAATAAAACATTCATGTGACCGGGCATGCGGCCTGCTACAGGATGAATGGCATAACGGACTTTGATCCCTTTTCCTTTGAGAGCATCGGTCATCTCACGCAGTGCATGTTGAGCTTGGGCAACGGCCATCCCATATCCTGGGACAATAATCACAGATTCGGCATTCTCGAGGATATACGCCGCATCATCGGCACTGCCCGATTTATGGGAGCGATCGCCTTGGGCAGCACTTCCTGAAGGTGCAGCTGCTGAGTCACCTCCCCCAAATCCACCTAAGACCACATTGAAAATAGAACGGTTCATGCCTTTACACATGATGTAACTTAGGATGGCACCGGATGCCCCTACGAGGGCACCTGTGATAATAAGCAAGTGGTTGTTGAGGGTAAAACCAATACCAGCCGCCGCCCAACCTGAATAGGAATTCAGCATGGAGACAATGACCGGCATATCAGCCCCACCAATGGGGAGGATGAGCAAGAATCCAAGAAGAAGGCTCACCGTTACAACGAGGGCGAAAATGGCATAGGACTCTGATTGCACAAAGAAGAACGTAAGGGCAATGAGGCTCAAGCCAAGGGCAGCATTTAACCAGTGCTGTCCTGAAAAGGTAAGGGGCGTACCAGTAACCAAGCCTTGGAGTTTACCAAAGGCTACAAGGGATCCCGTAAAGGTGATCGCCCCAATGGCAACACCAATGGACATCTCAATGAGGCTGGCATCTGCGATGTGACCAACGGTGCCAATGCCAAAGGCAGCAGGGTTTAACAAAGCAGAGGTCGCGACGCACACCGCGGCCAATCCAACAAGGCTGTGAAAGGCTGCGACCAATTGGGGGAGGGCTGTCATCTCAATCTTTTTGGCAATGACCGTTCCAATAGCACCACCAACGGCAATACCAAGGAGAATAAGGAAATAGCTGTTCACATCTCGGGAAAAGACCGTTGCTGAGATCGCAAGGATCATACCGATCATGCCGTAGGCATTACCGCCTCTCGCTGTTTTTGGAGACGATAAACCGCGCAATGCCATAATAAAGCAGACAGAGGCGATGAGGTAAAGGATGGCTTGAAGATTATCAGTCATGGGATAGGGGCCTTTATTTTTTCTTTTTATTAGAAGAGAACATGGAGAGCATGCGTTGTGTCACAATAAAGCCACCAAAAATATTAATGGAAGCAAGGGTGACGGCCACAAAGCCCATGACGGATGCAAAGTTAAAGTCTGAAAGACCAGCTGCCATAAGGGCGCCAACGATGATCACACTGGAAACCGCATTAGTGATCGCCATGAGGGGCGAGTGCAAGGCTGGTGTGACTTTCCAAACAACATAGTACCCCACAAAAGCCGCGAGGATAAAAATGGTAAGGCCCATAATAAGGGGAGATACTCCCAAGGTGGCGGCCTCTTGGGCAGCAGCTGCATTAACGGCATCTTGCGCCATGCGTTGGAGTTCCGTTGATTTTTCAGCAAGGGCAAGGGCCTTATTTGAAATCTCTTTTGCGTTTTGAACGACAGTATCTAAACTCATTTTTTAGACCTTTTTCTTTGTGGCTGTTTTGGGAGGCGCCTTTTTTAGGGGGGCTTTTTTAGGGCCAGTAAGATTCTTAAAATTTGGGTGGATAATCGCCCCACCATGGGTCAAGATTGAGCCTTTAAGAATGTCATCACCCAAGTTAATATTTAATTTTTTAGCTTCTTTGTCCCATAGAAGAACCAGAAGGTTATAAATATTACGAGAGTAAAGGGTGCTGGATTCCGCAGCAAGGCGCCCGGGAAGGTTGCCATAGCCAATGATTTTTACGCCTTTTTTCTCAACAACTTTTTCAGGCTGTGAGCCGTCAACATTGCCACCGGCTTCAACGGCCATGTCCACGATCACGCTCCCAGACTTCATAGAGCCAACCATGGCAGCAGAAATGAGTTTTGGCGCGGGCTTTCCGGGAATAAGCGCTGTTGTAATAATGATATCCGAGGCAGCGACAGTCTCGGCAATTTTTTCAGCCTGACGCTTTTTGTACTCAGCACTCATTTCCTTGGCGTATCCACCGGTGGTTTCGGCGTCTTGGGTTTCATCGTTAGTCTCATCATAGGCAACTTCGACGAACTTTGCGCCTAAGCTCTGGACTTGTTCTTTAACGGCAGGACGTACATCAAAAGCCGAGACAACAGCGCCGAGACGCTTTGCTGTGGCGATGGCCTGAAGACCGGCAACACCGGCTCCCAGAATAAGGACTTTTGCTGGCGGCACGGTGCCAGCCGCCGTCATCATCATGGGGAAAGAAGCGCCGTAATGATAAAGGGCCTCAATAACAGCGCGATAGCCGCCAAGGTTGGCTTGGGAGGATAAAATATCCATGCTTTGAGCACGGGTAATACGGGGAATCATCTCGAGGCTAATGGCCGTAATCCCGTTTTTGCCATAGGCCTTAATGCCCTCATCATTAGAAAAGGGGGCAAGGGTCGAGATCAAGAGAGCGCCTTTTTTGAGGGGACTGAGCTCGTCAATTTTTCCCTCACCCTTCATCAAAGGGTGACGCACTTTCAAAAGAATGTCTGTATTTTTAGACGCCGCTTCCGCAGTCGCGGCAAGGGTTGCGCCGGCTTCTTTATAAGCCTCGTCGGTGAAAGAAGCCTGTAAGCCGGCTCCTTTTTCAACGTGCACATTGAATCCAAGAGCCGCCATTTTTTTGACTGTCTCTGGGGTTGCCGCAACCCGCGTTTCATTTTGGCGGCGCTCTTTTAGAACGGTAATTTTCATGGAAAAAGCCTTTTATATTTTCCTTTATTTTTATCATGAAATAGGGACGGTTGTAAGCCCTTCCTCTTAAAAATAATTCATTGATGTCGAAAATTTATGTTAAATTAGAAATAGTATAAGAATTTTAATGAATGCAGGGCGAAAATGAAAATAGACCTTAGAGGGCTTTTGGGAGCGTTAAGTATGGGTGGCGCCGTTATTTTGTCGAGCTGTAATGGCGAGGGGCTCGGTTCATCTGAGCGTATTATTAGCTCGGGCTGGGCACGGGTTTCCAATGAAGATGCCGAGGGACAAGCACCGGTATATTGCTATAAAACTCTTGCAGCTCCCGATTGTTACACAACACCTGATCCAAAACGCAGCGCCCAACTTGTCAGCGTTTACCCTGCAAAGAACACAGCCCGCCCCATTGGCATTGAAAAAATTATCAAAGCTGTTATTGGCGATGACGATGAGGAAAATGAAAATGCCATCAAAGAGCGAGAGCTAGATAAAGTTCGTTACTACCCTACCCCCGAAGAAAAAGAGCTCTCAAGGAACCTGGAAGCCGCACGGCGTGGTAAAGAAGTCGGCGGCCCTTTTAATCTGAAATAGGGGAGGCTAAGTTTGGACAACACTTCTAAAGTCACTTAGCATTGTCACAATGCAGCCATTTCCCATAGGTTTCATATACATTGTTCCACCCTTATCATGCAGGAACTCTGTGAAATCTGCACACTCACCACTAACCTTATAACCTTTTATTTTGCCTAAGCAAGAAAGACAAGATTTAGAAGAAGTCATTATAGCTGTAACATTTGCTATACATTTATCATTTAATTTCCTTAGGAATACATCAGTCATCATGGAATCTCCCTTTCTTCCATGTGTGACAGTTATTTTAAGAGCATTTTTTTCACCTGGCATTACACTTGTGTTTACTCTCACATCATCATTTTTTCCTTGAAATATATCGGAAATAACCTTTCTACAGCCGTGCATCCCTCTTTTTTCAATCATTTTGTTAATAAAGTTAACACTATTTTCTGAGGTGGAACCTTGGGCTGTAACGGAAAGCCCTAGCGTTGCTAATAAGACATAAAATATTTTCATAAAAAAAATCCTTAAATTTTGAAATAATATTTAAAGAAAAAATACACCTTAAATAGAGGAGTGTCCACTCAATAGGTCAGAAAAAAGGTTTAATTTTTGAGGCAACGGGGGATGGGTTGAAGCATGCTGCTTTTCAAACGCTCTTTTAGGGGGACTTTTAAGAATCGGCGCGTGGATCCAGTTCCGCTGCGATGGGGGTTGTGTTGGGCATGGGAACAAAGTTATGTTGTTCGTCGGACGTGTGGGGTTTTTGCATAAAGAGGCGGCTGAAAAGGTAAAGACCTAAGCCAAGGCAAGCCACATTGAAATATATAAAAATACCGGTGTAGCCGAAAACCAATTGAAATACAGGGGCGATCAGGGGGCCAAAAATAGCGCCTACACCATAGGCCAGCATAAGGCCTTGTGTGGCAGAGACAATAGCATTAGGGTCGAGGACGTCACAGGTATGGCTCATGCTAACGGGGTATAATGAAAAGGACGCACCGCCAAACAAGAACATGAGAGCATATAAAAAGAGACCAGATTGCTGGGGTATGGTAACTAAAGCGCACCCAATGGCAATGATAACGGCACATAGAATTATCAGCATCTTCCGACGGTCAAATTGGTCCGATAACCAGCCCACGGGGTATTGCAATAAAACGCCTCCCATCAAAACCAAAAACATCACAAAGGCCGTTTCTGATAAATCTGCTAGTACGGCTCGAAGGTATAAGGGCACGAAAGCTGAAATAGCACCGAACATTAAACCCGAGCATGTACAAGACACCAAGCCCGAGGGAGAAAGCCTAAAAAGGTCTAAGACATTTAACGCAGATGGTTCTTCGATCACGGGGTTTCCTGCGCGGGTTGTGGCAAGGGGAACAATGGACAGAGCTGCCAAAATAGCTGCGATGGTAAACAAAAGAGAGGATGTTGCACTTCCAATGTTTAAAAGAAATTGACCCGATGCTGAGGCTCCATAAATGGCAATCATATATAGGGCAAGAAAGACGCCTCGTGTTTTAACGGTGCTTTCTTTTAGAATCCAGCTTTCAATAACAATGTATAAACCGGCTAAGCAGTAGCCTGACAAAGCTCGTAATAGACACCAAAGTATTAAAGAATAAGAGAGCCCCATGGAGAGAATCGCAACTGTGATGAGGGCTGCAAAGGCTGAAAAGGCCCTGATGTGACCAATTCGTAAAATAAGATTTGCGTTACGAAAAGCCCCAAGAGCCATACCCAAATAATAGGCACCCGTAATGATACCAACGTCAAAAGCGCTTCCGCCGCCCGCATTAATTTGGATGGGAATAAAGGTTGCCAAAGCACCAAGGCCATTGATGAGGATAAATATGCTCAACAAGGGGGCTGCGATTTTTAAGAGTGTCTTTGTTTGAATCATGGTTATTCACGGAGCTCGTTTTTTTCAGTTTATCACTATTTTTATGCTTTATGGAATTTACAATACGGAGAAAGGGTATTGAACGTATCCATTAAAGCTACGGAGAAAACACAAAGGGGGTGGAGGGGAAACTTTTACATAAAGTGCGTAACTAAGCTGATAACTACCTCCATGGCAATGAGTAAGACAATGATGCTTTCAATAATAAAGGAGTGTCGATTTTTGAGCTCGTCTCCTAAAACATGAAAGAGGTCCTGCACAATATCAAGGCGTTTATTTAAAACTTGAACACGGGTAGGGAGGTCTTGATCATTAATGGTTTGATGGTAAAGGGGGGTAAATTTATCATTTTCCCATAAGAAGTCAGGAGAATCCAGCATATCTGAGTGAAGATTAATGGTGTGCTTTGCCATGATAAGGGAGCCAATATTTTTGTTAATCTCCTTATTGCTCATGGAAATCTTTCCCTTTTCTTGAAGACTTTTTGGGATATGACTGGTTTTTTTGATCATGGCCATAAGGTCCGTTTCAAAGACGGAAAGTTTCAATGATTGGGCGATACCATAGGATATAGTGAGAAGCTGCAAGTTCAGTGACTTATCTTTGACAAGAGTAATCGCCTCATTGAAAACGTTTGATTCCTTGCCATAGCTATAAGGACAAGATTCTTCCAATGCTTCATAAGGCTTAGAGGCGCACTGGGCTAACTTTTGTAAAATATCTTGTCGCTTTGCCTGTGAAATATCCCAAAAAACGGCACAACCAAATCCAAAAATAAGAATGTGCCCACCTTCAGACTCTAAAAGTAGCGCATCCCTTTCGTGCTCAAAACTTTGAACTTCCGGTAAAAATGTTTTAACTTTATCCAGTTCATATCTTTTGGCATTGGTTATAGAAACACAAGTCATCGTAGCCGGCATAGAATTTCCCTTAAGGCATTGAAGTCAATAGACTAACGCCCACAATTCAGTTTTTTTTAATTTAGCACAATTTGCATGCCTGATGATGGAAAAAGATCGCTGAAGATAAATTTTTTGAGGATTTTAAAGGGAGTTTTCTAACTCAGCCTTCTTCTTGATGATTGTCTCCCTATAAGCAGAAATATCGGCCTGATTATCATCCCAGAATTCTTTAGAAATTGTCTTGTTACAGACGGGAAATTCTGTTGATGATTTTTCGAAATAAGCTAATGCTTTTAAGGCTTGCCCATAGTAATGAAGAGCCAATGAGGTTTTATCAACTGCCTCTAACCCTCTGGCTGCTCGCAATAGTAATAATGTTGGTTTTAGTTTTGTTTTAAGAATAGGAATATCCATATTTTCTGGAATAAAATTATGTTTATTTGGTTGGTTGCGCAAAAAAGAGTTGAGTTGTTTTGTGCCACGTTGACCCATTTTTATATATTTTTCTGATTTATCTTGACTTAGATTGGGAAAAACAAAATTTGTCTCATCAAGATCGCTGGCACAGGCTTGCGAGATTATTGAAAAAAATAACAGGGATGAGAAGACCCTTATTAGGGCCTTGTCTCGCTTTAAACGTATGCAAATAGTCTGCATCAAAGCTCCCCTTTATATGTTTAACTATTCCTTTACACCTGCCCTAAGCGTGAATAGCTTTACCGTAGGCAGCAAGGGCAGCTTCTTTGATAGCCTCGCTAACGGTGGGGTGGGCATGGCAAGTGCGGGCGATGTCTTCGGAAGAGGCTCTATATTCAAGGGCCAAGACACACTCGGCGATCATTGTGCCAGCCTCATTGTGCATGATGTGAACCCCAAGGACCTCATCGCTTTCTTTGTGACTTAGAATTTTGACCATGCCAACGGTTTCCCCATTGGCTCTGGCGCGGGAATTTGCCATAAAAGGGAATTTCCCGACCTTATAAGAGACACCGGCCTCTTTCAGCTCTTCTTCTGTTTTACCAACGGTAGCGACTTCGGGGTGGGTGTAGACAACCCCTGGAATGGCATCGTAGTTAACATGAGGGTGTTGTCCTGTCAAAAGCTCAGCAACGGCAACGCCTTCTTCCTCTGCTTTGTGGGCCAACATGGGGCCATCAATCACGTCTCCAATGGCAAAAATAGTGGGCACAGATGTTTGAAAAGCACCATTAATGTTCACTCGACCTCTCTCGTCAAGCTCAACACCGATCGCCTCTAATCCAAGGCCGCCGGTATAGGGTTTGCGACCTGCACACGACAATAAAATGTCGCATTTAAGGGTTTCGGTTTTACCTCCAGCCGCGGGTTCAAGGGTGACCGTTAAGCCCGGTTTCTCTTTCTTGACGGTGGTAACTTTTGTTGAAAGTTTAAAGTCAAGACCTTGCTTTTTTAGCTCTTTGTGAAGGGCATTGCCTATCTCATGATCCATAGCTGGCACAATGCGATCGGCAAATTCCACAACGGTCACTTGAGCCCCCAAGCGGCGCCAAACCGTTCCTAATTCAAGGCCAATATAGCCGCCCCCAATAACCACGAGGTGCTTTGGAACCTGAGAGAGTTCAAGGGCACCCGTTGAGCTAACAATCTGTTTTTCGTCAATTTTAATGCCGGGTAAGGCGACGACCTCAGAGCCCGTTGCAATGACAAAATTCTTGGCTGAGTAGACTTTTTTACCGTTAACTTTGACTTCCGTTGTCGAGATAAATTCAGCCTTGCCATTAATGAAATCAATCTTGTTTTTCTTGAACAAGAATTCGATACCCTTGGCCAAATCATCGACCACATTGTTTTTACGATCAAGGAGCTTTTTAAGATTCAACTTTACCCCAGAAACCTCAATGCCATGGTCACCCAAGTGATACTGAGCCTCTTCAAATTTTTGAGATGAATGGAGAAGGACTTTGGAGGGAATACAGCCCACATTCAAACAGGCCCCTCCAAGGGCACGACGCATTTCGATGCAAGCCACTTTCAGGCCTAATTGGGCTGCTTTGATGGCACAGACATAACCGCCTGGTCCGCCGCCAATAATGATTAAGTCGTAGGATTTTTCACTCATTTTATGCTTACCTGTTTTTTTATGTCGTCATCTTATTTAAATATCAAATAAAATCCGCTCTGGATTTTCGATGCATTCCTTTACCCGCACGAGGAATGTCACGGCTTCACGGCCATCAATGACCCGGTGGTCATAGGTAAGGGCTAAGTACATCATAGGGCAGACTTCTATTTTACCATTCACAACCATGGGGCGCTCTTGGATTTTATGCATCCCTAGAATGCCCGATTGGGGAGGGTTCAAAATGGGTGTGGACATCAGGGATCCAAAGGTCCCCCCATTAGTGATGGTAAAGGTCCCCCCCATGAGTTGTTGCATGGAAAGCTTGCCATCACGGCCCCGCTTACCAAGGTCTCCAATTGTTTTTTCTACATCGGAAAAGCTCAAGAGATCAGCATCCCGTACCACAGGCACCACAAGGCCGTTGGGGGTTGAAACGGCAACACCAATATCGTAGTGGTTTTTATAAACCAGATCATCTCCATCAATTTCAGCATTAACAGCGGGAATTTCTTTCAAAGCCACAAGGGCGGCTTTGACAAAAAAGGACATGAAGCCAAGTTTAACACCGTGTTTTTTTACAAAGTGATCCTGGTACTTTTTGCGAGCTGCCATGACATTTGTCATATCAACCTCGTTAAAGGTGGTCAACATAGCAGCTGTGTTTTGAGCTTCTTTCAAGCGGGTCGCAATTGTTTTGCGCAGCCTTGTCATCTTAACGCGCTCTTCTTTTGGCGTTTCTTGAGGGTCAGTTTCCCTTTGAGGAGCAGGGGCCACTGAAGACAGATCAAGGGCAATTTGAGGGGCAGAAGCTCCCCCACTCCCCGATGATCCTCTAGCTGAAAAAGCGAGCAGGTCGCCCTTTAAAACACGTCCATCTTTTCCAGAGCCTTGGACTTGTGCCACATTAATATTTTGCTCAGACGCCATTTTAGAAACAGATGGGGCGAGCTTATCATGGGCAGAGGTTTGTGGCGCAGGGGCAGGCATGGTTGAAGGGGCGGGGGTAGATGCGGTTTTTGGCGTGGGTTCTTTTTTGGCTGGCGCAGAGTCAGAAGGAGACGCTGTGGCGCCTTCTTCAATCACACCCAAGAGATCACCCATTTCAACGGTATCTCCTTCGGCAGCACTCAATTCTCCCAAAACCCCTGACACAGGTGCATTAACTTCCAGGGTAACTTTATCTGTTTCAAGTTCAATCAGGGTTTCATCCATTTGAACGGCGTCCCCTGGTTTTTTTAACCACGAAGCGACGGTGGCTTCACTAACGGATTCGCCCAAGGCTGGAACTTTAATTTTTGTTGTCATCGTGCTTTTTTTCCTTAAGTTTCTTATTTTAAGAGCCCTTATAAGTTTAAGGCCTCTTTAACTAAAATTTCTTGTTCACGGAGGTGTGTTTTTGCAAAACCCGTTGCCGTTGAGGCGGAAGGGGGTCTGCCCACATAAAGGGGTCGGGTTGCTTTTTTCACGGAGGCCTCTCCCATGGCAGCTTCAAGGCGACGATCGATAAAGGTCCAAGCTCCCATATTTTCAGATTCTTCCTGACACCAGACAACATCAGCCTTTGCCGCATATTTCTTTAATTCTGTCACAATCAGTTCGTGGGGGAAAGGGTACAATTGCTCGAGGCGGATAATCGCTACATTTTTAAGATTATTTGCGTCCCGCGTTTCAAGGAGATCATAATAAACCTTACCAGAACAAAGAATAACCCTCGTTACCTCTTTAACTTTGAGGCTGTCATCAGCTTCAGGTAGAACGGGCCGGAAATGGGTTTTTCCTTCAAAATCGCTCAGTTTAGAAATCGCTTTTTTATGACGGAGGAGGGATTTTGGGGTCATGATGATGAGGGGTTTTCGCGTTTCGCTGTGCATTTGACGGCGCAAAATATGATAATAGCTCGCTGGTGTTGTGCAGTTGGCGACAAACATGTTCTCTTCAGCACAAAGCTGTAAATATCTTTCTAAGCGGGCAGAAGAATGCTCAGGGCCTTGGCCTTCATATCCGTGGGGTAAGAGCATCACAAGGGCGCTCATACGGGACCACTTTGCTTCACCGGCGGCAATAAATTGGTCAATGATCATTTGAGCCCCATTGGCAAAATCACCAAATTGTGCCTCCCAGAGTACCAAAATATTGGGATCAGCTAAGCTGTATCCATGTTCGAATCCCAAAACGGCTACTTCTGACAAAGGACTATCAACGACTTCAATTTCCCGTTGACCTCGACCAATGTTATTCAAAGGAACGTAAGGGGCCGCATTTTTCTGATCATATATCATGGCATGACGTTGTGAAAAGGTCCCCCGTCCAACGTCTTGACCGCTCAAGCGCACGGGATAGCCTTCAAGTAAAAGCGTTCCAAAGGCAAGGGCTTCACCGGTCGCCCAATCAATGTGCTCGCCTGTTTTAAGGGCAGCTGCCTTTGTCTCAAGTTGCTTGGCGAGGCGTTTATGAATCTCGAAAGTTTTGGGATAGGAGGTGAGTGCCTTTGCCACTTTTTCAAGGATCTCATGCTCGGCACCCGTCATCACAGGTTTGTGAAGGTCAACGGAGTGACGCATGCTGGACCACACGCCCTCTAGCCAATCATTTCGGCTGCCGTGATGTTCCTTTGCCTCTTCAAAAGCTTTTTGAAGTTTTTGGTGGAAGGTGTCCGTGAGCTCCTTGGCCGCTTCTTCGCTGATGACTTTCTCATCAATAAGGAATTGAGTGTAAATGTTGCGGGTTGTTTCATGGGAACGAATTTTACGGTACATCACAGGTTGGGTAAAAGAAGGTTCATCAATTTCATTGTGACCATGGCGACGATAACAATAGAGGTCGATAACAATATCTTTTTTAAATTTATAACGAAATTCAGAAGCCATATGGGCGACCCGCGCAACGGCATCTACGTCATCGCCGTTGACATGGAAGACGGGAGCCTGAATGCCTTTAACAACATCAGAGCAATAGGGCGATGACCTTGAAAAGTGAGGGGATGTTGTAAAGCCAATTTGGTTATTAATAATAACATGAATGGTGCCCCCTACTTTATATCCCCGAAGCTCTGACATCTCGAGGGTTTCAGCAACTAAGCCTTGTCCTGCAAAAGCCGCATCTCCGTGAATCAGTATGCCCAAAACTTTGTTTCTTGCATCATCTTTCAAGCGTGTTTGCTTGGCCCGTACTTTTCCAATAACAACAGGGTTCACAGCCTCTAGGTGAGAGGGGTTAGCTGTTAAAGAGAGGTGAACTTTGTGCCCTGCGATCACACGATCCGTTGAAACACCCAAGTGGTACTTCACATCGCCGGACCCTTGCACCTGTTCTGCCTCTTCTTGGGTTGGCTCATTGCCTTGAAATTCAGAGAAAATCGCTTTGTAGGGCTTTTCCATAATGTTTGCTAGAACATTTAAGCGCCCTCGGTGAGCCATGCCCAGAATGACTTCACTAACACCACGGCGTGCTGAATCTTCTAGGATAACTTCTAGGGCGGGAATAAAGCTCTCACCGCCCTCAAGGCCGAAACGTTTGGCCCCTGGGTATTTGACAGCTAGAAATCTCTCAAAGGCATCGGCACGGTTAAGATAATCAAGGGCATGAATGCGCTCTTCTTTTGTGGTGCCGTTTTGATAGTTTTCCATTTGCATTTGAATCCAAGACTTTTGATCGGGGTCTTGAATATGCATGAACTCAACGCCAATGGTCCCGCAATAGGTGCGCTGCAAAATCGCAAGGATTTCTCGCAAGGTTGCTTTTTCAAGGCCAAGGCTTCCCCCAAGGTAAATGGCACGGTCATAATCTTTATCCGTAAAGCCATAGCTCGTGGGGTCAAGTTCTGGGTGAAGTTTTTTATTTTGTATGCCAAGGGGGTCAAGATTAGAATTCAAGTGACCTCGAACACGATAAACACGAATGAGCATTGAGGCCCGTAAGGCATCAAGGGTTGTCTGATTAATGGCGGTAATGGTGGCGCCTTGCTCTTTTTGTTGCGGCATTTCAGGAGCTGAGGTCTCGGTTTTTTGTGGGGTCTCTTCAACTTCACCATAACGACCATAAACAAGGCTTTGCTCACCAACACGAGGGGACCAGCTGGCCCCAACGGCCTCTTGGAGTACCGCATGGACATCGTCCCCAAGGCTGGCAAAAAATTGCACCCAGGACGGGTCAACGGAAGCGGGGTCTTTTACATAGGCAGAGTAAGTTTGCTCTAGGAATAGGGCATTGCTTCCGGATAAAAAACTCGAGAGTTCAATGTCACGTGTCATAAGAGAGAGACCTTTATTTATAATTGAATGTTTCAGAAGAACATGCAAACCGTTAAAAAACTATTTAAATTGTAGTTTTTTTTATGCTTTTTGTGAAGGGGAGAACGTGAAAGCCTTCTAATAAAAAAAGGACTTCGTGAAGAGGGTCTTTTAGGGGATGATGGACAGGTTACATTTTACAGGAGATTTCTATGGCCGTTACCGCTTTTTATGCAGCCCTTCTTGCGCTGCTTTACCTTGCCCTTTCTGCAAATGTAAGCCGTTTGCGGCTGAAACACCGAATTTCTCTGGGGGTTGGTGATCTACCAAAGTTAGAACGTGCCATGAGAGCCCACGGCAATTTTGTTGAATATGTCCCCTTTATTTTAATTCTTATGGGTCTCTTAGAATCCTTGGGAGGCCCTGTCATAGCCCTGCATCTTATGGGAAGCCTCTTGTTGATCGCACGGTTCTCCCATGCTTATTGCTTATGTATCAAATACATTGCCATCATGAGGCAAGCTGGCGCTTTGATAACCTATACTCTTTTGTTTGTAGGGGCGGTTATGGTGTTGATACAGTATTTTTAAAGAAAAACCGAGGAATGACCCTCGGTTTTATTTTTGATAATAGTCACGTTGAGTTAAACAGCAGGCGCCTCTTTTCCTGAGATCGTTTGAGACTTTTCCTCTGTGTCTTTAGAGGAGCAAGCACGGTTATAGCGCACGGCTAAGGCACCAACACCAATGACCCAGGCGAGAACAATACCAGCAATAATAACGGCCAAATAAGGGGTGACAATCATAATATCTTGCACGGCAAAGACCGTGAAAATACCAAGAATTGTCCAGCCACCGGCTGCTTTACCAAGGCGCCCCCCAATAACATCAACAGCGGCTTTACCCTTTGTTTTAAGGTCTTGATCCAAGGGGATATAGGCCATTTCTTTTGTCGGATCAAAGAGCGCATATTTCGTGCCTTTTGTGAGGATGTTTTGCAACGCCCCAACTAAGACCGCCATATAAGTTGCGGTAAATCCGAGACCCATGACAATAGGATTCAGTTGCTCACTAAACAAGACAAGGGCAAAGAAAAGCCCACCGGTAATGGCTAGAACGAGAGGGGTGATAACCGCGCCTGTGAACCAACCAAAACGCCCAACAATTCCCTTTGTGAGGAAAATGATGCTGATGGTAGCCGCACCGGTTACACGGGAGAAGTTCCCCATAAAGGTATTATAACCATTGGGGTCACCGCTAAATTGAAGGGAAAGTTGTTTTTTCCAAATCACTTCGATGAGGTTAATGGACATACCATAGCTTAAAACCAAAAGAGCAATAAGGCCAATATAGGGAGAAGAGAAAAGATACTTAAAGCTCTCCATGACACCCAACTTTGCTTTCTTCTTCTTTGGGGCTTTTGGTGAGGCTGCATCATAATACAAAGGATTTGTCAGCACATTTTTATGCATCCAACGATAGATATACATGGCAATGGAGCCCGCAACCACAATGGTAACACCGAGGTATTTCAAAGACACGCCCCATGCGTCAACATCTGCTGGAAGGGAGTGGCGAATATCTGAAAACATCACAACAGCAGTCCCAGAAAGCATCAAGGCAATGTTACCAATGAGGACGAATAAGGGATAAAAGCGTTTTGCCTCAGTAGAGCGTACAATTTCGTTAGCAAACTGCCAAAACAAAAGAGAAATCATGACGCTGCCCCAAAGTTCGGACATCACATAGAATAAAGAATAAGTCCATACAGCCCAAACAGAGAGCAAGAACTTTACACGAGGAAATTCAGTCTGTAATTCATGGACTCGGCTAATATCAGGATGCAGCATGTCAATGTTAGGATAAAGGACAAAGGAAAAGATGCCAAAAAAGACAAGGAAACTGGTTACAATACCGTAAAAAAGCTTTTCAGATGAGAACATATTTGTGAGCTTTGTATATAAAACCACAAAGGACATAGCCCCGATCATCACAAAAATTGCCTTCAGGTAAGGAATGGCTTCGGGGCCAGCACCGGGAGCTGTTGCGATCAACGAATCTTTCGTATCTCGTAGAATTGTGTAATTAAAAAGAACACATAGCATGATCAATGCCAGGGGCAAAAACTTTTTGATTTCAATGGTGTGGATTGGAAAAATAGCGGCTCGAACCTTGCTAAATGTTGGTTCCGGTGCGCCTGCTTTCACAGTGGACATAATGAGACTCCCTTATTTCTATTGCTTTTTATGAAGTGCTTTTCAAAAAGTGAAAAGTCCCCACATGGAATCTTTTTATACACCCTCATGTTAAAAAATCAATAGCACTCATGAAATAAAAAAGAATAATAAAAACAATAAGTTGAACTAATAGTCATTATTTTATTGACAAAACAATAGACAATTATTATTAATTAATGTATTAAAAATTCTGTCATATTTTACCAAATTTGATGGAAAAAAGAAAAAGGATATTTTGTTATTTTTTTATAAAAAAAGTATGTTTCGGGACAAAAGAAAGGCTAAGATTCTTTTTCTATCCCAATCGCTTTTTAAGGCGTGAGGCGATTTCATCGATGTTTTTCTGATCTTTATCACTTTGTTCTTTGATTTGTTTCTTGTGCTGCTCGTCTTGGTAAATTTCCAGTACTTTTTTTTCCTTAAAGAGGACAGCAAGGCGGTCTTGTTCTCGGATGAGGCGTTTTTTATTCTCTTCAAAAGTGACCATGATACTTGCTATTTGGCTTTCAACTTGTTGAGAGTAACGACCATATTGCGCGGCTAGCATAG
Organism: uncultured Alphaproteobacteria bacterium; assembly: GCA_963974885.1. GTDB lineage: Bacteria > Pseudomonadota > Alphaproteobacteria > Caedimonadales > UBA9215 > UBA9215. Next base: position 41,127 of record CAXBEY010000002.1, read on the forward strand.
AGTCTTGGGTGGCCCGTTCTAATTCAAATCTTAAATTCTCCCGAAGAGTCACTATGGATTGTTTAAGCTCTTGGTCTTTCTTTTCAAATTCCACAAGGCGCAAGCGCTGATTATTGAGGCGTTGCTGGGCTAATTTGATGAGTGTGGGGAGGGATTTCATCCAGAATGTACCTTGGTGTGTATAAAACACCTTTAGTATGCACCCTAATAAGGCATAAAAAAAGCCCTCCGTTGGGAGAGCTTTTCATAAGATTTATCAATTTATTTTGCCAGGTATTGGTTAAAACCACTGTACAATTCAGTGCCGCCGGCAACAATTTTTGGCGCGCCATTGATAAAGTGCTGTGCCGTGTTGGGGATATTCACTAGGCCCGCTTTAACATCTTCGTAACCATAAGATACGTTTTTGTAACCTGCATTTGTCCAGCTTTTACCATTTTCAAAGAAAGCAGCATCTGCCCTTGTGCAGGTTCCATAAGCATTGTGGGCCGCGCCATAAAACACTTCACCAGCACCAAAAGCCATTTCGCCAAGGCCTTTTGCAGTCATACCAAGGGTATATCCAGTATTTCCAATGCCATATCCAAGATCAATAAGGCCAGCTCCTAAGGTGTATCCACCATTTGTTATACTTGACCACCAAGACTGAGCCTCTTCTTGGGCAATTGCCTTAGGGAGAGCGACGTTTGCTTTTTTTGCATCATCGGCTTCGTAATTAAAGTCTACAGGAACCAGTTGAGTTGCATGAGCTTGAGCAAGAGTTGTTATAAGAGCTGCACTCAACAAAGTTGTTTTTAAAAATTTATTCATAATTCAATCCTTTGTCTATATAAGTTTTTGTATTTATTTTTTTTGTTTTTTAGTTTCTATAACTTATATAGGTATTTTTTGACAATATGTCGAATAATTATAAGGAAAGGCAGAATTGCGTTTTCTGCATGGGGGCTTCTATATAGGGTGTGGAGGGCCTACTGAAAATCCAATAGGGAAACAGGAGAATAGGGGGATAGGCGTAGGAGGGATTTTGCGCTAAAGTTTAGCTGTTCAGATTTAAGATAAAGCGGCACTCTAATATGGCCCACAAAAATATGGCCCACAAAATCCTCCGAGTTTCTTTTTACCATTGGTTGCGCCGGTGGACTCTACCTACGGCAAGCCTTCTTGCGGCTTTATGTCTTGGAGGGGCCTTTTATTTAGCCTTTTTTAGCTCTCCCCTTGATTATCAACAAAAAGAAACCGTGCGTATTATGTATGTCCATGTGCCGGCCTCTTGGCTTGCCATGATGATTTATGGTTTTATGGGACTTTGTGCCATTGGGGGATTTATTTGGCGCCATAGCCTTGCTTTTGTCTATGCACGGGCGGCGGCTCCTATTGGTCTTAGCTTTGCGATGATTTCCCTTGTCACAGGCTCTATCTGGGGAAAGCCCATGTGGGGCACGTGGTGGGTATGGGATGCACGCTTAACGTCTATGTTAGTTTTGGCCTTTTTGTATCTGGGTTACATGCTTTTTGTGCAGGCTTTTTCAGGGCAAGAAAAGGCCAGTCGCATGGGCGCTTTTTTATTGATTCTAGGCCTTATTAATTTACCCATTATTAAATATTCCGTTGAGTGGTGGAGCACATTGCACCAACCGGCCAGTGTTTTTAAAACAGGGGGATCCAGTATTGATGCGGCTATGTTGTGGCCTTTGGGTCTTGCAGCTGTGGGCTTTTTACTGTTTGGATACGTTTTGGGTTTGTTAAGGGTTGAAACACTGTTGCTTGTTCAAAAACTCAAACGGCAAATGATTCTTGAGTCAAGGAAGGAGCTTTATCATGCAGCCTGATTTATCTGAATTTTACCACCATGGGATGGATTATGGGGCCTATGTTTGGCTTGCCTACGGCTTTTCTTTTGTTATTCTAGCCCTGTTATCTGTCGCTATTTCTTTAAAGCGCCGTCGCCTGCAAAAAAAACTTAATAGTCTTGAGACTCAATAACACATGAAAAAAACCGTTGCCCGCCGTCTATCTGTCACCATTGCCCTTGTTGCTTTATTAAGTGGGACCCTTTATCTTGTCCTGCAGAATTTTAGGGATAACCTTGTGTTCTTTTTCTCGCCAACGGAGATTTTAGAAAACCCTGGCAAAGCGTCTAAGAGAGCAAGGCTTGGGGGGATGATTAAAAAAGGCAGTGTGAAAATTATTTCTCAAAGAGATCATCGTTTGCGTTTTGTGGTGAGTGATTTCAATAAAGAGGTCAGTATTGAATACCAAGGATTTTTGCCGGATCTTTTTCGAGAAGGACAAGGGCTTGTGGCAGAAGGCTATTTTGATCAACGTCGCCAAGTTTTTATTGCCCGAACCATCCTTGCAAAACATGATGAGACTTATATGCCCCCCCAACTTGAACGGGCTATCAATAAACGCCATGGGCAAAAATCCCTTGCTCTAGGTCCTCAAGGGGAGAGTCTCAATGATCGTTGATCTTGGACATAGCATGTTACTGGCGGCTTTTATTGTAGCGGCCATCGGCACAATTGTGCCCCTTCTTATTGCCCGTCGCTCAACGTTGCTTGGCCTGCGCTTTGCACAAATTAATGGCGGCTTTTTACTCTTCCTTCTTCTAGGGGCTTTTGCGGCCCTTGCCTATGCCTTTGTCACATCGGACTTTTCCTTAAAAATTGTGACCCTCAATTCCGAAGCTTCTGAGACACTGATGTATCGATTGGTGGCCCTTTGGGGAAATCATGAAGGGTCTTTGCTGCTGTGGATTGTAACATTAACCCTATATATTGTGCTGTTTTCTTTTTCAGGGCGCGGCATTGTAACCCACCAAGATCGCACCCGCATGCTGTCGGTTCTCAGTGCTATTTTGTGGGGCTTTCTTTTATTTATGCTGTGGACATCAAATCCCTTTGAAACATTAAAGGTCACGCCCCACAAGGGCCTTGGTTTGAATCCTATTTTGCAAGATCCCTCCATGACCTTTCATCCACCCACCTTGTATTTTGGGTATATCGGATTCGTCATTCCCTTTGCCATGGCCGTTGGCTTTTTATGGCGCGGGCATTTCAAAAGAGAGCATGCTAGTTGGCTGCGTCTGTGGACCTTAATTCCATGGGTCTTTTTGACCTTTGGGGTGGCTGCGGGCAGTTTATGGGCTTATTACGAGCTTGGTTGGGGAGGCTGGTGGTCTTGGGATCCCGTTGAAAATGCGTCTCTTTTACCATGGCTGGCCTCAACGGCGTTGCTCCATGCCATTGGGTCCTATCGGCGAACGGGCACCTTGAAATTATGGTGTCTTTTTCTAGGGCTGCTCACCTACTTGACGAGTTTGTTGGGAACCTATATTACCCGCTCTGGGGTTGTGGCGTCTGTTCATGGTTTTGCAAAGGATGAACAAAGAGGCCTCTATCTCTTGATTTTCACAGGTTTATTAGCGTTTTCTTCCCTCCTTTTATTTGCGGTGAGAGCCCCTAAAATGCGGGTAAAAACACCAGTAATTTACCCTGCTCTATCAGGCTTCATTAATTTGCATATCTATGGCTTTCTCTTTGTTATTGCCGTGCTTGTTGTGGGAACTCTTTATCCTGTGTTTGGAGAGGCAACGGTCACTGAATCTTTCTTTAATACAAGCATCAACCCTCTGGCTTTGGGGGCTCTTTTCCTTATGGGTCTTGCAACCTTTGTGGGGTGGCAGCCGGCGCCTTTGTGGTCTTTGTTGCGAAAACACTTGTTGCCTCTCAATCTCGGGCTTCTTGTGATCGCGGTGTTAATATATCAAGAGACAATTGAGAAAAATGCAGAAAACTTGATTGCTATCTTTGCCCTTGGCCTTAGCCTTTGGGTTCTCGTTGCCAGTGCCATCGCGTGGGTGAAAAAGCGGTCCCATGCCATGATGCTGGCCCACATTGGCTTTGCTGTTTGTGTGATGGGAATGAGTAGTGATGCGTTATTCAAGGAAGAAGGGAACCTCTGGCTCTTACCGGGAGAGAGCGAAACCTTTGCTGGGTACACTTTTGTATTTGAAAACCTTCAGTATGAAAAGTCCCCAAACTACATTAATGAAGTAGCAACCGTTGGGGTCTTTAACTTTAAGGGAGACTCTGTCGCAACCCTCAAACCTGAGACGCGGTTTTATGGGACAAAGGGGGCTCTTGTCTCTAAAACAGCCATCATCCAGAGATATTGGGCACACCTCTATGTTGTGTTGGGGCCAATGCTTGAGACGGGGCAGCGCTCTTTGCGCGTCTTTTACCACCCTCTTGTGGTGCTTATTTGGCTTGGGGGGGCGCTCATGAGTCTTGCCGGTGGTGTTGCCTTATTGGGATATCTAAGGCGCCGTCGGTTAACCCGTTAAAACGTTATCTACTCACGATCAAGTAAACCCCAGACTTGAGTCTTTGGAATCCAACCTTTACTACCAAGGACTTCAACGGGGCAGCGTTCCGATTTGCAGTCTTTAACCTTAACGGATAAAAGGGTAAGGGGGGCTAATTTTGCTATGCTATGGGCATCGCGGTTAGCGGATGAGAGAAGACGGCATTTTTCAGGGATAACCATCAGGGTGCGTTTTCCTGTTAAGAGACTTTGGTGAATCCAGCCCGATGTGCCATCGTGGCATTTGACTTGACGCCACGTATCATATTCGGCAATCACTTTGACAGGAAGGCCTTTTCTCTGTAGAACCCACTTTACAGGGTATTCGCGACCGGGCCCGACACGCATTTTAATTTCATTGGAACGCAAACTGACAAAACGAGGGACCGGAAGTTTCGTCGCTCCATAAAGAAAATTAGGGGACAATAAAAAGCCTGTTAATACGCTCAGGAGAATAAAAAGACCAAGAGAGGGTCTTTTATAGCTTTTTTGTCTATTGTTTGGGCTTTTTTTCATTTTTAGAGCTTGCAATTTTTAGGTGTCGATCACATATAGTATAGTACAGAGATACGAAAAAGGTAACACATGTTTGATTTTGATTTTGCTCTTTATATAAATAGCTTTCTCGCCATTGCGTCCATTCATACCGCGGCAGTAATTAGCCCCGGACCTGATGTGGCTTTAACCATGCGAAATAGTTTATTGCATTCTCGTAAGGTGGGCATTTTTGGTGCCCTTGGGACCACCACAGGCATGTGCATTCACTTGACCTATACGGTTTTTGGTGTTGGTTACCTTGTTGTGAATATGCCGTGGCTCATGGTGGCAATTCAATTAGCAGGGGCCGGTTATTTGCTCTATCTTGGTTATCAATCCTTTAAGCCTCATGCAAGCCCCATGAAAGATATCGTACCATCCGATGAAACGGGGCCAAAGGAGGTGTTGACGCCTTTTCAGGCTTATCGTATTGGCGTGATTAATAACTTGTTGAATCCCATCGTGATCCTGCTTTTTATCAGTATTTTGTCAGCTTACATTACAACTGAAACCCCCTTTGTTATTCAGGGACTGTATGGTGTTTTAATGATTAGCATTACATTTGCCTGGTTTGCTTTTGTGGCGATTTTCTTTTCCGTTGATAAAATTCGCTTGCGCTTCTTGAAGCTCGGTAAATGGTTAGAGCGCCTCACAGGAGGCGCCCTCATAGCCTTTGGTTTGAAAATAGCTTATGTTGTTTTTCGTACTTTTTAGAAATTGATTAAAAACCACCGCCGAAATAAGTCATTTCCTCTTCATACCGTACGACTTTAAGGGATCGTGAGTACCCATAGGTTTGGGGGATAAGGGCAACAGTATTAACTCTTTCATCAAGGTCTTGGTTTGCATGTACTTGGTTTGCATATACTAAGGCTGGCGCAGAAGGGTGCGCAAAGCTTTCCTCATCTAGGATATCTCTTTTTTGTTTGTGATTTGCCCTATGGCGTTTGACAAAGTGAATGATGTCTTTTGCCCCTTTTTTAATAGTCTTGTAAGCCATCTTCACCAGAGGTTTCGCGGCAACAGCAACAGCTGTCGCGATCTGAAGGCCTACGATAATCTCGCCTATGGGGACATAGGCTTTTGCTTGATTAGGGGTTGCCAGTAAACTTGCGCTTAAAATAAGGGATAGAAATAATGTTTTTAACATGGTCGTTCTCCTTTGCTCTGTTCATTTAGGGTTTTTATCGAGTGAGTGTTGCTGCGCCTCCGTATGCTGTTATAACGAGGTCAGGGGCATGAACCGCTTTTGCATAAAACAGCGGAGTCCTAGGTCGTTTTTGCGCTTTCTTTGCAAGTTTTGCCAGGCGTTTTCCTTCTTTGTGGTCGATGCCTAAAAGGCGGTTAACATATTTATCACCCCCAAGCCTATGACCCTGACCTTGGAACTTGCTTTCTTGTTCTTGTTTCGCTTGCTCTTTTTTAATTTTTTTAAGAAAATTAGGGTCTGTTCTTAAAAGATGTCTTTCATGGGCGGCTGCTCTTTGAGCCTGACGTTCTGCTTCATGTATGTCATCAAGGGTATGCACTTTGTTGGCAAATGCGTTTCCGTTAAGGGCCAGTGTTGTGAGGGCTGCTAGTGTAAGAGTTGTTAGTGTTTTCATGGTGGTCTCCTTTACTCGTTATCTAGTATCATATTGTCAATTACAAATAAAAGGTTCTTAAAATAAGTATTTAAAAACAAAAAAGCAATAATATATTATTTATTTACATACTTTTATTTTCTATTTATTTTTTCTTAAGAAAAGTTAAAAGTTGATCTATTTTGAGGTTTGGGGTGCCAGAAACCCAGGGATAAAGAAAAACCCTCTAAAAACAGAGGGTTAAAATCATCTTTTTTATGTTTTAATTTTTTAGGTTATTTTTTTATAGGAAGCTGACAAAGGGCTATTGAAATCAGCAAACTTCACATTTTAAACAGCAATGCCAGATTTAATCTCTTGTTGAGCATCGTTTTGAAAGTAGATCAGTTGTTTTTCAATTTGATGCTTCGTGAAGGTGACATTATTTTCTTGGAAGTCATCAAAAATTTTTTCTATTAAAGAGGATTCCGTTGGATTGCGAATGCTATGGTTGATGATTTTGGCCGCATAGCTTTCCAGCTCTGTGCCTTCGAGTTTTAATTGTTCACCGGCCCAGCGGCCAAAGAGTCGGTTTCGACGTGCTTTGACCTTAAACTGTATTTCAGTGTCATGCTGAAATTTTCTTTCAATGGCTTCCTCTCGTTCGACAAAACCTGAACGCATACTTATTTACTCCCTGTTTATAGAAAGGTAGCACACCCCGTTAATGAAAGTTTTTTTCTTAAAGGGCCGAACTTTATTATTTTTCTTTTCTTTCTCCTTAAAATATGGCACGAAAAGCATGAAGAAACAATTAAGTTGCGAAAAAAAAAGATGGCTATTGAATCCAAAAAGTTGAAAAAAATTCTAGAACATGCCTTTCCTGATGCTACATTCCAGTTGGATGATATGTTAGGAGATGCAGATCATTATGGGTTAACGATTACCTCAAACGCTTTTGAGGGTCTTAATCGGGTTAAACGCCACCAAGCGGTTTATAAAGTTCTTGGGACTCTTATGGGAAATGAGCTCCATGCTCTTTCCATTCGCGCCTATACACCACAGGAAAAAAAGGAACTATAGAAATGACGACTACCGAGATTATTCAGAAAAAAATTAAGGACCATGATGTTGTTTTATTCATGAAAGGCACAGCTACTTTTCCCCAATGTGGGTTTTCTGGTTTTGTGGTGCAAGTGCTTCAAAGTTTAGAGGTGGACTTTACAGATGTAAATGTGTTGGAAGACCCTGAGTTGCGCCAAGGCATTAAAGACTTTTCTAGCTGGCCAACGATTCCTCAACTTTATGTAAAGGGTGAATTCGTTGGTGGTGCTGATATTATTAAAGAAATGATGCAGTCCGGCGAGTTGAAAGACCTCTTTCAGCATTGTAGTCTTTCCAAAACAATCCCAGACGTCGTCAATCTCTCCTAAACTACAAGGGGTAGTCGTCGGTCACTCTTTCCTAGACTGGGACCTTTTTGGAAAGACTATAGAATTAAGAAGAGCGTTCGCTAAAAGCGGCGCGATGCTAATTTGTCGAATTTTGGGATGGTCCTGTGTTTCCTCTGATCTGAGGAGACTATCGGTTATAATCAGGTGTTGGAGGGAAGACTCTTTGAGCCGTTGGTGAGAATCCTTTGATAAAACACCGTGTGTTGCATAGGCGCTTATGCCTTTTGCTCCGTGCTCTTTTAAAGTTTGGGCTGCGTTGCAAAGGGTTTTAGCCGTATCTACGATGTCATCTAAAATAAGACAGTCTTTGCCTGCGACATCACCTATAAAGCCTATCACATGGGGCTCTCCCTTATGATCTCGGCGCTTTTGAAAGTGCGCCAGGGAAAGATTAAGTCTCCTTGCCATCTCTTTAGTACGGGGGAGGGCGCCTTGATCTGGAGCAACGAGCACACTGTTGCTCAGGTCAAAGTGTTGGCGGATATCTTCCTCTATTAGGGATGTCGGTTGTAAGTTTTGGACCGGAATGTCGAAAAAAGGCTCTATGTCTTTTGAGTGTAAGTCTAAGGTGATTATTTCAGTGGCCCCCGATTCTTGAAAAAGTTTTGAAATCGTTTGTGCTAGGGAATTCTGGCGAGCATAGTAAAAATAAGGCAAAACAGCGACGATATGTTGCGCCCCTTTTTGCCGAGCGTGATCAAGGATTAAGAAAAGTTCCATCAGGCTCTGGTGCGCTGAAATTGAGGTTGTTTGAAGGGCCGCAACGTACTCCCCTTGAAGAGAGTCTTGAATTTTAATCATTATTTCGCCATTTGGGAAATATTTTATTTCCTCATGGACAACCTCGGTTCCCAAAACCTTTGCTACACTGTTAGACAGAGCTTTATTGCTATTGCCAGAAAGCAGAATCATTGTTAATCTTAACCCTATGGTGAACTATTTTTTACCTTATCAACTCTCCTAAATGATGTAAATGCATTGGATAAGGAGAGATGTTTAGAAATTTTAATGACTGATAAAAATGGTAGGATAATACTTTAATGCATGTGTCGTTCCTTAAAAAATTTACTTTTTTCCTCTGCCTTGTTGGCGGTTTTTTTCTCATGGGGTGCTCAGATGAACAAACTTCATCCGTCGATAAGGAGGGGAAAATTATTGAAATCGTTATGGGAACGTCTGCCGATATGCCTCCATTTGAGTTCTATGAGGCCTCTGAAATTGTCGGTTACGATATTGATATTGCAAAGGCGATTGCCAAGGAAATGGGCTTTAAGCTTCAGGTGCGGGATATGGACTTTAGTGCCTTGATCCCGGCCCTTCAATCTGGGCGTGTTGACTTTGTTATGGCCTCCATGACCCCAACGCCAGAACGTGAAAAGAGCATTGATTTTTCCGAGCCCTATTTAACATTGCCTTTGGCTGCCATGACCCTTGAGCAAGATGCGGTTACAACTCAAAAAGGATTGAGCAAAAAAAGGGTGGGCGTGCAACTAGGCTCAACACATGAACAGTTTGCAAGGGATGTTGCTAGTCGTGATAAAACCGTAAAAGTTCGGTCCCTTAATAAACTTTCAGAGCTTGTCCAAGAATTGATTTCAGGGCGTTTAGATGTGTTAATCATGGAAACAAAGACGGCCAAGGCCTTTCAACAAGTCAACCCTAATCTAAAAGTTGCCGCCTTGGAAGACAACACGGTTTCTTTTGCACTTGCTTTTCCTAAGGATTCAAAGTGGCGGGAAAAATTTAATGTAGCCATAGAAAAACTACAGATTTCAGGGCGTTTGGATGAAATTAGGGCTGCTTGGTTTTCCGACTATAAAAATAAATTAAAGGGCCTATGATTTTTCATTTTGACCGCATTGTTGACCATATCCCTTTTATCTTAAAGGGGACTTTTGTCACGCTTCAATACACTATTTTGGCCCTCTCCATTGGCCTTGTGCTAGGGGCGGTTTTTGCCCTGATGAAGTTGTCCAAATCAGGTGTTTTGAGATCTTTTGCAACCTTTTATATCTCTATTTTTCGAGGAACACCTTTGTTGGTGCAACTCTCGTTGATATACTTTGCAACACCTCAACTTATTGGCTATCAAATCACAGCTCTTGAAGCCGGTTTATTGGCCTTTTCCTTAAATTCAACCGCCTATGTTTCTGAAATTATTCGAGCAGGCATTCAGGCCGTTGATAAAGGACAATTTGAAGCAGCAGAATCGTTGGCCATCCCTTACCACAAAGCGATGCTTTGCATTATTATGCCCCAAGCCATTCGCAATATTCTCCCAGCACTGGTCAATGAAGCCATTAACCTTTTAAAAGAATCAGCGCTGGTTTCCGTCATTGGTGAGATGGATTTGCTGCGTCGAGCAAACATTGTTTCTTCACAGACTTTTTTATATTTTGAACCTCTTTTATTTGTGGCTGTAGTTTACTATCTATTGGTTTCGATTTTATCGCAGCTCTCAAAACTCCTTGAAAAAAGGTTAAAGCGCAGTGATTGAATTCAAAAACTTAACAAAAATCTTTTCCGGCCAAAAAGTGCTTAATGGCGTTGAAGGGCATGTGGGAGAGGGCGCTATTGTGGCGCTTTTAGGGCCGTCTGGTTCTGGAAAGTCAACATTGTTGCGGTGTATGAATCTCCTTGATCGGCCAGAGGGGGGAGAGGTCTTTATTTCACAAGCGAACATTTTGGATCAAAAGTGTGATATTCGCCATGTCCGTGAAAATATTGGGATGGTTTTTCAGCACTTTCACTTGTTTCCCAATATGACCGTCCTTGAGAATATTGCCTTTGCGCCCCAACAGGTTCTTCATAAATCCCAAGCAGAAGCCCATGGCATTGCTGTTGATTTGTTAGAACGTGTTGGTTTATCTGAAAAGGCTGATGCTTATCCGGCACGTCTTTCAGGGGGGCAAAAACAGCGGGTAGCCATTGCAAGATCTTTGGCCATGAATCCCAAAGTCATGCTTTTTGATGAACCAACCTCTGCCCTTGATCCTGAAATGGTGAAGGAGGTCCTTGATGTTATCCAAAGCCTTGCAAAGGATAATATGACCATGCTGATCGTTACTCATGAAATGCAGTTTGCCCGAGAAATAGCTGATGAGATCTGGTTTCTTGATGAGGGAGATATTGTCGAACGTGCGCCCCCTGAGCTTTTTTTCACAAACCCGTCTTCAAAAAGAGCCAAAGCTTTTTTAGATAAAGTTTTGTAATTTTTAAAAAATCTTGTTCTTTTCCTAGTAAAGAGGTATAAAAAATTTGTTTTTGCATGCTGTCAAAGTAGGCGAAAAAATAGAAACCTTTAAAAAAAATGTGTGCCCTTGTCTTCTTTTACATTTTCTATGCCCCTTGCAAAAAGCAAAATGACAGACAGCTTAAAAAAGAATGTTTTTATTACTGCAGGGAATCGTGGTATTGGCTATGCTCTTGTTGAGGCCTATCTAAAGAAAGGCTATTGCGTTTATACGACTTTTCGCAGTGTTCAGAAATCTTCACTGCTCCTGCAGAACAATCATCCCCACCTCTACAAGATTCAACTGGATATAAAAAACTCTGATTCCTTAAGGGATATTAAGTCTTTTTTGAGTGACAGCCCCATTGACATTATGATTCATAATGCCTGTAGTTTTGGATATCAGGCCAATGAGTTAAACACTCTACAATCAGAAGAGTGGCAAGATAGCTTCTACGTTAATACTATTTTTCCGATCCAACTATCGGTGATGCTTAAGGAAAATATAAAGGGATCTCAAGATAAAAAGGTTGTTTTTATTTCTAGCCGTCGCGGTAGCAATACTGTGAATATTACCGATGCTTATAAAGGGCGCTATGCTTATCGGTCCTCAAAAGCAGCCCTTAACTCAGCGGCTTTGGCGCTTTCCCAGGATTTTTCTGATGATGAAATTTCAGTTTTAATTTTACATCCAGGGCGTGTTGCGACAGAGGTGACAAATTATGATAGCATCTCACCGTTTAAAAGCGCGCGTCACATCGTTAAGTTGGTTGAAAAGTTAACCGTTGAAGGGACAGGACAATTTCTTTCGGCAGATAGTGGAAAAAAAATCGCGTGGTAATTTATAGCCCTTTCTCTTAATGCCAAAGAAAGCGTTAGGAAAAATGTAAAATTTCCCTTGCCAAAAGGCATATTTTTTCTTATGGTAAGATCATCCAAATGTGGGGCCATAGCTCAGCTGGGAGAGCGCTACAGTGGCACTGTAGAGGTCAGGAGTTCGATCCTCCTTGGCTCCACCATTTTTACCATTTCCCAATATTTTCAATTGAAATTAAACGCCCTTCTTGCTTTGCATGGTGAGTTCTTCTGCCCGACAAAAAAGGCTCAATTCATTTCTTTTGTTCATATTTTCTTAAACCACTTTTTATCATAGGTAGATGATCTCTTAATCACGATCGCCTAGCTTTATTTTTGCCAAAATGAAGCCCATCCTATCTCTTTAATATCAGCGCCTTGGGGCATTTATTTGCCGCGGGGGTGGGATTTTTGTCAAGTAATTTATATAAATCATAAATAAGTTATTTGTCTTTTTATCGTTATTTTTATTGACATATATCAAGAGGTTTTGTTTATTAGTTTTGTCTTCAGGGGCAAAAATTCTGGTTTAGGGTCAAAGACTTTTAACGCAGATAAGGGAGGCCCTGATGGATTAAGCCCAGAAAGGTAAAACCACCAGAAGAGTAACAAAAATACCAAAGGGTATTTTTAAAAAATTAAATAGGAAGTAGCGTAAAATGCGTAATATATCGTTGTCAAAATATCTCTCTAAATCTGTTCACCTTTTTACCATTTTCGTTTATCTTTTTACCTTCCTTGGTCCAAGCCTTGCTCTGGCAAGCCATGCCCCTACCTATGCGGAAACCGTCAATGGAGAGTCTGAAAAACCTCGCGCTAAAACCACCCCCTCCACGCCGCCAAAAAGCGCCTTTACGGGAAAATCGCACACCTTCGATGACCTTCCCTCAGCCCTTCAAGACACCTATCATCGCTTTACTTTAAAGGTTTCTCAAGATCCTTTAAGTGGGGGCATTCACTTCCGCCTACGAGATTTTGAAGGCACAAGGAACCTTTTCCATCACGTGCTGCCCAATGATAAAAAGGACTCTCCTTTTACGCCCCTCCTAGAAGACGGAACCCACACAGGCTTTACCGTAGATGTGCCCGATGTTGGACAGATTCAATGCGATTGGCAAGGGAACTTAAAGCTGGTCGGTCTCCATAGGATCTCCCCTGAAACGGCTCCCCTTGCTTTGCTCTTAGCCACCGATGGCAGCGTTGATTTTTCAGATATTACCTTTAAAAATTTAGCCCTCCATGCCAAGAACGTAACCTTTGTGCAGGGTATTAAAATCCAAGAAGAGTCTGTTTTTGATATTGACGTCCTTGACCTAGCTGAGTCTGGTTTTGAAAACACAAAGTTGATGAGTTTTCTATCAAAAACACGGTTTATTTCTAAGAAACGTTGGCGTAACAAAGGGAAAATTGTGGGGGAAAAATCCCTTGATTTTGATCGCTGTATGTTTTCAAATCCGGGGATTGTTTATGGCAAAGACCATTTAACTCTTTCCTCCGGTTTCTTTGATAATGATGGAGGCGCCTTTCATGGAGAGAAGGGGACCAGCCTTAACCTAACGCGTTATTTTTATAACAAGAGAGGCGGAAAGGTTTCCTCTGGCAAGGTCACCCATGTTCATTTTCATAAAAAACAAGAGGGTGATCTTGGAGACATCCACGGAGAAGAAGTTGTTTTAGAGGATTTATCTGGGGGGTTTCATTTTTCTTTGCAAAAGGGCCGCGTTGAAGCCACCCACAGCACCACACTGATCGGCAAACATCCAAGCACAAAAGGCGTTGATTTTGTGACCCCTCAGTTGATTTTGGATGCCCCTGATTTTTCTTTAGGCAAACAAAAGCATGTTGAGCGCACCGTTGTTAAGCGCTCTAAAGGTCAATTTTTTACGTTGACCAGCCCTTATAAAACCGCCGGCACCTTGGAGTTCTGGCAAAAAGACCTCACCACACGAAAAGCCGTTCAAGCTGCCATGTTGGCCCGCTTTGGCGATGAAAAAGGCAAGATGCCTGCACCCCATGGGAAGATCAGTTTACAATCTTCTGTGAAGGCCGCTGGAGGACTGAAATTCTTCACCCCCCATGCCAAAGTCTCCTTGGGCGACGAGACAAAAGAAGCTCTCCTTGAGTTTTTCCATAAACAAGGATGGCTCGAAGCTTATGCCACAGAGTTTGACCTTGAAAAAGGCACCCTTGTTGCCGAAAATGCCTATATCCACGCCCCGGGCAGTATTAAAATGGGGCGTTTGGTGAAAGACGAAAACGAGGATCTCTTTTCCCAAAAACTTTATAAGAAAAATGGCAGCACCGTTCTCGTTCGGGGCACCACAACCTTACGGGGCCCGTGGCACCACCGAGCCGATTTTTTAACGTCTTTCCTTATTCTAAATTCCCCAAAGGATCATCTCTTTGAAGCGGGCTCTGCCCGAGTACTGAAAGATTGCACACTCAAAGGCGGCGGTGATTTAGACTTAATGCGCAAAAGGACAGAAATATTTATATTGCGTCCAAACCTTTCTAGCGGCCATGGAACCAGGGAACGTCTAATTTCTTTTATCAGCGGAGCACCTGCAGAATTTTTGGTTGGAAATTATTTTAATAATGATGGTCAGGTGAATAACCATTCCTCTATTATGCATGCCTATAACGTGAAAGAGGCGCACAAAATTAAAAACATTGATATAGAGGCCTGTAATACTAATCTCAATTCACAACATATAAAATACCAGTTTAATTATTTTAATTCTTATTTTCCGATTAGTTTTAAAGAAATGGTGACTGACCCCTTTCATAATTTTAAGGGTTTTTCTTTCAAACAAAGCAGGGGCTTAGATCAATACATTGGTTCCGGTCTTTTTTCCGGCATGATGTTGGGGGTATTTGCAGCCCTACAGGAAGGCTTGAATGGCAATGGAGCCGTCACCTACCCCGCCCAGACAAGCTTTGGCGAAGGGGTAACCGTCTCCCCCAATGAAGAGGGCAAGACAACCCTTGGAGGGAACTTCCAAGCGCCGGCCACCATTGTCCTCATTCCCACAGGAAGTGCCGAGATTGGCACGAGGCCCAGTGCCACACTTCAAAAGGTTCATACCCACAGCCCCTT
Organism: uncultured Alphaproteobacteria bacterium; assembly: GCA_963974885.1. Taxonomy (GTDB): domain Bacteria; phylum Pseudomonadota; class Alphaproteobacteria; order Caedimonadales; family UBA9215; genus UBA9215. Next base: position 56,229 of record CAXBEY010000002.1, read on the forward strand.
GCAATCTCTGGTGCCCGAGGCCTTTAACCTTCATACCCTCACCATGGCGGAGCACCTCCGCGACCTTATGGCGGAACAACCAGAGGTGGAGACCTTCTTTAAGTTCCATCCGCGCTTTTGGTTCGAGGCTGATAAAGCTCAACAATTCCATAATAAACTCCGCCCTTATGTGCGGGCTCAACGTCCCCAGGGTGGCTTTTATACCCCTGAAGGACAGGTGCTTTTCACCATTAGCCCCGACATGCTCATAAGCCAAGTTCAAGACCAAGCCCTTAAGGTTTTTGGCCGCGGCACCATTGAGGACAATCGTAAAATCGATGAAGAACAAATCCTTGAATTACATCAAAACTTTGTTAATTATTTGAAGGAACTTGAGGAAGTCTATGACCCTGAAACCGGCAAGAAAATCACCCTCCCCGTTGGCCCTCTTTCCTTAGCATCTTTGGGCCAACATAACAGCCGTCCTGCCCCCAAAAAGCCTTGTATTGCTTATGCGGCGGCCATGAATGAGGAAGGAATCCTCGAGCTTTCTCCGATGATTTGGATGCCAAAGAAAATGCATGCTAAGCATGGCATTACAACTCAGCTGCTCTTGAGCATTCCCCAGGGCATGAGGTTCAAAGACTTTTTAGCTTATGCCATGAGAAACCCCCTGCTCGCTGCTGGGACTGAGAAACTCATCACCGATCACCCCCATATGATCTCCCAATTGGATGAAGCCGCTGAGCGTTATCGCGACGAAAATAAAATTAGCGAAGACGATGAACTGCCCAAAGCTGGGCCCGTGACCTTTGAAGGAGACATTGACGCAAAGACGTTCATGGGCTTCAACACGGGAGACGTTATTTCTCACGCGGACATTACAGCGGAGGATGCGTCTTTAGTTTCTCTTTTTGGCAGTGTGATCATGAGCTCTCTTGTGGGGCGTGAGGGGTCTGGGGATCATTTTCACGATAAAATTGTGGCCCAAGCCCGTATCAAAGCGGACAAGCTCATCAACATATTCGCCGGCCAAGATATTATCTTCCAAGGGGCTGAAACCATTTCAGAGGTCTCGACCCACATTTTGGCTCTGGCGAATCTTATTGACGTTCCAGCGGTCCTCATCAGCCAACGCACACAACAACTCAGCGGCAAATACAAAGGCTCAGAAACCTGGATACACGTCCACAACCATGTCTCAAAACACAGCTCCGGGGGCGAATACGATCAACAAACCCTTGGCGCCCAAGATCTTCATGGTGTGGAATACGATGCAGGGAAATTGAAAATCACCGGCAAGGGTAAAGTAAACTTTGCGGCTGTTTTTGAGCAACTTATCCACAGCTCTCAGGGGACGAAAAAGTCCCGTTTCAAAACCAAAAACCGCCAAGAAACCACCAGCACATCAACGTCAAAGGGGGGCGTTATTGGCTCTCGTGATGCGGCAGCTGAAATCACCAGCGAGGACAGCGATTTGATCTTTGAGGCTATTGCCTTTAAGGGGAAATACGGCGCCATTATTAAAGCCCTCAAAGGGCGGGTTGAGTTTCTCTTGGGTCATAATACCAAAAATGTGTCCTCCATGAGCAGCTCTAGCGATCCGATGTGGATGAAGAGCACGCAAAAAACAGAAGAGCACCTCACCTTTACCATACCCACAACGGAAGGACCCATTAAGGTTCATTCCCTAGAAACTCTTCTCCAATCCGTTGATGGCCAGCACCTTGCGTTCTTGGATGACCTCGATCTGACGGAAGGGGGATCCTTGATCAGCCAAGTCATCAAAGAAATCCACGAAAGCCATTCAAAAACAGTCCAAGGCCCCGGTATGGCTTTGGCGGTTATCGTTGCCGTTGTTGTGACCTGCTGCACCGGTGGTGCTGGGGGGCCTATTGCGGGCGCCCTTGCCAATGCCCTTGGAGGATTCATGAGTGCTGCCCTAGCACAGGCTTTATCCGTGGCCTTCGTGGCGGCTCTTGATACAGCTCTTACAAATCTAACCCTAGACACCATGTCCAATGGGGGCAATGTTGGCAAGGGCCTTAAGCAAATGGGCAGCAAGAAAAACCTTAAAGCCATGGGAACGGCTGCGTTAAAATCTGGTGGCGGTAAGGCTAATACGGCCATAGGGGCTGTTGGTGAAAAAATCGTGCAATCTGCTATGAATGCTGGCATAGATACGGCCATTAATGGCGGTAAATTTGGCAAACATTTTACAACAAACCTGAAATATGCTGGCGCCTCGTTGTTTGTGGATGGCGTTATTGATGAAGTTTCAGGGAGTGCAAGCAACGATAACAAGGCCCAACAAGGCCCACCTCTTGATTTTGGTGAGCGCGCTCAGGAATTCATTGGAAGTGCAGCCTTAAACGTCGGGCGTCAATTTGCGGTGAATAGCCTGGCGGGAGAAGACCCCAAGGATGCGTTTATCAAAGCTGCAGCGGCTTTCGCGGCTCACGTTGCTTGCTTCGGTATTGCCTCTGGCTTCGATGGCCTTAAGGGCTTTTTTGCCAACGATAACGATGCAGAAGACAACCATAAATCCCGCGGTGCGTCTTCTTCCGAGGGGCGTCCTCAAACGCCAGAAGAACGCGCTCAAGAAGAACGAGAACGCCGCGACCAATCTCTCCACGACATCATCGATGGCATCGACTATGAGGAAGAAAGCACCCGCGAGGGTGATGGCCCCCGCAAAGGAAAAACCCGCCAAGATGGAAAAACAAAACCTTCTTCTACGAGGCCTACAAAAGGTGACGATATACCTTTTGATTTTTCCTTTGCAACAAGTCAAAGTGTGTGGGATGGCATTGTCGATGAAGAAGAAAAAATTCAGGATGATAGCGGCATTAGTTACCGTTTTTCAGGTGAGAAGCGTGGGCGTTCCAGTGAACGTGTAGAGACTTCTTCACGCTCAAGAAGCTATAGCCCACCACGTATAAAAGATACCTACTATGAAGAAGGCACAGATTGGTTCAGCTTAAAAGTACGAAGTGCTTATGAAGCAAAAGAGCGTATTAGCATTGAGAATTTTGATCCCAATGATCTTTTGCCGGCCTTTGGGGCTCTGAGCATTGATGGTGTTATTTTAGTCAATGACGGCCTTGATAAGGTGACTCTTGGCGGTTGGTCTACCGTTACCGAGTTTTTAGATAAGGTCGCCAATGGAGCAAGAACTTATACACGTCGAGGGTCTCGTTTTGTTTCAGGAGATCAGCGGTCTGCTCAAAACCTCGGGGACGGTGTTTATGTTGTCCTAAGCGTTGTTGGTGGAAAAGGCCTTAAATCGATCAAGCTCTTCAAAAAAATGGGCAATGCAGTAAAAAACCTGAGAAAAGCTAAAACAGCGGAAGCGGCTAGATTTTGGGATAAAAAACCTATAAATTTTAAGGGAAACAAGATTTTTCAACGTGATGATTTAATTAGGCCAGATTTTCTTACTGGAACAAAAGGACTTACGAATTTAGACAGAATGAAATTAGGAAGGGCTCCGCTTAGTTTAGATGGTAATCCTATTAACTTGGTAAGCGACTCAGGAAGCCCACCCTGATGGCACAAAAAAAGCCCCGAGCCTTTA
>CAXBEY010000003.1:0-58282 GCA_963974885.1 uncultured Alphaproteobacteria bacterium
AAGGCTCGGGGCTTTTTTTGTGCCATCAGGGTGGGCTTCCTGAGTCGCTTACTTTATAAAAGTAAAACGGGCAGTCACACCAAGAGCACCAACCCCAAGAAAATTAATAAAGTACCCCGATGAATATTTTGCAATAAAATCAATTTGCGTTCCTGTGTGCTTAGCCATTTCTACAGTAATAAGTACCTGCACATCTTCTCGCATCCCCTCTGGAAAAAGGCGCGCGCTATTTCTGCCGAGAGCCGCTGCAAATTCAATAATTTGACCAGAGGTTAGATTTTCATCTTGAATGGCCTTTAGAATAGATATTTTATTTTCAAGCTTTACAATATTCCTAAAAAAGACGCTTCGCGTTTCTGCAATCGCAGAAATTTCCACCGATGACAATAGAGTCAAGGCTGTCATAAGCCGAACCGTTGAGAAAGGATCTTCTCCCTCAAAAAGCTGCCCTCTCTTATTATTAATTTTTTCTAAGAAAGCCTGTATCTCAGCAGAGAAAAACCTTACGGAAGCAAAATGCTTTATCAAAATCCCCCAAGTAAAATTACTCATCCCCTCTATAAACAAGCTTTCTTTATTTTTCCTTATGTCATCCATAAAAATCTTTTTTTCGTTTGGCGTCAGATGATCTTCATAAAAGAAATCCAAAATACCTTTTGTGAAAGACCATTTTCTATCCTCCTCTACCTCTGCAAAAAAAACATCCCAATTATCACGGGCAAGTCTTACTTGCTCCCTTGTCAAACGCATAAAAGCCCTCTTTATAACATGATGATAATAAGGCTCTGCCCCTTCTAAAAAAATATCACAGTCTCCGGCTTCAAGACCTTGAATTCCCTTTGCAAGGGTTTCAGGGGGGACACAGGAAAAATAGGGTAAACTATTATAATAATAAAAAGAAGGTCTCTTTCCAGCTCCAAAAAAGTAATCTGGGTAAGCCATGAAAAGTAAGAGAGTTGCAGGATTCTTTACATTCTCTCTAAGCAAGCGCAAAAAGTCTTCGCTTAAATTCTTTTTTGCCTCAGGAGAGTGAAGTCTCTTTAAAGCCCCCTCATATAACGCTGGGTCTTGAGTAGAGAGAGAAAGTTGAATTGATTTGACTATGCTCGGCCTAAAGAAAGTAGGTAGCGATTTTTTTACAGTTTCTCTATATTTTTTGGCCGTATAATGAGTAAAACACCTTTCTGCTTCGACAGTGTTAGCAATACCCCAGAAACGACGACAGGTTGCCCTTAGGTGTTCCAAGGATTGTAGGTCAAGGTATCCAGCAATGTGGGTGAGAATCTCATCAGGAAGTTCTAATAGAGAGGATGTTTGTTCAATTTTCAGCTCTTGTTCTTCTTTCTTGCCTCCCCTCTCTTCTCTTGCCTGCCGCACTCTTAAGCGCTTCATTTCTTCCTCTGTCCACGCAGAGGAAGCTTGTAAAGATGTCAGAACGAGAAAAGAAGACAAAAGCTTTAATAAAAAAGAGTTTTTAAAGTGCAACATATGAAAAAAACAAAATTTGAGCCAATGATAGTAGCTTATAAAAATAACGGTTAATCTGTCAAGTTTTTAGATTATTTGAAGTGCCCTCAACCTTTTTTAAAGCAACACGCTGGTAAAGAGCGCGCGCAAAATTATCCAGTAAAACACCTAAGCGGATGTAAAATGGCCTCTCTTTTGCCCGATGTATCGCTCCCACAGCTTCAAAGGTAAAACCTTTCAAACCTTTTTGAAGAAAGAGCATTTTTGTCACAAGCCCTTGATAAGTCACAAAAGGATTTTCTGAAATCACCAAAACATGGCCTGTCTTGGGGGTGTATTTATGGGCAAATGCCTCCACGGTATCTGCTGTGGTTGCGCGCTTTGCCCCATCTTTTTTAGGAGCATTCACATAAAGAGGTTCAAGGGCCGATAAAGGAGGGGTAAGCTTTAATTGCTCCCATAAAAATGGCGGTAAATCCATCTCATTTTGAGGAAGAGTCTCCGGCACAACCCATTCTCCCTGCTGCTCATAAGGGGCAGAAGACATCAAAACTTCAGGGGTTTCACTGGGGAAAAGGGGCCGATCGCCGCTCAGAAAAACCACACGCACCGTTGGCTGAAGCACAATGTGCCCCTCCTTTACAAGGCGATTTAAGAACATAATACGAGAACGTAGACTAGGCGCCGTACTCCCCATAATCAAAATATAATCTGGCTTCCTGTTTTGAGGCAGAACGTCCTTTAAATCCCCAAGAGCGTCAAAAGCCTTGTAAACAACAACCTTCTCTTCCAGTGTTAAAGGCCCCACAAGCTCTTTATAGTGCGCTATAGTCTCGGGGGAAGAGCGCTCTTGACCACGGGGGCGTAGAAAATTTGATTGGGCAAAGGCATTCATCTCTTCTAAAGAGCTCTCAGCCGTGAGGTCTGCTTTGAAAGCTTGGAAGATCTTAACAGCGTGATTTTTCCATTGGTCTTCAGGAGGAAGTTCCTGAAAGGAACAGGTGGCCACAAAAAAGGTTAGAAGAAAAGTAAACTGTTTTTTGAGCATGCTCTGCACCCTTTCCTGTTTTGTTTTAAGCTGTTTTTTCAGAGCTCTCGTTAGCTGGAGTGACTTTTTGCGCAAGCACCTCTGTTTTTTGTGCCAAGGGGTCGCGCAACGTTTCGAGGAGTTTTTCAGAGAGAGCTTTATTAGCCATAAAGCGTTGTAATTCTGTCCCCTTTAACTTTGCTGCAGGCATCATTTTAATATGCTTTGGATTAATTTGTTTACCATTAGCTAGCAATTCATAGTGGAGATGATTTCCGGTGGCACGGCCCGTGCATCCCACATACCCAATAACTTGTCCTTGACGAACGGAACTTCCCACCTTAAGGCCTTTGGCATAGCGACATAAATGAGCATAAGCCGTTGAATATTTTGTATTATGTTTAACGCGAATATAGTTTCCATAACTGCTAAAGCGTCCAATACGGACAATTTTTCCAGCTCCTGCAGCCATAACAGGCGTCCCTCGAGGGGCTGCAAAATCAACCCCTTTATGCATTTTTGTAAACCCTAAAACAGGGTGACGTCGTCGGCCAAACACACTAGAAATACGAGCCCCATCAACGGGTGTTCGCAAAAGACCTTTCTTAACGGCCTCGCCTTTCTCATTGAAATACTGAGCCACGCCCCCCTTTGTTGTATGGCGATAAATATGGATCTTTTCCCCATGGAGGGTCAAACACGCATAGATTAAATCTCCAGGTTCTTCCTCGAGACTTTCAGCATTTTTATGAAAATCGAATAACAAACAATAACCATCTCCAGCTTGGAAAGAACGTTGAAAATCAACATCATAACTAAAGGCTTGAATCATATTGTGGATAATTTTTGGATGAGCTCCTTGCTTAATGGCATCCACATAAAGAGAGCTCTCAATAGTGCCTTCTGCATGACGATACTCATGGATCAGTTCTTTTTTATCCAAACGAGCCTGATAAAGGCCCGCCTCATCTTGTTCAACCACGACGTCTTTTTCAAGGGAAAGTTTTATGACAAGACGAACCAAATCCTTTGCGGCACTCTTTGCTGAAGGAGGCCGATAGGTAATAAAAAGTTTGTGATCTGTTCTTAAATCCCGGGGATTAAAAATCGTTTTAAGGGCCTGAATAAGAGAGAGGGTTTGGTCCTTAGAAATTTCGGCGCGGTATAAAACAGATGTAAAATTATCGCCGCGCTTAACATCAAGGGTTTCATCCATAAATTCCGGTGTCTCCGGCAAGGCTCCTTGGGAGTCCTCGCCCTCACAAGGCTGGCACTCTTCTTGATTGAGAGCCGTTAACTGCCATTGCTCTATTTGTTGGCTGGTGTAATCCCAAAGAGCAATAACAGAGGCGCTAACAATAAGAAGAGCACCTGCCAAAAGCCTCAAGGTTGATCGTTGCATTACACTTTCTAAAGGGGTCATATTTTGTTCACTTATTATCTGCACTAAGCTTTAAAATCAAAGGATCTCCCTATTAGTCATACTGAGATTTTCTCAAGGCGTCCATAATCTTTTTTCAAGAAAAGTCATTTTCTTAACGAACTATTAAGATTGGTTTGAAATGCTAGAGATAAGGCTTAATTTCACTAAGGATTCTTTCATAATGAACAAGCGTTTCGTTCCTTTCTTCTTTTCTATTTTTTTGTTGGCATTCCCGTCAGTTTATGCCATTGACCTTGGACCTCAATTAAAAGCAAAACTGGATAAGCCTCAATCCCTTAATGCAAGAAATGATCAGGTTAAAAATGCCGCTAACTTCTACAAAAACCGAAATTTTCAACAAATTTGGGTAGAAGGAAATAGCTTAACATCAGCCGCAGAAACGGTCCTTGATGTCCTCAAAAATGCGGCCTCTGAAGGCCTTGACCCCCGTGATTATGCCAAAGCCCTTGATTTAGCTGAACAAGCGAAAAATAATCCCGCCAAGCTTTTAGACGCTGAGATCGCCTTAAGTGCCCTTGCCCTTGACTATGTTGATGATGTTTTGGGAGAGCGTTTAAACCCTCGAAAAGTTAAAAAGGAACTCTACCTAAAAGCGAAAAATATTGATGCTGTCCAAATTATGACCAGCTCTATGGCGAAAGATCCCTCAGGGAAATGGCTTGCCGAGCTTACCATTAGTCATCCCGAATACCAATTGCTGAAAAAAACACTAGCTGAGTACAGGGCACGAGAAGGACAAAAGCATTATCCTAAACTCTCATTGGGTAAAAAAATAGAGCTTGGTAGCAATGGAGGACGTGTTGAAACCCTCCAATGGCAATTGTCTGCTTTAAACTATCTTGTTGAAAAACACTCCCAGGGAACCGTTGACGGGGCAACAGAGCGAGCCATTAAAGCTTTCCAAGAGGAAAATAACCTGAAACCAGATGGATTTGTGGGCCCCAAAACTATTGCTGCTTTAAATAGTTTTAGTCTTGAAGATCGCATCCGACAACTCATTGTTTCCATGGAGCGCTGGCGCTGGTTGCCGGAAAATTTAGGAAGTCGCTATGTTCTTGTGAACATTGCAGGCTTTGACTTAACGGCCGTTGAAAATGGCGTTGAAAAGCTCCGCATGCCTGTCATTATTGGAAAAACCTATCGCAAAACCCCTGTTTTTTCCTCAAATATCTATTCTGTTCGATTTAATCCCTCATGGCATGTGCCTCGCAGCATCGCTGTTAAGGATAAGCTGAAAAAAATTCGGAAAGACCCTGGGTACTTAAGTCGTAATGGCTACATTCTCTATGATTCAAGTGGCAGTCGGATTAGTGCTAATAGTGTGAATTGGGGTTCCATTTCAGCCTCCAACTTCAATTTCCGTATTCGGCAAAACCCAGGGTCTAACAATGCCCTTGGGAAAATCAGATTCGCCATTAAAAGTCCTTTTAACATTTATCTGCACTCTACCCCTGATAAGCATTTGTTTCAAAAAGAAAAGCGCAGTTTCAGCTCTGGCTGCATTCGGGTTGGGGATCCAAAAGCCCTAGCGGTCTTTGTTTTCAACGACCAAGGCACTTGGCCCTATGATCGTATTGCCAAAAATATGGAAGGCACACAAACTCAGAATGTTGCCCTTAAAGACCCTGTAAATGTTTATATTTCCTATTTTACTGTTTGGAAAAGCCGTGACGGAAAACTCCGTTTTAGCCAAGATATTTATGGACAGGACAAAGCTATTTGGGCGGCCCTGCAGAGCAGAAAAGGGAATCGTATCTAAGGATGTGAAAGGCGTAGCGTATGGTTAATATAAAGAAAATCATTAAAACCAATGAGCAATGGCAGCTCGAACTCACCCCCGATGTCTATTACATTTGCCGTTTAAAAGGAACAGAGGCTCCAGGTTCAGGGAAATACAATCAACATTTTAAAAGTGGTCTTTACACATGCGCTTGTTGTGATGCACCTCTTTTTTCTTCCAGAGCAAAATATGAAACAGAGTGCGGTTGGCCCAGTTTTTATCAACCCATTACAGATACTTCTGTGGATTATCGTCGCGATACATCCCTTGAAATTGCCCGTGTTGAGGTCGTTTGTGGGGCTTGCCACGCCCACTTAGGTCATGTCTTTAATGATGGTCCAAAACCAACAGGACACCGCTATTGCATCAATTCTCTCGCCTTGAAATTCCAAAGTGAAAAAGAAGAGTGATAGTGGATTACCTTTGCAGAAGCTCTAAGCTGGCTGTTTATCCAAGAAAGTCATTAAGGTCGTGGCAAAAGAAACCGGGGTTTCTTGCATGGGATAATGGCCTGTATTTTTAATCTCACAGAGCTCACAGTGAGGAAACCACTTGGCAAATGTTTCTTCTATGACAGGTCGACGGTACCCTTCCGCATCGCTGTCACCAAAAATAACAGCCATTGGGATTTCAAGTCCCTTTACTTCTTCTAAGATATTAGAGTTTAAAAAGAGATGCATATACCCAACACGGGCTTCTGCTATGGAGGTTTCACGCCACTTTTTCACCTTAAAATCAACCCATGTTTTACCATACCGATTGTCCGTCATCATATGGGCGGCTTGAGCAGCGAGTTCATCATTATCCGTTGCAGCAGCGGTCATAAATTCTAGAATCTCTGGCGTTGTAGCCGGCGTTCCCGTTGCACCAACCGGCGTTACAGCAACAAAGCTTTTGATACGTTGTTGGGCGAGGGCACAAATAAACTGCCCCATAAGAGCTGACATAGAATGCCCCATAAGGTGGAATTGCGCCCATCCCAAATGGTCCACGGTATCAATGACATCCTGAGCAACTTCCGCCAAAGTATACTGTCCCGTATTCTCTTTGGATAGCCCGTAGCCTCGAAGGTCTATAAAAGCATACTTATAGTTTTCTTGATCAAAATAAGGAAAAGACGGATCATAGCTTGAATGATCGGAAAACCAATCATGTAGGACCACAACTTTGTGAGCCTTGGGATTGCGAAGAGCCCCTTTTTTTTCATAACCTAGAATCATTTTTTATATACCCTGCCTTTAAAAAATCCATAGAAAAAGGTGAGAGGTCACCACGACCCAAATAAAAATCGCTGCGGCTGCTTCCTTCCGGACCTGACCGGGTTCACGAGCTATTTACCCATGGGACCTCTCACTTGAGAAAATAGTCCTAACCCATCCCAAAGGCAAGAAAAAATTTCATACGCCCCCTTGACCAATCTCTCTTTTTTCTGCACTTTAAGGGGGTAGATAGAAAGGGCCTGTAGTTCAGCGGTTAGAACACACCGCTCATAACGGTGGAGTCGTAGGTTCGAGTCCTACCGGGCCCACCATTTTTTCATAAATGGACCCCCCTTAAAATGTCAAATGATGCCTCAAAATGTCCCCTATACTTCGCAAACGACCATGCCGGCGTTGACCTTAAAACAGCTCTGGTTAGCCATGCGAAAACCTTGGGTTATGAGGTTATTGACCTTGGAACAGAGTCAAAAAACTCTGTTGACTATCCGGATTACGCAAAGGCTGTAGCTTTAAAACTCAAAGAAGACCCTCAAGCAATTGGGGTTTTGATTTGCGGAACAGGTATTGGCATGAGCATCGCAGCAAACCGTTACCCTTGGATTCGGGCTGCCGTTTGTGGCAAAAACCTCAAAATAACCAAGCTTGCCAGAGCCCACAACCATGCCAATGTGTTGTGTTTAGGGGCACGTTTCATAGAAGCTAGCCCTGCCAAATCTACCCTTGAAACCTTTCTAAAAACTCCCTTTGAAGAGGGGCGCCATACAAATCGTGTGGAAAAGATGTCTTAAAAAGAAGGGGAAATAAAAGGGAAGATAGAAAAGAGGGGGATTTTATAAATCCCTTTTATTGCACAAAGGCTTATTGTTTACAAATTTACGGCATAAAAAACCCCTTAGAAAAAATGTTTCCAAGGGGTTTGAGTGGGATTTTTATCTTAAAGCTCTGCCCTCTTTCAAAGAAAAGAAGAGAGAGAGTGTGTGAGTTATCGGGCTGCAACACCAGTAACTATTGCAGCACGGCCTGGCACAGGGGCTCTCATCCAATTTTTTAAGTCAGCCTTCGTCGCTTTCCTCCAAGCTGCATCATTCGCTGCAAAAGCTTGAGCGGCTTGCATATATGTTGCACCAGCTTTTGCAGCTCTAGGTGAATGGGCAGCTTTATTAAATTTATTAATTTTAGAGAGAAGCGCTGCTGCTTTTTTATCAATAAGATTAGCTCGTCCTGCAACGTCAGTCACTTTCTGGGCAGTAATTCCCCCCCCTCCAAGACCGATACCTCGAAGAAGCCCATAAGCCTCCACAGCGTCAGCTGTTACAGGACTCCCCATAACAGTCAACGCATTTGCAGTTCCAATAGTAACAGCATTAACATCAAGAGGGCCACCAACGGCTCTTAAAAGAGCATCCGCAGCAGCAACAGAATCAGCACTAATACCAACCTTAGCTCCACCATCGGGATTTCTTAATTTAATAGCAGCTGCAATATTATTAGCATTTACCGCTATAAGTGGGGCATTTTTTTGAAGTGCGTCTAAGGCTTCCATATTTGCTTTATCTACAGGCAAGTTAATAATTGCTGTTTGTAGTAAACCAGCAATTACTATATTCCGCGGTGTTACATCGTCAGGTTGTGCTCCAGGAATTGCCAATATGGCATTTGCTGCTGCTATATTATTAGGATTATTAAGAATACCCTTTACCTGAAGAAGAACCGCAGCCGCAGTTGCACCACCGTTATGATCACCTTGTGCAATCAAAGCGGCACGATACTCCTCTGTAGTGGGAAGACCAAGGGCTGTTAACGCGGCATTTCTTTGACCTAATAGCTGTTCTGCTGCTTGTTTTCCTGCGGCGGCTTTATTTACTCTTTCGATTGCAGCCCCACCAATAGAAACAGCATCTTGGGAAACAAAGGTCGCTGCGATTATAACCGGTAAAATTTTCAAATATTTCATTCTGGTATCCTTTTTTCGTTTTGTTTATTAATAAAACCACACCTTATTATGAGCATGGTTTGATTAATTAAAGGTTAATTTTTTAAATTAACTTCTCCTATTAAACTTTAAGAAGGACACCAAGTTTCACAGAAATACCATTGTAAGAAACTTTTGTATTTTGCGTAAGGGTACCAACACCACTTGCTCCCTTGATATCTCTACCAAAAAATTCTCCGGAAACCTCTAAACGAACACCCACATTTTTGTGCACTTCATATTCAGTGCCCAAGGCCGGTACAAAATGAACAATGGTATCGGTTTTTACATTTTCTGAAGGTTGGCCACGGCCTTCAACAAGTGCAAACTCAGAAATTCCCGCTCCAAACTTGGCATAAAAGGCTGTTTTTTCATTCATTTTCCAACCAACAACGGCGGAAGGAATCACTTGCCAACGCCTTTTTAGCTGTAAACGCCAAAAGTCATCTACAATGGCACGCGAATCGAATGCATCCGCATCCATATTCATGCCATCCCAATTTCCTGCAACTTCAAGACCACCAAAGAAATCACCAAAGAAGTAACGAGCCCCTGCAAAGACACCAGCTGTCAAGAAGTTTTCACCCTTACTATTGCTTAATTTCACAATAGAATTGTTCGCATTAGAATAAGTATCAAAATCTGCATAGGCAAATGTACCACCGGCTTGGGCACCAAGATACACTTGAGGAGGTGTCCAGTCAGCTTGCGCATTTAGGGCTGGCAGTACTGTTAAAGCAGTTGTTAGGGCTAAGAGTGTTTTTTTCATGGGAGTTACCTTCCTGTTTTTTATATAATAACAATTAAACTTTATCTTAATTTACACCAAGTTCAATTCAAAATCTTTCTTATCTCCCTCCTTTTTTCAAAATGTTGCTTTATTGCCACAGTTTGTTTTGGCGTCACCATCATCCCTAGAAAAAAGAAAATCCAAAAAAAACGCATAAAAAGCAAAAAAGGTCTTTCTTTTTTTTACGGTCTTCGCTACAAAGGCAGTATCTTGTTGTGGGTGATTAGCTCAGCGGGAGAGCATCTCGTTTACACCGAGACGGTCGGGGGTTCAAATCCCTCATCACCCACCATTTCTTTTAAGAACCTCCCCCTCGCCTTTTTCCCCAAGGCTATTCCTTAACACCCAAGATCGTACCCTTAGCCCTATTCTATTGAACGATTTCTGCAAAAAAAAGCCCCCTTCCAGGAGCTTTTTATTTTAACGGATTCAAAAAAGTTACAGCCTAGGAAAGACCTCTAGTCACTATGAACTTTTTCATTGCGTTCATGGCGTTCTTGGGCTTCCAAGGAAAGGGTTGCAATGGGGCGTGCTTCCAAGCGAGCTAAACCGATGGGTTCGTCTGTTTCTTCACAATATCCATAGCTCCCCTCCCGAATACGCATCAACGCATCGTTAATCTTGTTAATAAGCTTGCGCTCACGATCCCTTGTCCGCAACTCAAAAGCACGATCGGTTTCCGTTGTTGCTCTATCGGCCAGATCGGGCTCGTTATGGGTTTCTTCTTGCATATGATGAATGGTTTCGATGGATTCATGGAGCAATTCAGCTTTCCATTCCTCTAATTTCAAACGAAAATATTCCAAGTGCTTTGGGCACATATAATTTTCATCGGCAGACGGGTGATACTCGGGGGGAAGGGTTGCAAGAGCTGCCCCTGTTTCTTGACTATTTTGTTCTGTTACTGGTGACATATAAACCTCCTGTTAAGTTTACAGTATTATTTCCGTACTCTCTTGTTGTGGGTTAAGTGCTTGGTGAGTTTAAGTGTGGCTCATCTCAATTTTAGCAATCTCTACCATAGCACGTTGCTTTATTTCTGCAATCACTTGCTTTAAATTTGGATTGCTAATTTGAGCTGGCAGCGTATTGGTCACACTGACAATATTCTCTAAAGATTTTTTTGAAATGGCCCCTGCTAAAATTTCATTTTGCAGCTTTTCAAGGGACGCCAAAATCATCTCTCCCTGAGCAACGGTCCTCTTTGCCGACGCATCCCGTTCACCAATTTCTTGGATCTGCATCAGTTGGGACAAAGAAGCCATTTCTGCTACGCTTTGGGGGGCGTTAGCCGCACTGGTTTGAGCCTCATCACCCTCCCCTCCCACAGTAAAAGCGGATTGAGAGCTAGATTTATTAGCCTTCTTAAGACGAGAGGGCGTGTAGGTTTTTATCGCTTCAATTTTAACCATGGTGCACTCAATATTTTATATGATTCTATTATATCATAAACTTTTTTTTAGCGCCTTCAAAAAATCATTTCTCTTTTTCTCTTTTGCTTTCAAAGCAATACCTCTATTGTCTAAAATTTATCAAACTATTTTAATTAATTGCAAATCTATTCTATGTTTACTGTAAAAAAAATCACATATAGGCTGTAAGTACATGGTCGTCAATTCTGATTATTATGTTTTAAAAAATGCACTATTTAACTGGGAGGTTACAAATGCATAAATTACTAAAAACAATGACTTTTACAGCAATTCTCGGATCAACAAACCTGTTTGCTTCTGATGGCGTTTTTCTTTTTACTGAGAGGCCAGACCAGCCAAGTCAAAGCATTGTTTATGAAACATCACCAGCCCTCCGCGTGAATGCTCATGGCTATGTGCAAGATGATAATGATCGCTTTTTAGTGGGGTGGAACATGCAAAATGGTATGCTTCATGATCCTTTAAATTGGGATATGAGTCGTAATAATCTGAGCCTTGTTAGCTATCTAGATTCAACGCTCCCCATCCAACAAACAAGCTTTTTGCAAAGCAGCTTTACCCTACCTTTGAATGACGCCATTGGCGCAAGCTATCAACATCAATGGAGCGTCATTGATAACATGGGATCTAGCCATGATCTGGTTGCAACTTTTACAAAAAATGCGGCAGCCACTTGGTTTGTTTCCCTGGGATCTCCGGATGCTTTAAGTGTTGTGCGAGACTACGCCGGAGGTGTTGCCATTGATGCTGTGAATCCGCTTGTGCTGAATTTTGACGCTAGCAATTATCTCCTAAGTATAGACGGTATGCCAAGTTCTCCCATGGTTTATATCCAATGGGATCCAGCAAAAACAACGGCTTATGACTCAAGCATCAACCTAGATCTTGGGCCCGTTGGCATGCCAACATCAACACGCATAGAAGACGGGGCCTTTGGCGTTTCTCAAAGCTCTCAAGATGGCTCAGCCCCTTCAGAGCCTGTTTCTGCTCGAGTTGATGCAAGTGGTGTTCTTCGCACCGTTTATGCAGATGGTTCAGAAGGCGATAGCTTCCAACTGGGCTATGTTTCTTTAGGTATGGATATATCCTCAACGGTTGTGCGCGCGCCTTTAGATAGCACAACACAAACAGCAGTGAATGCTATTTTCCCTGTTGTGGCACCCTAACGTTTAAGGTTCGTTAAAAGCCTAAAAGCCCAAGGAGAAATCTTTGGGCTTTTTTATACCCTCTTTTTTTTATTAATGAGGACGCTTTCTATTTTTCACGTGCAATTTTGCCAAAACTTTGCTAAAAAGGATCATAGAGCGTGCAACCGGAACAATTCGCATATGTCCACCCCGTCATCAACGACGACTGTACCACAAAAACCCGCACCTGCCCTTAGCGCCCTTCGCAGATTATTCTGGCCAATTCACGGATACGAAGTCAAAAAATTCCTTCCCCTAGCCATCATCATGTTTTTTATCCTCTTTAATTACACGTTACTACGTAATATGAAAGATGCCCTTGTTATCACAGCCTCAGGCCCCGAAGTCCTCCCCTTTATAAAAGCCTTTGTGATTCTTCCTTTTTCTATCCTGATCGTTGCGGGTTACGCCAAGTTATCTAACATTTTCGACCGCAAAACAGTTTTCTATACTATGGTCGTTTTCTTTTTGAGCATTTACATAATCTATGCCCTTTTCATCCACCCTAATATCGAACACCTGCACATGGCGCCTGAAACCCTCCAAGGGTTAAAAGTAGCCTATCCCAATTTCCAACATTTCTTTTCAGTCATTGGCAACTGGAGCAGCAGTCTTTTTTACCTCTTTGCAGAGCTCTGGGGAGCAACCATGATTGGGCTTTTATTCTGGCAGTTTGCTAACGAAGTGACCCGTGTTCAAGAGGCTCGTCGTTTTTACACGATGTTTGGCTTGCTGGGGCATTTTTCCCTCATAGCGGCCGGAAAGTTAGGCGGATTTCTATGTGATATTAGACACACAACAGCTACTGATGCTGATGGCTGGACCTATTACATCAACTACAACATCATAGCGATTACAATGTCAGGCTTTGCAATCATTTGCCTCTATTGGTGGATGAATCGCTATGTTTTAACAGATCCCCAATACTATGATGAAGTCAATAAAATCTCTGCAAAAAAAGAAGCCAAACCCAAACTATCCCTCATGGAAACGGTCCGCTATATTAGCCAATCAAGATATCTTGGTTATATTTTGCTTATGGTCATCGGGTATGGTCTTTCTATGAATCTGGCCGGTATTCTATGGAAAAAACAAGTCCAGTTTCTTTTCCCCAACCCCTTAGAATACGCCAATTTCCTTGCCCAATTTGCCTATTGGGTTGGTGTGATTACCATTGCACTTATTTTCTTCTTAAAAGGAATGGTTGAACGCTTTGGCTGGTACAAAGCTGCCATGGTAACCCCTCTTATTGTTGCGGGAACAGCCATTCCCTTTTTTGCCTTTATGTTTTTTCAAGAAGAAATAAGCCCCCTTTTAAGTTGGAGTGGCTGCACAGCCCTCACCTTAGCCGTTGGTATTGGCGCCGCCCAACAGGTCTTAAGTAAAAGCAGTAAGTACTCTATGTTTGATCCCACAAAAGAAATGTCTTATATTCCCTTGGATCAAGAATTAAAGGTAAAAGGGAAAGCGGCTGTAGATGTTTCAGGCTATAGCCTTGCAAAAGCAAGCGGGGGCTATATTGCAGGGGCCCTCCTCGTGGTAACAGCTGCCAGTGACCTGATGCTTATTGCCCCCTACTTGGCAGCTATTGTCATTGGTATTTTGATTGTTTGGATCATTGCTGTTAAGAAACTTAGTGTTCTTTATCGTGCCCTTGTTAACACAGCAAAATCACGGAACGTTAGAACATTTACCAGTTCTAAAATCACAATTAAGTAACGGTAGCCCTTTCAAAAAAGCCCCAGACAAAAAGATCCCAGACGTCATTCCTGCTCTCCTCACCTATAAACTTAGGATCCTCTGAAAAGAATTTATTTACAAGAGGTCTGGTTTTTGGGAGCTGAGGTACTTCCTGCTAAAATACCTCCATCCAATGTGAGCTCAACACCTGTTATGTACTTTGACTCATCTGAAGCCAAATATAGCACAGCATAGGCAACATCCTTGGGCTCTCCCATGTGCCCTAGGGGAATACCTGCCTCGATGCCAGCCATTATCTCTTTTCGAGCCTCACGATCATCTCCAAGCATTGGATGCCAAATTTCTGTTAAAACAGCCCCAGGATGTAAAGAATTACAACGGATATTATATTTTTTCTCTGCACAATATAAGGCAACACTTTTTGTATGATTCCGAATGGCAGCCTTACTTGAGGCATAGGCCGCCGCAGTAGGGACGCCCACCAAGCCAGACCTAGAGGACATATTAACAATTGCTCCCCCCTGCTCTTTCATTAAGCCTATGCCATATTTACAGCCCAAGAACACGCTATCCAAATTGATATGATGGATATGGTGCCAACTGTCTAAACTAGCATACTCTGGGTCTTGGGGCCCCAGACTTTCGCTAAAGCCAATAATGCCTGCATTATTAAAAAGAACATCAAGACGCCCATATTTTTTACGTATTGTATTTGAGAGGGTTTTCCAGCCCTTTTCACTAGACGCATCCAAGGCGTGGTAGCTTGCCGATGGGCCTATAGAGTGCACCAAGGCTTCTCCTTGTGCATCAAGAATGTCAGTTACGATCACTTTCGCCCCCTCTTGGGCAAGCAATTGAGCCGTACTTGCCCCAATACCACGAGCACCTCCCGTAATAAGCGCTATTTTGTTTTTCATTCTGGACATAAAAACCTCCTAATATTAGCCTTTATTTGAGAATAATCTCCAAAGGTGCATAAAGATAGAGGGAAACCATAGCTTATTTTCAGAAAAATACCCCTCTGAAATACCTTTTAAATATTCATCTCGAATACATTCATTTTACAGGTAATGGCCTATTCTTATTCACACAATTCCTCTGAGTGAGCAAGGTAAATGAATTTTTTACGTTTCCAGTGCTTGGCAAGGGGGTAAAAACGCTGCACCCCTTATAAAACAAGGGGTTACAGAGGTTGCTCAATTATTAAACATTTATTAACGAAACCTTAATTGCTGCGGCCTTGGCGTACTTTTATAGTTTTTGTACACAAAGTTATCCACAGGTTTGGTGGATAAGATTTTCCAGTCCAAATGGTCAAAAATTTACCAGCACCGGAAGACCATGAGTCTCGCCCTTTCTACCTCTAAAAAAAAAGAGAAAAAAATCATTTTTTTCCCTTGATTAATAACGCTGAACCCTGTAAATATTTTATTATCTTGTTAAGGGATATTTTATTCCTTCAGGATTTTATAGACTTAGGTCCCCATCGTCTAGAGGCCTAGGACACTGCCCTTTCACGGCGGCAACAGGGGTTCGAATCCCCTTGGGGACACCATTTTTTGGTATAAAAACTAAGAGTTTAAAATTTTTTAAGCTTGCAAAAAAATACTCAACCGACACAATCATACTTTCTCGACAATACTCTCCATTGCAGAGCTTCCTATATATCACTTTGGATTTATAAAAGGCGGTCCTAAGACACCTTTTGACAAAGATCTTTAACAAATTTGTTCATGCCTGTTTGACGGCTACGTTTCAAGCGTTCGGATTCTAAGATCCCCCGCACCTGCTCTAAAGCATGCTCAAGGCCATCATTAACAATCACATAGTCATACTCAGCCCAATGGCTTATTTCATCAGCAGCACGACCCATACGCTCTTGAACGACGCTATGGGGGTCTTGGGCACGCTCAATAAGGCGACGCTCTAATTCGCCCCAAGAGGGTGGCAGCAAGAAAACCGTTACAAGGTCACCCCGCGCCGCTTGCCCAAGCTGTTGCGTCCCCTGCCAATCAATATCAAACAAGATATCATGGCCGTTAGCTAATGCGTCCTCTACAGGGGCCTTTGGTGTTCCATAGTAATGGCCAAAAACTTTTGCCCATTCCAAGAAAGTCCCCTGAGAGATAGAGTCATTAAAAGAGGCCTCATCTACGAAATGGTAGTCGTGGCCAGCACTTTCGCCTGGGCGGCGTTTTCGAGTTGTATGGGAAATGGAGATTCTTAAATTAGGATCGGTTTTCAGAAGCCGGCGAGAGATTGTTGTTTTCCCTGCCCCAGAGGGAGACGATAAAACAAACATTAACCCACGACGCTCAATTTTATTTTTCTGAAAATTTACCATAGGTGTTATGCTTTTAGAAACTATCATAAGACAAATATAGACTTAGGAGGCAAAAAAGCCAATGATGAAATTTTTAAAAATAAGTGCCGCCTTATTTTTGTTTATTCTTGCCTATTTTATTTATATCAATGGAGAGACAGTCCTCACACAAATGGGTATTGGTTTTGGGGAATCAAGGCACACCCTTTTGATCTTAGTGGTTCTCGCTCCTATTTTACTGGGGCTTTTATTTATAATGGGTGCCCTGAAGATGAAGGCTGTAAAGTATATTTTTCCCTTACTCCTTATAGACGGCATCGCAATTATTTGGCTATCTTCAACTCTTTAGGAGTAAGGATATCATATTACCCAAGGTTTTGTTAAGATCCTTACGATGGACAACCTGATCAAGCATTCCATGATCTAAAAGGTACTCAGCAGTCTGAAAGTCACTGGGTAATTTTTGTTTAATGGTCTGTTCGATAACACGGCGCCCGGCAAAACCAATCATAGCTTTGGGTTCAGCAATATGAATATCACCTAGCATGGCAAAAGACGCCGTCACACCACCGGTTGTGGGGTCCGTTAACAGGACAATATAGGGCAAATTGCATTCTTTAAGCTTTGAGATTGCTGCTGTGGACCTAGCCATTTGCATCAGCGATAAAATACCCTCTTGCATACGAGCACCGCCCGAGGCAGGCACAACGATAAAGGCAGCCTGATGCTCACGGGCATAATCGGCGGCTTTCACGAGCCCTTCACCAACGGAAAGCCCCATGGAGCCTCCCATGAACTTGAAATTAAAGGCGGCACAAACCGCTGGTTTTCCTCCAATGGATCCAAAACCTATAACAAGGGCATCTTCTTCATTTGTTTTAGCCTGAGCCTCTTTTTTTCGATCTGCATAGCGCTTAATATCTTTAAACTTCAAAGGATCATGAACAACAGATGGCAAAGAAATACGCTCAAACTTCCCCTCATCAAACAGGATCTTCAGACGCTCAACAGGACCAATGCGCATATGATAGTCACATTGAGGACAGACATAAGTCGCATCAGAAAGTTCTCTGTGGAAAATCATTTGCTCACAGGAGGGGCATTTATCCCATAACTTTTCAGGAACATCTTTGCCTACAAGGGCTTTGAGCTTTGGCTTAACAAAGTTACGAATCCAATTCATCGGGGCACTTTCTTGTTTGTATCACTTAGGGTGAGAGTAAAAGCATTTAGGGTCAAAGGTCAATTATAAAGTCACCTTAAAAACGATATTTCCTAAGGAATGTCTATCCCTTCCCTTGCAAACTGTCGAGCCAGCCCCTGCCTCATGAGTCTCATATAGAACTGCAATTTTTTTTCTGTTCCGAAATTAGTTCTAGGATACTGTTTTGAGAGCAACTGGAGCATTTCTTCCACCGTATAAACCTTGCCGCTTAGATATCCTATTTTCATTAAATCGTAAGTAAAATTTTCTACTCTCCCAGAAAACTTCTGGCTCCTAGAAGTATGTACAACATCTAATAAGCCCAAGGAATATTGAGCCCTAAAAGTATAAGTTCTCAAAGTACTTGACGGTATTTTTCCAAATTTTCCTTGAAACTTCTCATGGATCCGTGATTGGAAAGGCCGTTGGTTATTCTTATGAGCCTCTAAAAGTAAACTTTCTAAGAAAGTTTCATGTTCATCCCCTATTCTAAATTTTATGGGGGGATAAGACTCCCTATGCTTTTTCCGAGTTTTTTCTTCAAGAGGAATCCTTTTCCTTTTTCCACTCTCAAATTCTATGGGAACAGAGCCAGAGGCAGATAATGAAAGGGAAGAGGAAAGCGCCAATGCACAACACCCCTCTGTAGCAGGGCTGGCCTCCTCTTGAGGTGCTTGGGTTTGAGCAGCTCTTTCAAGGTCAGGAGCACGATGTTTCAAAACAGCGTGCTTTGCCTGACGTATATAAGAGTAATATAAAAGTCTATCACCGCAAACATCACCTCCCATTCTAGTCAGTATACTGGGGGGCACAAGGTTATGAACAATGTCCCTTTCTTCTGGGGACAAATTATAGAAATCCACACCTGAAGAAAAAGAAGATGAGATACTTAAACTAAAGAAATAAAAAAATAAGAAGGCATATTTGTTCATAAAAACTTACTCCATTATGAAATCAAAACATGAATAAAATAATTCGTCAAGAAGGGGGTTTTTTCTTCATTTTCTTTATCTTTCGCCAGTGCACATGGTTTTGAGCATGTTCCTTATAGGTTTTTGAGAAAACATGCCCTCCCGTTCCATCGGCGACAAAAAACAAATCATCGCTTTCAAGGGGCGCCAAAACAGCCTCCAAAGAAGCTCTTCCAGGGTGACAAATGGGAGTGGGCGGAAGCCCCTTAACCAAATATGTATTATAGGGAGAGTCCACCTTTAAATCTTCTCGGGTTAAAGCCCTATCAAAGGGTTTTTGCTCAATAAGCTCGACAGCATAAATAACCGTTGGATCCGTTTGAAGGGGCATTCCTTTTTTAAGGCGATTCAAAAAAACAGCGGCAATATGGGGGCGTTCTCTTTCAAGGGCTGTTTCTTTTTCAACAATGCTTGCAAGGATGAGAACCTCTTCCTTGCTTTTCAAAGGTGTCGTTTCCTTGTAGCGTTTCCATAAATCAGACAGAGTTTTGGTCATCGCTTCTTGCATTTGAAGGACTAATTTTTGCCGTATCTCTCCCCTGAAAAAAGTATAGGTCTCCGGAAGCAATGTCCCCTCAATAAGTATGCTGGGTAAATTCCCTTGCAGTTTTTCTTCATCCTGCAAAAGAATCCTAATATCACGGCTGGTTAGCCCTTCCGCAAGGGTCAACCGGTGATAAACAATATCCCCTTTAATAAGCTTTTCAAGGATAGAGTCAAGGCTGCGCACCTTTGGAAAATAATACTCCCCTGAGCGCAACTGGTTACCGATTCCTCGAAGCCTTACAGACCAGTAAAAAAGCTTTTGAGAAGAAATAACACCAGCCTTTTTTAAAAGGTTCCCAATGGCCTTAGCTGACATTTGGGGGGGGATAATAACGGTAACTGACTCAGGATAGGTTGTTTCTTGCTCATAGTCATAAACAAAAATTTTATAGAAAAAGGCTAAAGAGAGAACAAAAGTCAAAATAACTAAAAGAGAAAAAGCCTTTTTCATGGGTCATTTTCTCCTTCGCTATTTAGGGGTTTATTTAAAAGCTTTTAATAAAAGCGAGGCATTAGTGCCGCCAAAACCAAAGGAGTTAGAAAGCGCATAGTCAAGTGTCTTTTCCTTGGCAACTAAAGGAACCAAATCAAAATCACGACAGGCTTCTGAGGGATTCTCCAAATTGAGGGTTGGGGGCAAAATGCCTTCAGAAAGAGCTTTAATGGTGAAAATCGCTTCAATACCACCGGCAGCCCCCAATAAATGACCAATGGATGATTTAGTCGAGGAAATTGAAACTTTATTCCCAAACAAACGGCCCATTGCGCCAAGCTCAAGCTCATCCCCAAGGGGCGTAGATGTTCCGTGGGCGTTAATATAGCCGACGTCTTCTGGATTGATTTCACCGCGCTTCAAAGCCATTTCCATGGCACGGTAAGCTCCCTTTCCTTCAGGGTGAGGAGCGGTAATATGATGGGCATCCCCAGACAGGCCATAGCCAACAACTTCTGCATAAATCTTAGCACCACGCTTTTTGGCATGCTCTAATTCTTCCAAAACAACAATGCCAGATCCCTCGCCCATAACAAAACCGTCACGTCCTTGATCCCAAGGCCTTGAAGCCTTTTCGGGGGTATCATTGTACTCTGTAGACAACGCCCGTGCTGCAGCAAAGCCTGCCATAGCAAGACGACAAACCGCGGCCTCGGCGCCACCGGCGACCATCACATCTGCATCACCCAGTTGAATCATACGAGCGGCATCTCCAATAGCATGGGCACCACTTGAACAGGCAGTAACCGTTGCATGATTAGGACCTTGAAAACCATATTTAATGGAAACATGGCCAGCAGCAAGGTTAATAAGAGACGCTGGAATAAAGAAAGGAGAAACTTTTTTATAGCCCCCTTCATGTAACGCAACTGATGTATCATAAATACGGGGTAGACCGCCAATTCCGGAGCCAATGGCAACACCTGTGCGCTCTCTTGAGGCTTCATCTTGTGGCATCCAGCCAGAATCTTCAACAGCCTGAATAGCGGCAGCAACACCATAAAGAATAAACTTATCGGTTTTACGCTGGTCTTTTTTAGACATATAGTGCTCATCATCAAAATCACCAACACCCCTCCCATGGGGAACAATGCCAGCAATTTTACACGGCAAATCTGAAGTATCAAAATGCCCAATGGAGCCAATCCCTGATTGCCCTGAAATCAGGCGCTCCCACGTATTTTTAATATCCCCAGCAAGGGGGGTTACAGCACCAATACCCGTCACAACAACACGTTTCATATCCAAACAATCCAACTTTTATCGCGTTTTTCCTTAAGAATAAAAAAAGCCACTTGTCTTTTAAGGTCTACCCTAAAAAAAGTGGCTTTATTTTTGCTCTCATTTATAAAGACGTTTCATCAGTCAACGCAAAAATTAAGCTGCATTTTCTTTGATATAAGTGATGGCTGCCCCAACAGTTAAGATTTTTTCTGCAGCTTCTTCAGGAATCTCAACATCAAATTCTTCTTCAAAAGCCATCACAAGCTCAACAGTATCAAGGCTGTCTGCTCCAAGGTCATCGATGAAGTGAGCCGCTTCTACAACTTTTTCAGCTTCTACACCAAGGTGCTCAATTACAATTTTTGTCACGCGTTCTTTAGTATCACTCATAGGTTTTTCCTAATCTTTCTTTAATAATAATGTCTCAGATTGTCATACTTTATAAAAGTTGGCAACCATGGTTTATTGTCTAATCACAAGATGACCCACACTAGCGCAAAATCAACAAAAGGAAAAGCCTTTTTGTAACTCCAAAAGGAAAAGTTTCCGAGCAGAGGCCCTTTGGGCTCATTTACGAGAAAGTGCTTATGCAGCCATTTGTTGAGCAACATCAAGAAGTTGAGAGGCTGCAGCTCGGGCTTCCGGAGAGACTTTATCACCGGATAACATACGGGCAATTTCTTCAAGGGAGTCTTGGCCTTCCAATATACTAACCGTGGTCTGGGTCATATTCTGGTCATCTTCATATTTCTCAACAAAGAAATGACGATTCGCATGGGAGGCCACTTGGGGAGAATGGGTAATAGCAAGAACTTGTTGTTGTTGCCCCAAACGCGCCATACGTTCTCCAATAGCAGAGGCAACGGCGCCCCCGACCCCACTATCAATTTCATCAAACACAAGAATAGACGCCTGAGTCGTGTGGGCAAGAACCACCTTCAAAGCCAACATAAACCGAGAGCGCTCGCCCCCTGAGGCAATTTTTGCGATGCCTCCAAAGGGCAGCCCAGGGTTGGTTTTGACCTCGAACTCTACATGATCCATACCGGCAGCACCCCAGTATTTTTCCTCGATTTTTTGAGGCTCAATGCGAAAAATTGCTTTTTCAAGCTTAAGAGGTTTGAGCTCTTTTTCAACGGCCTGAGCAAGCTCTTTACCCTTAATAACACGTTGTTGATGAAGCTCCTCAGCACACAGCACATAAGAGGCCCTGGCCTCGGCAAGATCTTTTTTAAGGGTGGCTAGGCTTTCAGACCCCCCTTTCAGCAAGGCAAGCTCTCCTTTAAATTTCTCATAAAGAGTCGGCAATTCGGGAATTAAACAGCCATGTTTTCGCGCAAGAGCCCGCAATTCATACAAGCGGTCCTCAACACTATCAAGGCTTTCACCACTTCCTGTGATGCGATCTTGAAAAGTGTTCAATTCGGCCTCGGCCTCCAAAACATCACTATGGGCACGATTGAGAGCATTGAGGGTTTGATCCAATTTTTCAGGGCAAAGCTTCGCAGTTTTTTCAAGGGTATTGAGAACGGTTCCCAACACATCTAAAATCCCTTTATCTCCCCCAATAAGGCGGGCCGAACTTTGAGCTCCTGAAACGATTTTCTCTTGATTTTGCAAAAGATTGCGCTTATCAATAAGCTCATTTTCTTCATGCTCTTGAGGGTCAACATTTTCAAACTCTTCAACGGCAGAGGTGAGAAATTCCTGCTGATTCTTTTGTTCTTCAATGAATTTTTCAGCCTCTTCTAACCGTTGACGCAAGGATTTATAAGATTTATAAGCGCCTGAAACGCGACCTAATAAATCACCATAGCCCGCAAAATGATCTAGGAGTTGCCGGTGGGTTGTGGGCTGGAGGACCTGATCAAATTGCCCATGAATTTCAATGAGCTCCTTGGCTAGTTTTTTTAAAAAGGATACCCCCACCAAGTGATCATTCAGATAAGCCTTTGATTTTCCATCACAGGTCACAATGCGCCGCAGAATGAGGTCTCCCGTGAAATCATGATCATTTTCTAAAAGCAATTGCGCAACGGGGTGTTCTTTAGCAACCTCAAAAATGGCACTCACAACGGCTTGAGATTGTCCGGGGCGCACGAGGGATGCAGAAGCTCTTTCACCCAAGGCAAGGCCCAAAGCATC
This sequence comes from uncultured Alphaproteobacteria bacterium, assembly GCA_963974885.1. Lineage (GTDB taxonomy): Bacteria > Pseudomonadota > Alphaproteobacteria > Caedimonadales > UBA9215 > UBA9215. Next base: position 22,928 of record CAXBEY010000003.1, read on the forward strand.
CAATAGAATGGATTTCCCCGCACCGGTTTCCCCTGTCAAAACACACAAACCGGCTGAAAAATCAATTTCAAGCCGGCTAATGAGAACAACATTTTCAATAACAAGGGTTTGGAGCATTTTCCTGAACCTTTTATTTAAGAGTGAGCCTCTTCATTTGAGGACTCTTTAACCTGTGGTTTTTTCTTTTTCAAGGCCCCTTTGTTCCAATTTTGCAAACGGTCCATAAAGGTTTCGTCACGATCTTGCACAGACCCAACGCCCTCACTGGTCGGGATTTTTGCGTCAAAGGTGGAAACTTTCTCAGCCTCAACCAATGAATAAGCCTCCGCATACCAAGAACTTCCAGGGTAGTTATGACCGAGGACAGCCGCCGTTTTAAGAGCTTGTTCACGTAGCCCCATGCCCACATAACACTCAACCATTCGGTAGTGGGCTTCCTCAACATGTTTTGTTGTTTGGAAACGACTCACGACCTCTTGAAAACGAGGAAGAGCGGCTTGGAAGGCTTTTTTATCAAGGTAATAACGACCAATATCCATAGACTTTCCTGCCAGCGCATCCCGCAACAAAATAGCCTTTTGCTTCGCATCAAGGGCATAGGCCGTATTTGGGAAGCGGCGCAGCAGTTCATTAAAGGTCCGCAAAGCATCTTCGGCATCTTTTTGATCCCGTGAAGATGGACCAATTTGCTCATAATAACAAAGCCCTGTCATATAAAGGGCATAGGGCACATCAGGATGGGCTGGATGAAGTTGGGAGAAAGACTCAAGGGAGGCAATCACTTGATCATATTTCTGGCCCTTATAGAGGGAAAACGCCGCCATGACTTGCGCCTTTGTCGCCCAAGGTGAGTACGGATGTTGGCGCTCAACCTCATCAAACGCTTCCGAGGCATCCGTGAACCTTCCCTCTTCAAGCTTATCCATGGCTTGATTGTAAAGTTCTTCAACGGACCGTTCTTGGTAGGCCTTTTCTTCTGTGGTTGAGCAGGCCGCCAAAGCCAGAACAGACAGCAAAACAGACTTAAGGGAAACAGCTTTTAAACTTTTGTTTATAAAGGACTCACTCACAATTTTATACCTTACTGGGTTTTTATCATTATACCCTTCTTTGATAGCGCTTTATGGCCCATTTGCCAAGACTCTTTAAAGAATCCTCTACGCTTTTAGGTAGCGCACCGTTTCTTCCTTATCAAAAAGATAAAGAAGATTCTGAGCCGCCCTGCCCTTTGGGGTTGCGTCTAATAAAGGATCCTCTTCGACTAAACGCTCTGCCTCTAACACAGCTTCTCTCAGGAGGCTTTGATGCAAATGCCAGTCCACAAATTTAAAATTAGGAAGGCCGCTTTGTTTTAAACCTAAGAGCTCTCCCCCACCGCGTATCTTCCAGTCTTCTTCGGCAATGTCAAAACCATCATTTGTTTGGCGCATAATAGCAAGACGCGAGAGGGAAGCCTCACTGCTTTCTGCCTCATAAAGTAAAATACAGTGCCCTTGCTTTGTCCCGCGGCCAACACGTCCCCGCAATTGATGGAGTTGTGCCAGCCCAAAACGTTCGGCATGTTCAATGACCATCACCGTCGCCTCATGAACATCAACCCCGACTTCAATAACTGTTGTCGCCACAAGAACTGTCAAAATCCCTTGGGTAAACAGTTTCATTACTGCTTCTTTTTCCTTAGGCTTGAGCTTTCCATGGATAAGCCCCACCTGCCCTGGCAAATGTTGTTCCATAAATTCATAACGGCTCTTTGCCGCGGCCAAATCAATTTTCTCTGATTCTTCCACCAAAGGGCATACCCAATAGACTTTGTCCCCTTGAGAAACCGTACGCTTGATGCCTTCAACGACCTCAATCAAACGCGCGCTAGAAACCGTACTGGTTTGAATAGGCAGCCGCCCCGCTGGTTTTTCTCTCAGTTGAGATGTATCAAGGTCACCATAGGAAGCCAACATCAGTGTGCGGGGAATGGGTGTTGCTGTCATGGATAAGCAATCTACATGGACCCCCTTTTGAGACAGACGCAAACGTTGATCAACCCCAAAGCGATGCTGTTCATCAATGACGACAAACCCCAAGTTTTTAAAGGTCATCTCCTCTTGAATAAGGGCATGGGTTCCAATAATAATTTGAATCTCACCGGCAGCAGAAGCCTTATAAATTTTTGTTTTATTAGATTTTTTATCTTTACCCGTCAAAATTTCAATAGTCAGCCCTAGGGATTCTGCAAAGGGGCGCAATGTCTGATAGTGCTGGCGAGCAAGAATTTCCGTTGGGGCCATGATGGCCGTTTGAAAGCCATTTTCAAGGGGGATCAAAGCCGCTAAAAAAGCAACGATGGTTTTCCCACTTCCAACGTCTCCTTGAAGCAAGCGATTCATGCAATGATTCGCTGCAAGGTCCGAGCGTATTTCCTCAAGAACCACCTTTTGGTCTCCCGTCAGCTCAAAGGGAATGGCTTTTAAACCTCTCTCATAAAGATCACTTTGGGCATGTTTCGCTTCTCCGCCTTGACGACGATTAAAGGCGCGTACCAATTGCAGGGCAATTTGATTGGCTAACAACTCATCATAGGCCAAACGTTCTCGGAAAGGATGATTGGGTAGTAAATCGACTTCAGTTTTAGGCGTATGAACCCTTAAAATAGAGTCTTTCCAACCGGCCCATTGAGGGTGCCATTTCAGGGTTTGTGCCCCAAGCCATTCTGGTAAAACAGGTGTTTTTCGAAAGACAGCGTAAAGAATACGCTGCAAAGCCTTTTGAGTCAGGGTTTGTGTCAACGGATAAGACGGGCTATAACCAACCCATTCCCGTAAAGTTTCAAGGGGCCCCACATGATCAGGGTGGGTAATTTGCCATTGCCCCTTATACATTTCTAACTTGCCTGAAATAACCGCCATTTGATTTTCAGGAAGCTGTTGCTTCAGGTAAGTGCTTTTTCCGTGAAAAAAAACAAGAGACAGCATATTTTCATCTAAACAGCAATAAACACGGTAGGGCTGGCGCCCCCCACCCCGTGTTCCAGCAACGCTTTGATGTTTCATCACCCGGGCTTTAAAGGTCACGATGTCGCCAACCCGAGCCTCTTTGAGGCTGGTAATTTCGCGACGAAAGGAAACCCCCGTTGGGATATGAAAGAGAAGGTCTAAAAGCCTTGATCCCGCAAGACGCTCTAAAGATTTAGCCATGGCAGGCCCTACGCCATAAAGCGAAGAAACAGGTTCATAAAGCTGCTCTAAATCCTTTTCGTGCAAAGAATCTACCCTTTATATACTCCCTTAAAACAAAGGAAGCCTAAGTTTTTAATAATAGTATAAGGGAGACTTGCAAAATCGCCAAGGCTATGTTTTTTCCTTCTCAGTCATGGCTCCAATCTCTAAAACATCTATATGTCAAAACAAGGAACTCCCTTAAAGAGCGCCTTTTCTTTATGAACGGTTAGAAAGTCGATTTCTGATATCCTCCTCTCTATCGCGAGATTGCTGACTTCTGGAAGGGGCAGGCCCCTTTTTAACGTGTTTTTTACTAGAGGGCTTAGTTTTTTTGACTTGAGCACTTTTTGATTGCTTTACCGGCGTCTGTTCTTTGTTCGGCTGAGGGAGTCTTATTTGCACACCCAAAGGCTCTGGATTTTTTGCGAAAACAACCCTAGGTAGAAAAAAGCCCATAAGCACACCTGCCGCGACCATAACAATAGTTTTTACCTGTTTCATATGAATTTCCCTTCTTCTTAAATTTTTTTTGGTACTGACTCTTTTCCCGTAACCCCCTATCAAAAACGCAAATCTAAAAGGGGTTCTTAAATTCCCCACGCTCACCCAGCTCTTCTTCGATGCGAAGGAGCTGGTTATATTTGCAAATACGGTCCGTTCGGGACAAAGAGCCTGTCTTAATTTGTCCAGCTCGGGTCGCAACGGCAAGGTCAGCTATTGTTGTATCCTCTGTTTCCCCCGAGCGATGAGAGACAACGCAGGTATATCCATGATCATGGGCCATTTTCATGGTCTCAAGGGTCTCGGAAAGGGTTCCAATTTGGTTAAGTTTTATAAGAATGCTGTTCGCAAGATTCTGATCAAATCCCATTTGAAGGCGTTTGGGATTGGTCACGTACAAATCATCACCCACAATCTGGCAACGCTCCCCAAGGGTTTTGGTTAATAAGGCCCATCCCTCAAAATCATCTTCGGCCATGCCATCTTCAAGGGACAAAATGGGGTAAGAGTCTAAAAGATCCTCATAGTAAGTCACCAATTCAGCAGAAGTGAGACACTTTTTTTCCCCCGCCAAACTATAAATACCAGAGGCTTCATGATAAAGCTCATTGGCCGCCACATCCAAAGCGAGACCAAAGTCCTTCCCTGGGCAGTAGCCCGCTTGCTCACCCGCTTGAAGCAAGCAATCAAGCACATCTTTTGAGGAGGATAGGTGAGGGGCAAACCCGCCTTCATCTCCAACACAAGTGCTTAAGCCCTTGGCTGATAAAATAGATTTCAGAGCTTGAAAAATCTCGGCTCCCATGCGAAGGGCCTGTGAGAAACTCTTGGCTCCCACGGGCACAATCATAAATTCTTGAATATCGATAGGCGCATCAGAGTGGGCACCACCATTGATAAAATTCATCATGGGCATGGGGAGTAAGGTTGCTTTATCGCCCCCTAAATAGGCATAAAGAGGCTGATGTCTTGAGGCGGCAGCCGCTTTTGCAACGGCAAGGCTTACGCCTAGCAAAGCATTCGCTCCAAGGTGAGATTTATTGTCACTTCCATCGAGCTCAATGAGGGTGCGATCAAGGGCTTTTTGATCAAAGGGATCCGTGCCTATAGGAAGCTCTGCAAAAGGACTAAACGAAGTGATTTTGGATGAGATAAAAGTGAAGAGAGATCGTGGAAACGTAAGCATACCTTTAGTATGTGCGTCCCGCGAAAGTCGAGCCTTTGCTTTTTTATCGCCAAAAGAGGCTTTTGCAGAGCTTCCTATAAGAGCCGGTGTTAGAATAGCTTTCACAGCCTCAACGGCCTTTAAAACACCCTTCCCGTTATAACGTGCCTTATCTCCATCGCGTTTTTCAACGGCCTCATGTTTTCCTGTTGACGCTCCTGAGGGCACAATGGCCCGACCAAAAGCACCATCTGACAAGCGCACATCAACTTCAACGGTGGGATTCCCCCGTGAGTCTAAAACTTCGCGGGCCGTTATGTTTTCAATACAGATTGTCATGGCATTTATTCCTTATGATGAGGCGGATCTTAGGGTCTTATTCAACTCTTTGGCAACTCTATCAATGGCCATCAGACGGTCAATTAAGGCTGGTAATTCCTTGAGCACAATCATATTAGGCCCATCGCTTGGTGCTTTATCAGGATTTTCATGTGTTTCCATGAAAACGCCAGCAACCCCGATGGCAACGGCCGCCCTCGCCAAAGGCTCAACATAACGACGATCTCCGCCTGATGTCTCCCCTTGCCCGCCGGGTTGTTGCACAGAGTGGGTCGCGTCAAAGATAATAGGGCAGCCAGTTTGCGCCATAATGGGTAACCCTTTCATATCATTCACAAGAGTATTATACCCAAAGGATGTACCGCGCTCGCATAAAAGCGTTTTATTATTGCCCGCATCTTGGATTTTCTTAGCCACATTGGCCATATCCCAAGGGGCTAAGAACTGCCCCTTTTTCACATTAATAGCTTTACCGGTTTGGGCAGCTGCCACAAGCAAATCCGTTTGGCGACACAAGAAAGCAGGAATTTGCAACATATCCGCAACGCTCCCCACAAGCCTGCATTGCTCGGCCGTATGAACATCGGTAATGACCGGCAACCCCGTTTTCTCACGGACTTCAGCTAAAATTTCGAGGCCCTTATCAATCCCAACGCCGCGATAACTTTTGTTACTGGTCCGATTGGCCTTATCAAAGGATGATTTATAAACAATGGAAATGCCTTTTTTCTCGGCTAGTTCCTTAAGGGCATAGCTCATTTCAAGGGCGTGCTCGCGGCTTTCCATGGCGCAAGGGCCTAAGATAAAACTCAAAGGCAACTCATTTGAAAAGGTCAAAGAGGCAACATCATCGCCGCCAACGGTTACTATTTTTTGCTCTTGCATCTTTTTAATCCTTTTAGTTCTTATGAGAATGGGCCGCCTTCACAAAGGCTGAAAAAGCTGGGTGCGCGGCCATAGGCTTTGATTTAAATTCGGGGTGAAACTGCATAGCCAAAAACCAAGGATGATTTTTAATCTCAACAATTTCAGGCAAAGAGCCATCGGGAGATTTGCCCGTGACAAAGAACCCAGAGGCTTCAAATCGCTCAATATAATCGGTTTTCATTTCATAGCGATGACGGTGGCGTTCAACAATACGATCCGTTCCATAAACGGTATGGGCCAAAGAATCCTTCGTTAAAACACATTCATAAGCGCCAAGGCGCATAGTACCGCCAAGATCTCCCTTACGAGATCGTTTAACCGCGTGCCCTTCTTGATCCCACGATGTCATAAGATCAACAACGGGGTGGGTTGTCTCTGCAAATTCCGTTGAATGCGCATCCGAGAACCCCAAAACATGGCGAGCAAATTCAATGACAGCCAACTGCATACCTAGGCAAATCCCAAAGAAAGGGACTTTGTTTTCTCGGGCATATTGAATAGCCCGCATCTTTCCGTCTGTGCCCCGTTCCCCATGACCCCCTGGCACCAAAATCCCTTGGGAACCTCTCAAGGCTTGAGCAGCCGCTTTCTCATCGGATAAATCTTCGGCATTCAGCCAAGTGACATTTATCTTTAATTGATTAGAAATACCCGCATGTTGAAAAGATTCTGCAATGGATTTATAAGCATCTTGAAGACCCGTATATTTTCCAACAACAGCAATAGATACCTCACCTTTGGGGTTTGTTGCCTTTTTAACAACATCTTCCCATGCTGATAAATCAGGTGTTTTTGTCTCTAAACCAAAGTGCTTGCAAACTTGTGTGTCCAGCCCTTCCTTCTCATAGGCAAGGGGAACCCGATAAATAGTATCCACATCTGCTGCTTCAATGACACATTCAGGCTTAATATTACAAAACAAAGCAAGTTTCTGGCGCGCTTCGAGGGGCAACGGCACCTCTGTTCGACAGAGCAAAATGTCCGGCTGAATCCCCATGCTTTGCAATTCTTTAACAGAGTGCTGGGATGGCTTTGTTTTAAGCTCTTGAGCTGTCTTAATAAAAGGCACCAATGTTAAGTGCATGAACAAAACAGAGTCTCGCCCCACATCATTGGCGTATTGTCGTATAGCTTCCAAGAAAGGAAGGCCTTCAATATCGCCAACGGTTCCCCCAATTTCACAAATCAGAAAGTCAAGGTCATCTTCGATATCGTGGGTGATATGCTCTTTAATTTCGTTGGTAATATGGGGAATGACTTGAATAGTTGCCCCGAGGTAATCTCCGTGGCGCTCCTTTGCGATGACTTTCGAGTAAATTTGTCCCGTTGAAACAGCATCACAGCGCCGTGTATTAAGAGAGGTAAAACGCTCATAATGGCCCAAGTCAAGGTCGGTCTCGCCACCATCTTCGGTTACATAAACTTCCCCATGTTGAAAAGGACTCATGGTCCCTGGGTCAACATTCAAATAAGGCTCGAACTTACGCAAGCGAACCTTGTATCCACGCGCTTCAAGCAGAGCCCCTAAACTTGCAGCGGAAATGCCTTTTCCCAAAGAGGAAAGAACACCACCGGTTACAAAAATAATTTTAGGACTCATATACCCATTCTCTTTTAAATTATAAACATCCAGACAGCGGGGTATCATTTTCCTCACCGACTAAAGTAAGCACCGGAAAATTACCCTAAGCCAAGTATCAAAACCATAACCCAAGTGACCAACATCCAAGTGACCAACATCCAAGTGACCAACATCCAAGTGACCAACATCCAAGTGACCAACACCCAAGTTAAAGGTTTTTATTGAGCGGGTACAGTTGGTGTTGTTGGTGCAACCGGTAACGCTGGCTTTGACGAATCAACGGCAGGGGCAGACACTTCTTTTTTAGCCTGCGCTGCGGCATCCAAAATAGAGTCAGAGCTTTTTGAGCCCTTAAAGTTCATAGCCAACACAAGGGTGGACACAAAGAAAAGCGTCGCCATCACACCCGTTGAGCGCGTCAGCAAGTTGGCAGTTCCACGGGCTGTCATTAAGTTGCCGCCGCCCATACCAAGGGCCCCACCTTCGCTTTTTTGAAGCAAAATAAGCCCAATCATAATGGCCACAAAAATAATATGAACCACAAGCAAAACCGTACTAATCATTAGATCCTCTTAAACTGTAAATAAACACAAACAAACTCTACCAAATCCCCCCTCAAAAAGACAGCGAAAAGTGAGCAAAAAAAGAGTTAAATGAGAGGACCGGTGTCAAGATCCCCCAGATGGCGGATTTCATCACAGTTATTATAGTGATTTAGGTTTTGCCCCTGCAAATGACCGGAGGCGCAAGGGACGACGGCTATATTTCATAGCTTAGGAGCCCAGGAACAAACGGTCAGTGCAAAGATAAGTTATTAGATGTTTTCCTTAATACAAACCACCAGTTCCAGAGACATCATCACTATTTGAAGAACCACGGGGAGATGAGCTATAAGGGGTCGTGGAGCGCCCTCTTCCCGTCCTATTTCCTTCGCTAGCATTCTGGCCAGAAGTTGGATTTGTGTTGGAATTTGTCTTAGGATACATTGGGGCAAAGGCACTTCCATAGGCATTTTGAGGATACCCTCCCCCTTCGCCACTGTGCTCACCGCCATCTTCCCCTGCCTCCTCATGCTCTCCATCCCACTGTGGCACATTGTAGGATTGAGTCACTTCTGTGCCGGGCCTAAAGGCCTCATAAATTGTATTGGGCTCACCACCTTGGGCTTTTCCCCCTGTGAAGGCATTGACCTTAACCATCTTAACACCCTTTGGCATTTTAAAAGGGATCACAGGGCTATCTTTCAAAGCTCGCTCCATAAAGTTTTTAAAAACGGGGCCTGAAACTTTTGAGCCATAATGCTTTTTACCCAGAGTTCGCGGTGTATCAAAGCCAATATAAACACCCAGAACCAACGTTGGAGAGTAGCCCATCATCCACGCATCTCGATAATCGTTCGTCGTACCAGATTTCACGACCACTTGCTGAGGAATGGATTTCATCATACGGCCAAGGCCTCGCTCAACAGCCCCCCTCAAAAGACTGGTCATTTGATAAGCGGAAACGGGGTCTGTCACTTGGGGACGTAAGTCTCGCAGAAAAGGAAGCTCGTTTGGGTCTTGCGACTCACAGCCTGTACACAAATTATAGCCGTTCACAAGAACGGTCTTACCACGGCGATCTTGCACATGATCAAAAAAGGAGGGAGCCACAAGTTTGCCCCCGTTAGCAATCATAGCATAGGCAGCCGTTAGCCTTAGAACCGTTGTTTCGCTTGCCCCCAACACACCTGATAATTGCACGGGCATATTACGATCCACGTTAAAGCGCTTTGCCACATCAACGACATTTTTCATCCCAACCTTTTCATGAACCATACGAATAGCGGCCACATTTCGAGAGAGCTCAAAACTGCGGCGCACCGTGATAGGCCCCTTGAATTTTTCATCCCAGTTCTTAGGGCGCCAAATTCCAAGACCATAACCAAGGTCAATGGCTAAAGGTGTGTCTTCCAAAACCGTCGAGGGGGTTAACCCTTTTTCAAAGGCCGCAATGTAAGAAAAAGGCTTAAAGGCCGAGCCCGTTTGACGCATGGCTTGGGTCGCCCGATTAAACTGACTTAAATCGAAACTATACCCCCCTTGCATGGCCAAAACACGCCCGGTGATTGGATCCATTGCAACAATCGCCCCCGAAACAGCTGGAATTTGACAAAGCTTAAAGGCCTGTTTTCCCTTATGTATAGCTAGAACAGGTTCTTGATGTTTCTCTTCTTTCACAGGCGCTGCGTTTTTTTGCTTTTTATCTTTTTTATCCTTTTCAAGATCTTCATAGAGAACATCCGTTAACACAACATCTCCAACTTTCAAAACTTGCTTGGCGTGACGAACAATATCCCCCCTGGCCTCGTCATTAATCCAACGCCGAGCCCACTTCAGTTCAGCAAGGGGAATGTATCCCGTTCTGCCATCAGAAAAACCAATTTGTGCAGCTTCTTTTTGAACATCAAGGACAATGGCTAAGTGCCAATTTCCCATTCCAGCAGGTTGGACAACGGTTCCCAAAGAGGTAACCCACGGCGCCATTTCTCCCTCTCCAGACGCGTCCTCTTTTTTAAGGGAAATATGTCCAACAGCCCCCCGCCATCCATGATTGCGGTCATAAGTCACAAGGCCTTCTTGAAGGGTTTCTTCTGCAATTTTTTGCAAGCGTGGATCAAGGGTTGTTCGCACAACATAGCCATCTTGATAAACAGATTTTTCTCCAAATGTCTTAATAAGCTCACGGCGCACCTCTTCCGCAAAATAGTTTCCCTTCACAACAGAAGATAAGTTGCGCTTTCTTAGAACAATTTTTTCAGCCTTCGCTTGCTTTGCTTCTTCTTTTGTAATCACACCATCAATAAGCATGCGATCAATGACCCAATTACGCCTTGCATAGGTTAACTTTGGATTACGCTTGGGGTGATAACGACTGGGCGCTTTGGGAAGAGCCGCAAAAAAAGCAGCCTCTGCAATGGAAAGTTCTTGTAGACTTTTATTGAAATAGTTCAGGGCAGCCGCCGCAATACCATAGGAGCGACTCCCCAGGTAAACCTCATTCAAATAGAGTTCAAAAATATAATCCTTGGTATAGGCCTTTTCAATGCGAAGGGACAAAATGGCCTCTTTAATCTTGCGCTCCAAAGAAACCATATGGGAAATTTTTGTGAGCAAAAAATTCTTGGCCACTTGCTGGGTAATGGTGGAGGCCCCAATGGGACGCCGTGACGTTCCAATTCGCTTCAGATTCGTTATGGCAGCAGCGATAATGCTGGGAATATCGATACCAAAATGGGTGTAAAAGTTTTTATCTTCCGCGGACAAAAAGGCATTGCGTACATGGGTAGGCACAACATCAAGGGGAACGTAGATCCGTTTTTCATGGGCATATTCAGCAAACACTTTACCATCACTGGAGTAAAGCCTCGATACAACAGGAGGCTCATAAGACGCAAGGGTTTTATAATCAGGAAGCCCTGCTCCATAATAGTAAAAAATTCCCGCTGCAAAAATAACCCCTAACAACAGCCCTGCAACGGTTAAACTGACGATCCAAGAGATAAAACGACCCACTCTTCTTTCCTTTAGTACTTTTATTTTTTCTATACCCATCCTCTTTCAAACTGTGGACTTCTAAAAGGTTGACACATCGCTGTCCTCACGTATAAAGCATACGCTCCGGGAGCTCTGGTCTGGTTTTAAAACCCACATTTCAAAACTGAATAGGTGTATATATTAGGCTTTACTAAAATATTTATCCAGTGCTTCTAAAAGCGATTGGGCAAGTTTTTTTTGGTAAGCAATTGATCTCACTAGTTTCTCATCTTTTTCATTGGAAAGATAGCCTAACTCTATGAGAATAGAGGGCGTATCCGGTGCCTTTAAAACGGCAAGGTCAGCAGAGCGCAATGTCATGAGCTTGCCAATTTTATTTTCCTGTAAACAATGCTGAAGTTTTTTTGCCAATTGCAAAGCTGTGTTTTTTGATCCCCGTTGAGCAATATCAATCAGCACGTTAGAAACGTCCAAACTTGCATTTTCTGCAAATTGGAGGTCCTCTAAAAAGTCCGATTTATTTTCTTGTTTTGCAAGGCGCTCAGCCTCTGCATCGGAGGCTTTTGCAGATAAAGTATAAATGCTCAGGCCCCGTAATGTTTTCAAGGGGTGACTGTCCGCGTGGACTGAAATGAAAAAATCTGCCTGGGATTCTCTTGCCCTTGCAAAGCGTTCTCGTTTTGCAACGAACACGTCTTTATCACGGGTTAAGAGCACATGGTAACGCCCTGCTTTTTTTAAGTCAGCCAAAAGAATTTTTGCCGCAGCTAAAGTGACATGTTTTTCAAAATGACCCCGACAACTTATAGACCCAGGATCATGTCCCCCATGGCCTGGATCAATAACAATTGTGGGCCTAAAGGGTTTTTCAAGAAGGTGCGGTTGTAAAAAGACGCCACCTCCAAGGGGGATCCCCGTCATGAAAGCGGGTTTTGCCGGAGGGTCTTGTTGCCAAATTTCAAGATAGGGCGCGGGTGTTTCAAGGATTGGTCGAGACACAACTTTGGAACGGTTTGCCTTGGTGATCGTCTTAGGAAGGGTGCCAGAGGAAGCAATATCAATAACAAACCGCGCGGGATATTTTGACGTTTTTTTCAGTAAGAACGCCCGCTTTAAGGCCGCTTTTTCATACAGGAAAAAAGTGACTTTGCATTGCTTTTTTGGCAGGTTTTTCAAGGTCCAAAAATGAATAACCTTTGAGCGAATTTTGGGATGATTTTTTATATCCTGACACACCCCCCCCTTTAAGGTGAGCTCTATTTTCTTTGCGTTAAGGGATCGTTTTGACAACAAGTGCCCCCCCGTGTTGGATTCAAGAACAACACGGGTGAATGTTTTATGGTTCCCTTCACGTAATGAAAAAGCATCAGAACTTCCCATGAACATAAAAAGGCATAAAAAACAAAGGGTTAAAGACCTTAATTTAAAAAACATAATGACCAAGGTTAAAACTATATCGCTTTATTAAAGGCAGTATAACCCAGATTTCATAAAAGAGATAAAAAAATAAATGGTTGTAGGGTGTAAGAAAAAAGACTACTGTATAAAAGTAATATTTTTATTGCGTGTGACATTAAGATCACATGAATTTTTAACCGCTATTTCAGGTACTGCGCCTTTCAATTAAGAATAAAAAAGCGCCGCCATTAAAAATAGCAGAGCTATTAAGATTAATTTAGGTTTATAAAGTTAGATGCTTTTGTTAACAAACAGCCATAACAACCCTTTAGAAAGACGAGAGTTAACTCTCTTGAACTTTTCCCATGATAGACTCCCTAAGGTCTCTCGTACTGGGTCGATATCAAAATCCTTCACCCTGAAGGATTTTGATATTGTGGATAGTGTATAGAGCCTTACCATAGGTATTTTCTATATATTTTTACAAAAGAAGGCTTTCCTCTTTAATCCTCTACTAGCTCCTTAAATAAGGTGACATTTAAAATGTCCCAAAACGGAGTTATTATACGATGTCTAGAAAATTATTAATTGATGCCGCCCACAAAGAAGAAACGCGGGTTGCCCTCATTGACGAAAAGAACCGTCTCACCGAATACGATATTGAAACCACAAACAAACAAACCATCAAAGGAAATGTCTACCTCGCAAAAGTTATGCGGGTTGAACCTTCTTTGCAAGCGGCATTTGTTGATTATGGTGGCAACCGTCATGGCTTTTTAGCCTTTAGCGAAATCCATCCTGACTATTTTCGCATTCCTGTTTCTGACCGAGAAGTCCTTGCTGCTAAGTTAGCGGATGCTGTTATTGAGACAAAGGAAGCTATTGAAGAAAATGATGTCTCAGAAGCTGAAACAAAGGACAGTCCCCCTAAAGAACCAGAAAGTGAGTCAGAGCCCGCCGTATCAACCATTGCCGGAGAAAGCGTTGACCATTCAGACGATGATCCCAGCGAAGATGCAAGACGCCGTCGTCCAGCCCTTCACAAAATGTATAAAATTCAAGAAGTTATTCACAAGAATCAAATCCTTTTAATTCAGGCTACAAAAGAAGAACGCGGTCAAAAAGGCGCGGCCCTCACAACCTATCTCTCCCTTGCGGGGCGGTACTGTGTCCTCATGCCAAACTCGCCCCAAGCAGGGGGAATTTCCCGTAAAATTTCCAATCCAAAAGAACGGAAAAGCCTTCGTGAAACCCTCGCTTCTTTAAATCTCTCAAAGGAGATGGGGCTTATCATACGAACGGCAGGCCAAGGGCATACAAAAACTGAAATCAAAAGGGATACGGATTATCTAACCCGTCAATGGGATGAAATTCGTGAGCTCACCCTCAAATCCATTGCACCTGCTTTGATCTATCAAGAAGATAGCATTATTAAACGCGTTATTCGTGACCAGTACTCTAAGGATATCAGTGCTATTCTTGTGGCAGGTGAGGAGTGTTATAAATCTGCCAAAGCCTTTATGAAAAAGCTTCTACCAAGCCATGCTAAAAACGTTCAACAATACAAAGATCAAAAAGTTCCTCTTTTTATTCAGTATAAAGTTGAACACCAAGTTGAAAAAATGCATGATTCAACGGTTATGTTGCCCTCCGGTGGCTCCATTGTTATCAATCCAACGGAAGCCCTCGTTTCCATTGATATCAACTCTGGCAAAGCAACCCGCGAACGCCATATCGAAGAAACGGCCCTCAATACGAACCTCGAAGCAGCAGCTGAAATTGCCCGGCAAGTTCGTTTGCGTGATTTAGCCGGTTTGGTTGTCATTGATTTTATCGATATGGATGATCGAAAGCATGTTCATCAAGTCGAACGTAAAGTTCGCGAGTCCTTTAAAAATGATCGAGCCCGCGTTCAAATGGGTAAAATTTCTCCCTTTGGCCTCCTTGAGCTCTCCCGCCAACGCCTCCGTCCGAGTATGCTCGAAACAAGCTCACAGCCCTGCCCTCATTGTCATGCAACAGGTCACATACGCTCAACGGAGTCCATGGCTCTTTTGATTTTACGGTCCCTTGATGAGGAAGGTATTGCTAACCGTTCTGCCAAAATCAAAGCCATTGTCCCAACGGATGTTGCCTTTTATATTTTAAACGAAAAGCGCCATCACTTGGCTGACATTGAAGTGCGCCATGAGATGGGTATCGTCATTGAAGGGGATCACGCTCTCATTGCACCAAACTTTAAAATGATGCAGCTCGAGCGTAAAAACAGCGGATCAGAAAACGATAACGATGTCCAAGAAAAAGAAGACGGTTTGCAAGAAAAAAAGCAAACTAACACCAGGAGACGTGATAATCGCCCTCGCCCTCGCCCTGACAGCCCTAAAAATAGGGCCGACATTTCTGAGAGTTCAGAAAAAACACCTTCCACTGAAGATAAAAAAACAGACGAAAATCCCAATAAACGTCGCCCTCAAAATCGCCGCCGTGATGGTCGCCGCCCTCAAAATAAACCCGAAAGCGATGGCGAGACTAAAGCTGAAATGCCAAAGGCTGCTTCTGATCTCAAAGCAGATGAAAAACCCAAGACTGAGGGCGGAGAAGTAAAAAGAAATTCTAGGCGGCGCTCTCCTCGCAGAAGAGCCCAGGGCAATAAATCCCCTGAAGACTCTCAGTCTTCAGAGTCTTCTAAGCCTTCAGGGGTGTCAGCTGATAAAATCTCTCCTTCTGAAAATACTCAAAAGGGAGGGGGTAGGAGAACGCCTGAAAAAAAGCCGTCTAATAGCCCTTCTCCCAAGAAAGCAGATGTTAATGGGAATACAATTGTAAAAAAACCCGATGTTAATGGGAATACAATCGTCAAAAAAGTAGATATTGACGGTAATAAAAAAGCTACCTCGGAGGACGTGACAAAATCACCTCGCCGTCGTAAAAGTTGGTTAAAGAAATTATTGGAATAAGCTTAGAAAAAAAAGGGGCGTGGCAGTCCCTTTTTAGGACTTTTTTGGAAAGACCATATAAGGGCCATATAAGGGAGAGAGTCATATTTACATAAAATTTTTTAAACTACCTTTCTTGCCTGCTCTTTTACTGTGTTCTTTTCTGGCCACACAACAAGCCCACAGTGCTCCGACAATACAAGAGGGGAATATCATCCGAGATAGCGAGATTGAGGCGATTCTCCTTGAGATCATGCACCCTATTTTCAAAGTCGCAGGTCTTGATCCAAAACAACTCAATCTCTATATTGTTGCCAGCTCTGAAATCAATGCGGCTGCCAGTATTGATTACTCTATTTTTATTAATACCTCCCTCATCACCAGAGCTAAGAACCTTGATGAAGTCGTTGGTGTTTTGGCTCACGAAACCGGCCACCTTTCCCTAGGGCATGTTGCTCGTTTTCAAGACAGCATCCAGCGATCATCTCTTATTGCTATGGCTTCTGCTGCCCTTGGTATTGCTGCGGCTATTGCGGGATCTCCCGACGCGGCCATGGGGGCCATGATGGCAGGGCAACAAATTGCCATGGGCTCTTTAATGCATTACAGCCAAGGTCAAGAAGCCTCCGCAGATCAAGCAGCGGTCCGCTTTCTTGATAAGTTGGGTTGGACAGCTAAGGGCCTTGAAAGCTTTATGGCCTATTTAGCAAAACAAGAACTTCGAGGCCGTGATCGTCAAGATGCCTATATGCGGACCCACCCCCTTTCCAGTCTTCGGGTTGATATGCTCAACAGCGCTATTGGGCAACTTAAGAAACAAGGAAAACCTTTACCGGGGCGCCTTTATGAGCGTTTTGATCGGATGGTCGTGAAAATTAAAGCCTTTATGAATTCTCCCATGAAGACCTTGATGCAACATCCTCCTTCTAAAACCGCCACCCTTGATCGCTATGGCCGAGCCATCGCCTATTATCGAAATGGAGACTTGAAAAATAGCCTAGCTGAATTGAATCCTCTCTTGGCACAGAATCCAAAAGATCCTTATTTGCACGAACTCAAAGGTCAGATTCTTTTTGACAATGGAAAGCTTGTTGCCGCCCACCAAGCCTACCAGCGCGCCGTCTCCCTTGCCCCCAACAGTCCTCTTATTCGTCTAGCCGCTGTTCAAACGATGTTAGAATTGCCTCAAGTTGATCTAACAAAAGCCCTTCGAGAGCTTCATCTTGTTCTACGAAAAGAAAGTAAGAACCCCCTAGCATGGCATCTTCTTGCTGTCATTTATGGCAAGCAGGGTCACAAGGGTCTTCTGGCTCTGGCCCTTTCTGAAAAAGCCCTCACCCTCAATGATCTTGACCTTGCTCTCTCTCAGGCCAAACGAGCCCTTCACCTTTCCAAAGATAAAACAGCCCTTATTCGTGCAAAAGACATCGTCGAGCTTATTCTAGAAGAGCAAAAAAAACGGGGTTAGCTTTATAAGGAACCTAAGACTATTTTATTGATCCCCCAAAAAATATGAGATAATCTATAAGAAATAAAGCAAGGCAGAAAAATGATTCAAAAAAACATCACTCGAACCTTTTTTATACTTGCCCTAGCAAGTTCTCCTACTATTGCAAATGCCGCAGTCACCTCTCCCACTGTCGCAGATGTTGCAACAGAGCGCCTATCTGAAAAAGATAAAAGCGCTTTTGATGTTCTAGCCTGGACCAAGGAATTAAAAAAATTAAATGCAGAAATGCTAAAGCCCTATGCCTTGGCTAGAAAAATAAAAATAGCCTCCTTCTTACGCGCTGATATTATCCTCAATAGGAAAGAAAAAGAGGCGATACAAATAAAAGTTAAGGCTGTGGAAAAACTCATGGAAGCGGTAAAAGTTGTCCAGCAAAGTTCCCAGAAAATTTTGACGCTGACTCAGTCCCTTGAACAAAAAAATCCAGCTGAAAAGGCTCTTTTGAAAGAGCTACTGGCTAAACAGAAAAAAACAAATTCCTCCTTTAAAAAGAAATTATCTAGCCTCAAACGAGAAAAAGATAAACTCCTTGAAGAAATCAAAGCCTTAGACCAAGAAAATACAACAAAAAGCACCCAAAGAAGAAACTCTTTGGATGACGCTGACAAAATCAAGAGTACCCTTAATCTTCATACCCCTCGTTAAAGGAGCGCCTCCTACAACCCATATTTTTTACGCAGCTTTTCATTTTCATCAAGGGTCTCTTGTTGAGAAGAAGACAGGTCATCTTTTAAAGCAGGATAGGTAGAGCGATCGGGCAAATCGGGGCGCTCTGGAACATCATGGAGACTGGGAAAAGTCGCCTCATTATCTGTCTCATCTACAACAAATTGAGAGCCCACACAGCCGCTTAAGAGCATGGGAAGTATAAGAAAAGTAAGGATTTTACGCACTTTTGTCACTCCTAGACTGAGTCTTTTGCTTTGCCAGCATTTGTGCGACATGGGGGGCAGCATAGGTAATAATGCCATCGGCTCCTGCCCTTTTAAAACAGAGAAGTGACTCAATAATAGCTTCATCAAATGTCAAAAATCCAGCCTCATCAGCCAACTTTAACATGGCATATTCTGCACTAACTTGAAAAGAAAAGGTCGGGATTTTAAAAACATCTTTCACATGGCGAACCACATCCAAATAAAGCATGCCAGGTTTAACGATGACACTATCAGCCCCTTCTTGAATGTCCATGGCGACTTCCCGTATGGCTTCATCCAAGTTGGCCGGATCCATTTGATAAGTCCTCTTATCGGCCACTCCCAAACACCCTTTCGACCCCAAGGCCTCCCGGAAGGGGCCATACAAGCAACTGGCGTATTTTGCCCCGTAAGACATAATAGAAACATTGCTAAAACCTTGGGCATCAAGGGCACGGCGAATGACACCAACGCGACCATCCATCATTTCAGACGGCGCAATTACATCAGTCCCCGCTTTGGCCTGCACAATGGCATGGCGCTCTAAGGCTTTGAGGGTCTCATCATTATCAATCTCCCCCTCAATCACCAGCCCATCTTGGCCATGGCTTGTATACGGATCAAGGGCCACATCGGTGATGACACCCACATCAGGAAAACGGTCCTTAATGGCTCTGACTGTTTGACATAAAAGCCCCTCTTCATTAAAAGCTTCGCTGGCCTTTTCGTCCCGTTTGCCTTGGGCAACCACGGGGAAAAGCATCACGGTTTTCACACCCAGAGGTGAAATTTCGGCGATTTCCTGCAAAAGCTCTGGGATTAAATAGCGTTTAACGCCGGACAAAGATTTAAAATCAGCCTCAACAGAGTCTTCCCGAATAAAAACAGGCCAGATAAGGTCCTCTGCTTTGAGGGCGTTTTCCGCCATCAAGCTTCTTGACCAGCCCTGTTGACGATTACGGCGCAGACGTGTTTGAGGAAATTGACCAGTGATAAGGTTATGCATCTAATAATTCTTTTCTTTTTATATAGGAAACTCTTAATATAGAAACTTCTGAAAAAATGGCTAAACGAAGTGGTTTTGGATGAGAAAGAAGTGAAGCGAGATCGTGGAAACGTAAGCGTACCTTAAGTACGTGCGTCCCGCGAAAGTCGAGTCTTTGCTTTTTTATCGCCAAAAGAGCCTTCTTGCAGAAGTTTCTATAGATATTTTGGCGGAAGTGTGGCCTATTTGCAAACCCTATCTTTAATAAGAGTTATAAATTTTTAATGGCTTTACAAATCTTTAAAAATTGATGAAAATTATATTAAAATTTGAGTGATCTTACAGGGAGCCACCAAGGTGCATACAAAAAGCAATAGCCACACCAAAGCGCAATTATCATCAAAAATCATTGTTTCCGCAACGGCCCTCTTGCTAGCAGCTTGCCAGGATCAAGGTCCTCGGAGCTCTTCGATGGCAGGCCATGAGGAGGTTGATCTAACCCTTGCGCAAATGCTCGAGGTTGACCATAAAAGCGAGGAAGACCAACAAATTGTCCTCGGCATGAAGGCGATGCTTCAGGGTGACCTTCAACTAGCCTCCAAGACCTTTAATAAACTGCTCATTGATGATCCCATGAATGCGCAAGTTCATACGCTTAATGCCTTAACCTATCACCTGATGTCAAAGGATGGAGACCTTGCAAAAATTACCCTCGCCAAAGCGGGGTTTGAACAAGTCCTTAAAATTGACCCAACGAACACTCTCGCCTCCCTTCAATTGGGGCGTATTGCAGCGGGCAAAAAAGATTATGTAAAGGCACAAGAATTTTTCTCTAATGTTCTTTTACTTGATTCAAGACATATGGACGCTCAATTTGAATTAGCCTCAGCCTCTTATCAACTGGGAGACCTTAAAACCGCGGCCATGAGTATTGATCGTGTTATGACAGCCCAACCCAATGAAGCCCGTAATGTACGCGCCGCGGCTCTCATTTATGCGGCTCTCGGTAATAAGGAGCAAGCTCAAATTTATCTTGCAAAATATAGCACTCTGCCCGTTAGAAAACGCCATAAAAAATACCTTGAGCAACGGGTGCAAGATTGGGCAGATCTCCATAATTCAGGGCGCCTTGTAGCCCAAGCCGATATAGGCGCAGAACCAGAAGAAGAAGCTTCTGCGTCAACCCCCGCCGAAGGAGAGGACATTTCTGAAACCCCTGCCACTGCTACTGCTGCTGCTGCTCCCGAGCCAACCCCTGAACCAACTGTAACACCTATTGTAGAGCCTCAAGCCCCAGAAGAAGACAATCAAGTCATGGTCAAAGACCGTCAAGAAGATATGGTTGTGGTTGATGCGGTGATTATGCGTGTTTCTGAAACAGGTAGAACCGCTAAGGGTAATAATATCATGGATACGTTTACCCTCTCTTTATCCCCCTTTAACTATTTTAAAGCTCGAAACACCTCTCAGCCTATTACTGCTAATGTTGCTCCCATTTTTCCATCAAATAATGCCATTACTACTGCTGCTGGGGTGCCCGCAGGAACAGCAGGTGCAGGCTCTCTTATAGCTGAGCCTGTCGGAATGTCAAACCTCATTACCCAAGGGCTTTCCTTTGGCACCATTAACTATTCCCTCAATATTGCCAATTCAACGGATTCCTATATTGAAATCATTGGACGCCCCACCCTAACGGCTACCATTGGCAAGCCCGCTGATTTCTTTTCAGGAACCAACAAACACATCGCCCTTTCAGGGCAATTTGGCGGTAATATTACGGAAACCCCCATTGGAACCACCTTAATTGTGACCCCCACGGAATATAAAGATGGCTTTATTACCCTAGATGTTGAACTCAAAGGCAGTAGTATTACGCAGGTTGCAGGCAGTGTTATTGCTCAACAATCAACGGCCGTTGAATTTGATATTTTAAAGGACCACATTAAAACAACCGTTAAAGTAAAAGCCGGTGAAACCATCATGCTTGCTGGCATTACCCAGAGGGAACTTATCACCGCCAAGACTGGCGTTCCCCTTTTGCAAAGCATCCCTGGTATTCAGTATTTCTTTTCAAGAGAAACCTCTACCAGTGATCGAAAATCCGTCATGTATCTCCTCACACCGCGGAGCTATGCTAAGACAATAACTGAAACTAAACGCTTTTTTGCTAAGGGTGAAGAATATGGTAAACGTCCTCGCCTAGACGAGCTAGAGATGCGGCACAAAGATTGGTATGATCCCAGCACTAACAACACACTCATTTTACAACATCTTGCTCCTGTTTATGACGAATTTAGAACCGGTGACCTCCATGATATTGAGTGGGGCCATGAAGATGATGTGGCCAAACAGTTGAATTCTATTGCTAACTTTTTATGGTATTAAAAAACTAGGCTTTGGGCTTCATGGCTGGAAAGGCGATCACATCCCGAATGCTTGGTGAAGCTGTCAGCAGCATGGTCAAGCGATCAATGCCGACACCAAGGCCACCGGTTGGCGGCAATCCATACTCAAGGGCCGTGATGAAATCTTCATCCATGGCATGGGCTTCATCATCTCCGCCGTCTTTATGGACAACTTGAGCTTCAAAACGTTTGCGTTGATCGATGGGATCATTGAGCTCGGAAAAGCCATTGGCGATTTCCCACCCATTCACATAAGTTTCAAAGCGCTCTGTTAAACGGGGATCTGTTGGGTGTTTTTTGGCTAAGGGTGAAATGTCTAGGGGCAGCTCGGTCACATGGGTTGGTTGAATGAGAGACTCCTCAACATTTTCCTCAAACACAGCCTCAACAATTTTTCCCCAGGGCGTGCCAGCTTTCACGTGAACACCCAGCTCCTTAGCGGCAGCAATAGCCTCATCGGCCGTTGCAATGGCATTGAAATCAACCCCTGTCTTTTCTTCAATGAGGCCACACATAGAGGCTCTGCGCCATGGCGCTTTGAACTCTAAGGTTTTGCCCTCACTAAAGTCAACGGATGTTTGTCCAAGAACGCTTTTTGCAACGTGGGCAACCATAGATTCGGTAAGGGTCATGATATCATTGTAATCCGCATAGGCTTGATAAAGCTCAACTTGTGTGAATTCAGGATTATGCCGCGTTGACACCCCTTCGTTTCTAAAGCAACGGTTTAGCTCAAAAATCTTATCACTTAACCCACCGACAATAAGCTTTTTCAGATAAAGCTCCGGGGCAATGCGCAAAAAGAGATCCATCTCGAGGGCATTATGATGGGTTGTAAAAGGTTTAGCTAAGGCACCGCCAGCAATGGGATGTAGCATGGGTGTTTCTACTTCTAAGAACCCCTCTTCAGTAAGATAATGGCGGATCGCAGACGTAATGGCCGAGCGTTTACGCAAGGTATCCCGTGACTCTTCGCTCATGATGAGGTCAAGATAACGTTGGCGATAGCGCGTTTCAATATCACTGAGGCCGTGATATTTCTCGGGCAAGGGCAGCAAAGCTTTGCCAAGAAAGGTCACCTCTTGGGCATTGATGGTCAGCTCCCCTCTGGGCGTGCGACGCACATAGCCGGTGACCCCAATATGATCTCCGATATCAAGGGGCTTAACTAATTTCATAACCGCTTCTGGAGAGTACTCTTTGTGGGAGAAAATTTGAATCTTGCCCTGGGTATCTCGCAAATCAATGAACATCCCATTATTACGGGAGGAACGAATACGTCCGGCAACGGTTACACTATCTTTTGTTTCTTGCTCATTTTCAAGGTAGCCATAAGTAGCGATCACCTCTGTGATTTCATGGGTCTTCTTGAAGGTTGAGGGAAAAGGTTTAATGCCTGACTCCAAAAGGTTCTTTAGTTTTTGCAAGCGGGCGGCGCGGAATTGATTTTTCTCGTTGGCGAGCTCTTGAGTCACAAGCTCTATCTCTTGTGTATCAAGGGAAAGGGGTTCAGAAATTAGGGTGTTAGACATAGCGGTTTTCATTCTTAACTACATAAATGGGGGACTGTATCCTACTATGGTAAAAAAATGCAAAAAAATCAAGGGTTCCTTTAAGGTTTTTAATTAATGGTTTTTTTGATTTTAATATATACATAAGAGTGTCTTAAAAAAAATACCTTAATAAAAATCCTAATTCATATTGATAATATCATTTAGGTCCTGTTCTTCAAGGATGCCGACCCTTTTTAAAAGATGAACCATACCAGCCTCATTAACACCCTGAACTTTATAGTCATCATCAGATTCAAGCATTAACTCTATGTCGTCTTCAAAGATTTCTTTTAATCCTTTATAGATTGGGAGGACTTCTTCCTCGGCCTCTGCTTTAACATGTCGGTTAAAGGCAGTCATTAAGAGTGGCAGAAATCCATCCATAGTGATGCCTCTATAATAAGCATCTAGAATATCTTGTAAGGGCAACCCCAGAACATTTCGACTAATGCATCCTGCATTGATATCAAATCTTGGGCCTTCAGATAAACCAACCTTATCTCCAATTAAGCCTCTCACAAATTGAATCTGATGGGCTGCTTGTTCCAGATCTTCATCTTGAGGTGTGCCACAAACCTTCTTCATAAAAAAGCTTTCAGGTGAAAATTGACTTGAAACAACTGACTGGATGCTTAAAAGAAGAGACTCCATAACAGGGACTTCAACTTTATCGCAATCAAAGGATCCTGATTTTGTTTGAATGCGGTACTGAGAAGGAAGACCCATATACCAGTCCTGAATAGCTGTATTTTTACCGACTTTACAGTTACGAACACTAGAAAGGAATGTGCTTAAACGGAGCCATTTATCCTCTTCATCGGGCATTAAGGAGAACCAGTTCATGACACACTTCATCTTAGAGCCCTCCATGGACTCTCTTGAAGCATTCATCAGGGCGCAGAAATGAGAGGTGGGGTCTATGGCCTTTTTAATGAGTACATCTATGGTTGTTTTTGTTCCTTTTGCAATTTGATTAGCACCCGCAAACAATTGACCACTATCTTTTAAGTTATCTTGAAGTTTGTTCAGGAGAGACATAAAATTTTTAGATGTTAAAGAAGGGACACTGGAAAGATCCACTTGCATTTGCTCAGCAAAGGCCATGATCGCGCGCGGATTGAGAATTTCTATTTTTCCTCCAACCTTTCTTTTGATGAGAGGTAAGCCTTTCCAATCAATGGAAACGTCTCTTTTATCTTGAAGTTTTTCATAAACCACATAGGGATTTCTTTCATCCTCCTCAGAACGAATCACCGTTCCTATGCGTAAAGCAAGTTGAACCAATTCATGTTCTTCATGAAGCCCAATTTCTAAATATTTTTCTGTAATGAAGTTAAGAAAGTAGTTTGCACGGGTTTTGTTCTCGTGATTGAGGATAGATTTCCAATAGTTAAAAAGCGATATTTTTTGATCATCACCAGAAAGGCACTGAGCTAGTGTATAAGCTACAAGATTTTGCATGGCATTCTGGTAAACCTCAGTTTGCGGATCATTTTTTACAACCTTTTTCACGCCTTGTAAATATGAGTTCCGGTTTTGAGGCTCAATAAAGGGAAGGGATGCTATTATGTATGGGAGCGAGCCGCCATAGCCTCTAAACGCTAAAAGGCCGTCCATAATAGAGTCAATCTCCTTAGTATCCATCATACTAAAAGTCTGGATAACACTAGCACACTCATATGCATGCGGTCTGTCATATTCGAATAACTTTAAATAGGCCTCTAGAATAGAACCTAACCGTTCAGTCTGAATTCTCCCCAATGCCTGGATGATGCTAGCGCAGTTATTTCCATTCCACTCTTCTCTTTTTGAGAGTGTTGAGTAGGCTTGTGCAACACCCTCTAACCGTTCAGGCTGAATTTTTTCCAATGCCTCGATGATAGAAGTGCAGTAATATCCACCCCACTCTTTTCCCTCTGAGAGTATTGAGAAGGCAGTTACAACATCCTCTAACCGTCCAGGCTGAACTTTCCCCAATGCCTTGATGATGGAGACGTTGTCAATTATACGCCATTTTTTACCCTCTGAGAGTGTTGACCAGGCAGTTAAAACATCCTCTAACCGTCCAGGCTGAACAGCACCCAATGCCTTGATGATGGAAGAGAGGTCATCTATATTCCACTCTTTGCCCTCTGAGAGTGTTGACCAGGCCTTTAGAGCAGCCTCTATCCGTTCAGACTGAATTTTCCCTAATGCCTTGATGATGTCAGCGCAGTCCCATCCATTCCACTCTTTGCCCTTTGAGACTGTTGACCAGGCCTTTAGAGCATCATCTAATCGTTCAGGCTGAATTTCCCCCAATGTTTTGATGATGCTCAGCAGGTCATATCTACCCCACTCTTTGCCCTTTGAGACTGTTGAGTAGGCAGTTACAACATCCTCTAACCGTTCAGGCTGAATTATCCTCAGTGCCTTGATGATGTTTCCGATGTAAAAACCACGCCACTTTTTGCCCTTTGAGACTGTTGAGTAGGCTTGTGCAACACCCTCTAACCGTTCAGGCTGAATTTCCCCCAATGCCTCAATGATGGAAGCGCAGTCTTTTCCCGCCCACTCTTTGCCTTTTGAGACTGTTGAGTAGGCTTGTGCAACACCCTCTAACCGTTCAGGCTGAATTTCCCCCAATGTCTTGACGATGTTTCCGATGTAAAAACCACTCCATTCTTTACCTGTTGAGAGTGTTGAACAGGCCTCTTGAATACCATTTAACCGTTCAGGCTGAATTTTCCCCAATTGCTTGATGATGTCAGCGCGGTCATTTCCATTCCATTTTTTGCCCTTTGGGAGTGTTGAGTAGGCTTGTGCAACACCATCTAACCTTTCAGGTTTAATGTTTCCCAAAGCTTTCATGATGGTAGCGCAGTCATATCCACTCCACTCTTTGCCCTCTGAGAGTTTCAAAAAGGCCTCTTGAATAGGATCGACTGTCCCAGTCTGTTCACTGGCTTGTGCTGAGAAAGCCAGTAATGAAAGGGAGAGGATCACATAAGCAGAATTTCTATTTTTCATAATACTTTACTTTATTTGTTGTTAAATACTTCGTTTACTTAATTATATAAAACTTTTAAATATAAATATTTATCCGTATAAATTTTGCTCCGTTGCAAAAAAGACTGTGGTACTTTCGGTACCATTTTCGGTACCTTTGTGCAGGCAAACCTTATATATATGTTCTGTTAATAACAATTTAAAAATTATAGTCAAAATATGATATACATAAGAGTTCATTGTTCTCATAATAGTGTCTTTATTTAAATTCTAAAATTATATATATAAATATTTTCAATATATTTGTCTATACGTATAAATACCTAGTCTGTGTCAAAAAATTCTAAAAAAGAGATTCAAAAGCGCGCCACCTCTTCCCTTTACATTTTTCTTGATAAAATGCACTATATAGGAAGAAAAATAAGCAGAGAAATAACCCAAGGGAAACAGCGTGTTTAAATCAAATCACACCTTCCAAAAATCAAAGAAAATGGCCGATGCAATCCGTGTTCTTGCCATGGATGCCGTTGAACGAGCTCAGTCAGGACACCCGGGCATGCCCATGGGAATGGCCGATGTGGCAACGGTTCTTTATTCAGGGTTTTTAAAATTTAATCCAAAGGATCCCACGTGGTTTGATCGCGACCGCTTTATTTTGTCCGCTGGCCACGGCTCTATGTTGCTTTATGCCTTAAATTATTTAACAGGCTATGACCAAATGACTTTGGAGCAGTTAAAGAATTTTCGCCAATTGGGAAGCCTCACGGCAGGACATCCTGAATATCACCCAGAACTCGGCATTGAAACAACCACAGGTCCTTTGGGGCAAGGTCTCGGAATGGCCACAGGTATGGCTTTGGGAGAAGCTATTTTAAGGGTGCGTTCTGGAGAAGACTTAGTTGACCACCATACCTATGTTATTGCCGGAGACGGATGCTTGATGGAAGGTCTTTCCCACGAAGCTATTTCCCTTGCGGGCCATCTCCAATTGGGCAAACTCATTGTGTTGTTTGATGATAATCATATTACCATCGATGGCTCGACGGATATTTCTTCCAGTGAGGATACCTTAAAGCGTTTTGACGCCGCTGGATGGCAGATTCAACAAATCGACGGCCATGATCATCAGGCTATTTTTGAAGCCCTCACCCGAGCAAGAGAAGAAGAAACACAACCCTCTCTTATTGCCTGTCGCACAACCATCGCCTACGGCTCTCCCCATAAAGGAGGCACCAGTAGTGCCCATGGGTCTCCCTTAGGAACAGAAGAAATACAAGCGGTCCGAGCAGAACTTGGCTGGGATGCACCGGCCTTTAAAGTTCCTGAAGAGATCTTGAAAAATTGGCGTTCTGTTGCCGATCGTAACCTCCCCTATTACAAGAAATGGCAGGAAAATTATCTTGCCAGTGACTTTGATTTTAAGGCTCTCGTGGGTGGTGAAATTCCCGTTAACTGGAAAGGTGAGCTTTTTAATCTTATTGAGGAATTCACCAAAACGGCGCCACAAAAAGCCACAAGGCAATCCTCTGGCAAAGTCTTAGAGATCTTAACCGATGAACTGGATGGCCTTATGGGGGGATCTGCTGATTTGTCGGGCTCTAACAATACAAAAACGATTTATTCAACGGACATTACCCCCCTCGATTATAGCGGGAACTACATTAATTACGGTGTCCGTGAACATGGTATGGCCGCCACAATGAATGGCCTTGCTCTCCATGGGGGTTTTATTCCCTATGGGGGCACGTTCCTTGTTTTTTCAGACTATGCCAGACCAGCCATACGCCTGTCGGCTCTTATGAAACAACGGGTTGTCTACGTGATGACCCATGACTCTATTGGCCTTGGAGAAGATGGTCCAACCCATCAACCCATTGAACACCTTGCCTCTTTACGAGCCATTCCCAATTTAAATGTCTTTCGTCCCGCTGACGCCGTTGAAGTTGCAGAATGTTGGATGAAGGCTCTTGAGTCTAAGGAAACTCCTTCTATTATGGCGCTGTCTCGCCAAAGCGTTCCCACTTTACGCCATACCTATTGCTTTGGGGAGAATCTATCCGCCAACGGGGCTTATGTTATCAAGGCTGCAAAGAATTCCAAGGCGTGTGATAACTGTATTATTGCAACGGGAACGGAAGTTTCCCTTGCCCTTGAGGCTCAGAAAGTTTTAGAGGCCGCAGGCATTAATGTGCGTGTGGTCTCCATGCCTTGTCGGGACCTTTTTGAGCAGCAAAGTGAGGATTACATATCAAAGACCCTGGGAGGGTGCCAACATACTTTTGTGATTGAAGCCGCCGCACCCTTTGGCTGGGAAAAATACGCAACCTCTTCAAAACATATTTTTGGCATTGATACCTTTGGGGCTTCTGCACCTGCTGGCGATCTTTATGCCCACTTTGGGTTAACACCCCATGCCATTGCAGAAAAAATTCAACTTATTCTTGAGCAAAAAGGACAATAATATGACACAGCCTCTTAAAATAGCTATTAACGGATTTGGGCGCATTGGTCGCCTTGTCCTCAGAGCCCTTATTGAGCGCCAAGCAACGGACTGTCAGGTTGTTGCCCTTAATGATCTCTCACCACCGGAAACCAACGCCCACCTTTTTAAGTACGATTCCATCCATGGTCTTTACCCTGAGCCTGTTGTGCTCTGTGCTGAAACAGGAACGAGCCTTGATGTCGGACACGGAGAAATCAAACTTTTTCAAGAGCGCGATCCGGCCAAACTGCCTTGGGGCGCTCTTGGTGTGGACATTGTCTTTGAGTGCTCTGGTGCGTTTACGTCCAAAGAGTCTGCTGGCGCCCACCTCACAGCAGGGGCTAAAAAAGTTATTATTTCTGCCCCCGCCTCTGGTGTTGATTTGACCGTTGTTTATGGTGTGAACCACCACAAAATTGACGCCAGTCATAATATTATCTCCAATGCCTCTTGCACCACCAACTGTTTGGCGCCCTTGGCAAAAGTTCTCGAAGAAACCTTTGGTATTGAAAAAGGCTTTATGACAACCATTCATGCCTATACGGGGGACCAACGGTTGGTTGACACACACCATAGTGATTTGCACCGTTCACGGGCAGCCGCAACATCCATGATTCCGACATCAACGGGTGCTGCAAGAGCCGTTGGTCTTGTCCTTCCAGAGCTTAAAGGCAAAATTGATGGTACCGCTATTCGGGTTCCCCTTGCCAATGTTTCTGTGGTGGACTTTAAATTTACGTCAAAGAAAAAAACAACCCCCGAAGAAATTAACACGGCTCTAAAAGCGGCGGCTTCAACACACCTGTCTGGTATTCTTGAGACAAATGAGCTTCCCCTTGTTTCCATTGATTTCAATCATAATCCCCACAGTAGCATTGTAGACCTTGCCCAGACCCAAGTGGTTGAAGGTGACTTTTGTCGGGTTTTATCGTGGTACGACAATGAATGGGGCTTTGCAAATCGCATGATTGATACGGCTCGCATTATTGGAAAGTTGCTTTAAAGGAGCGATGCACTCATGGATATAATGTCTGGTATTGTTGTTTACGTAACCCTCTGGTGGATTACCCTTTTCACAACGCTTATCTCATGATGCAACAGAAGCAGATTCCTCTAGTCGTTTTTTGAAATAAACAATAATTTCAGGGTTCTGAGACTGTAATGCGCGCGCAAGCGGCGTCCCATAGACTGGATATGCCTTATTCATGTTTGCACCGTTTTCAAGCAATAGTTGAATAACTGATAGTTCTTGTTTATTTATTGCCACTATTATTGAGGGGATGCAAAAAATTCTTTCTAGACCAACATTTCCTTTCTCTAACAAGAGCCTAACAAAATCAACATTTCCAGTCTCTATTGCTTCATTAAGGGGAGAGGTATACTTCTCCAGAAAATGCAACATACCCTTCTTTAAAAACACTTCTAAGAGGCTGAAATTTCTATTTCTACAAATATAGCTATACAAATCCGTAAAAACATCTGCATCACCCGTAAAAGCATCATGACTCATTAAGAGCCCGATGATGTCATCGTGGCCGTATTCAATGGCAATACTGATTAGCGATTCAGGCAATAGCCTAACTTTAAAGTTTGAATTGGGGTTAATGCTCGAGTCTAAAAGCTTGCTCACAATTGCAGGGTAACCGTTGAGGCAGGCCCAGCCTATTAAGTTTCGTTCATCGGCCAATTCATTTTCAATCTTAGCCCCTTTCTTTAATAGAAAGGTAACGATATTAAGGCGGTTATATTTTACCGCTAAATATAAAGGTGAATGTTTTGAGCTGCCTTCTATGTTGTTAATATCGATAATTTTAGCGTTGATATCTAAAGTGCTGTCGTTATCAAAGGCTTGAGATAATTGCTTTAAGTCGCCCGAACATACATATGCAGAGAAGATGTGCTCTGAAATCGTTATCACAAAGGGAGGCGTTTCGCTTTCTTCTTCTGATTTTACATAGTGATAAAGTCTAGTGATTGGCAAAACCGTTGAAGATTCCGCGCTTAAAATCGTATTTTGGGGAAGAGTCGCATTTGAAAGTAATATTTTAGCGACAACTTGAGAAGTCAATTTTTCTAAAGTGCTCTGATAGGCTATAATTCTTGGATCATTACTTGAAAGCCCTCTCCAATATGATTTAACACGCATAGGGCTTTTTGCTGAAAATAAATTCGGGTGAGAAAAAAGCCTTCCTTGAATCGTCCTAAGGTTAAAGTTACCTATAGGCATAGACTGACTAGAACGATGAGTGTTTTTAGAAAGTGGCCCGGTCTCTACTGGCATAGTTATTACTCTACGGATCAGTTCTGATACTTGGGCGTTTTCAACATCATAATGCTTACCGCCATCAAGACTCACCCCACGACCTAAAGACTCAGACAAGTAGACGTAATTATCAATGCTTCCTTTATCAAAAATAAACTGATATAAACGTCCTCTGTTTAGCAATGGCAAGGATTCAAACTTTGAAATCAAGGGTTTTATATCTTTGTCTTGTGAAACATCTATTCCAAAATAAGTAAATAGTTTGATTAAAGATCTTTCGAGCTTAACCTCTCTCTCAGATTTGCCTTCTATAAACAATTGAATCGTATCATCAAAGGCTGTCCCAAAATTTCCAAATAGAAATAAATTTATAGATAGCGCTTTTTCAGCAAAATCAGAATTATAATTCGCAAGCTCACAGAATGATTCTTTATTTTGTTTTCGTAGTTGCTCATTAATAAAATCTGAAACATTATTAATACCTGAAAAGGCTTGGTCTATACCACGGCAATCTAACAGACCTTCCCCCTGTAAAATCATGACCTGCTTTCGGAGTTCTGAATATACATCATAAAGCAAACCGACAACTGGGTGAGCTCCATGATAAGCAAAATCTTTATCTGGAAAGAGCTGCTCTTCCATTAGAGCCTCCACAATAGGAATCACTTTTGGATCATTAAAATTCCTTGTTATCTCTAGGTAATCGTTTGAACCAGTTTCTTTGTAAAAGTTAAGGATATTCCTTTTGATACAGTCTTCTTGTGCTGCAGGGTCGATCACTAAAAACCGGTCCCCAAGGTACGCTTTTAGATATCCCATACTCTGAGAATAAGGAGACGGAGTGACACTAGGTTGGCTTTCTATGCTAGGGTTGCTGTTCTTTATTTCCGACATTGCTCGACTATGTCTTACAATGATAGCTTCAATAGAGTTGGTGTGTTTTTTACACCTTAGGGCCTCTACGCCAATCTTATGAGGCGTTTGCTCATCATCAATATTGCTGGAATGAGAGGGAGCTATCATTAATGCCATTAATGCAATAGCAAAAAGATAGCTACTTTTATTAAAGAGCTTCCTAATGGGATAATAAAAAGAAATCTTACATTTCATACTGCATAAAACCTTGAAAAAAAATACAACTATCTATAACTTGTATATGGATACTTTTTTATTTATGTCAATAAAATAATGTGTGAGATGGAAAAGGGTTGAGGGGGGATTACCCAGGCTCCGTCTCAAATCCTTTACATTTTTAGGGATAAATTGCACTATAATAGAGGCTTTTCAAAAAGGTTCCAGTCTAGGAAAGAGCGACCGACGACGACCTCTTGTCGTTTAGGAGAGAATGACGACGTCTGGGATTGTTTTGGAACGACTATAGGAGAAAATAATGACATCTGGTGTGCCCATTAAAGCACCGTATAAAGAGGAACTAAGATGGATATAATGTCTGGTATTGTTGTTTACGTAACCCTCTGGTGGATTACCCTTTTCACAATCCTTCCCTTTGGCGCCCACCGTGTTCATTCCCCTGAACGGGGCCATGACCATGGAGCACCTAAAAAATCTTACCTTAAAATTAAGCTCCTTGTGACAACGGTCATCACAACCTTATTGTGGTTTTTTGTGAATTATTTGATCAGCATTAATTTTATTGATTTTCGAGCAATGGCGGAATAAGAGGCCATGACAAGCACTCAGATTATTGATGTCTTTATTGTCCTAACAATGATCCTGAGCTTGTCTTTCATGCTTTCTCCAAGGGTAAGAAATGCCCCTTTTTGGCGGGCAACGGTTACACCCCTTGCCTCTATTATTGGGAGCGGCTTCCTGATTGCAGCTCCCCTTCTTTGGTCCATTATGGGAGACTATGCAACGTTGACCATCATTGTGGTTGTCCTCCTTGCCTATTTTGTTGGGCACGCTGTTCGTTTTAATATCTGCCATGGAGAACCCCTCCTTGCTACGGGGGAGTCCCGAGAGCTTGGGCGCCAAAATCGTGTGTCCGAGGTGTCCTTAAGCCTTGCCTATTTTATCTCTATTGCTTTTTATGTCAGGCTTCTGAGCTCTTTCCTTCTCAAAGGTCTAGACATCGTCGACCCTATTGCAGCCAACGCTCTGACAAGTGTGATCCTTCTGTTAAATGGTTTGTATGGTTACTATAGGGGGTTTAAATTTTTGGAAACCCTTGAGGTTTATGCGGTTACTATAAAGCTGTCTGTTATTGCAGCTCTCCTCATTGGCCTTGCCCTTTATGATTGGCAAGTTCTTGATTTTATTCCCATCAGCACCTCAAACCCCGAGGTAACTTTTGATTCCATTAGAAAAATAGCAGGTGTTTTTTTAATGGTGCAAGGCTTTGAAACATCACGGTATTTAGGACATGAATACTCCCGAGATCTTCGCCTAAAAACCATGAAGCTTGCCCAACTGATTTCCATGGGGATTTATATTCCTTTTATTTTCTTTGTGCTTTATGTTATGAAGCCGGAGGTGACCCTTAGCGAAACCGAAATTATAAACACCTCCCATGGCATTACACACCTGTTGGCCTATCTGATTATCTTGGGAGCAGCGGCCAGTCAATACAGCGCCTCCCTTGCGGACACTATTGGATGCGGTGGATTACTCCACGAGCTCTTTAAAAAGAAATTTCCCCTAAACCTAGGTTACCTTGTTATTTCAGCTCTTTGCATCGCCCTTGTTTGGCTGGCGAACATTTTTGAGCTTATTACCCTAGCCTCTCGGGCCTTTGCTTTTTATTACTTAACCCAATGCATAAGTGCTTTTTATATCGCCCGCTATAAAATGGCGTCAAAAAACTCTGGTCAGCAACTGCTCTTCCTTATTCTCTCAGCTCTTATGCTCTTTATCGTCACATGCAGTCTGCCAGCAGAAGGAACATAAAATAATGTTAGACGCCCTCTCCGTTCTCAATCTCCCGTCTCTCTACCTCGTTGCCTTTGGCTTTTTGTTTGTCTAACGCATTGAATTTAGCCATTGAAATAAAGGAGCGGCTATTTTTTGGATACACAATACCATCAATATAGGCCTCGTTGCGGGAGCCCTCTAAGGCTTCAATGAAGCACTTTAAGCGTGTAAAATAGGCCTCATTGTCCAATTCATTATGTCCTTCAATGACAAAATTATGGGATGAATCTCGTAAGATTTTAGCCAGTTCTGCTCTTGAAAGTTTGGTCATGATATTGATTTCCTGTTTAATAAATTTATATTTAACATATATTTATTATAGAAATCAAATTTTTCAGACAAAAAAAGACAACTAAAAATTATTTTTACTTTTATTTTTTTCTTTTATTTTTCTTTCAACGCCATCTTGAAAGTAATATACATGAGGATGATGAAGAGGATCATCTTAGTCATAACAGTTCCTTCACTTTTTGATTATGGCATTTCTATAAAAAGCCCCCCCTTTACATGTTGGGGTAATTGGGACCGCCTCCCCCTTGCGGGGCCACCCAATTAATATTTTGGGTGGGGTCTTTGATATCACAGGTTTTGCAGTGCACACAGTTTTGTGAATTAATCTTGAGAGAATGAGTTCCCTTACTTTCGTCGGTGATGATTTCATAAACTCCTGCAGGACAATAGCGTGTTTCTGGCGCATCGTATTTTGCAAGGTTAATATCAATAGCCACACTTGGGTCTTTTAACAGCAAATGGCAGGGCTGATTTTCTGCGTGATTTGTTGAAGAATAAAAAACGTTAGACAAGCGATCAAAGGAAATTTTTCCATCGGGTTTAGGGTAGTCAATTTTTGGGGCGTCTGCTGCTAATTTTAGGCTTTCATTATCTTTATGATGACCCAAAGTCCAGGGCGAACGCCCTCGTGTGATATAGGTTTCAAAAGCTGCATTAACAAGCCCAAGCAGTAACCCCCCTTTAAACCCAGGGCGAATATTACGCACTTTATGGAGCTCTTGTCCAACCCAGCTTTCCCGCAACTTTTGATCATAAACACCAACCTTAGTAGAGCTTTTATCAACCAAAGACTCAAAGGCCACTTCCGCGGCAATCATCCCTGATTTCATAGCAGTATGAGAGCCTTTGATTTTAGGGACATTCAAAAAGCCAGCAGCACATCCTATGAGGGAGCCTCCAGGAAAGGTGAGTTTGGGAATGGATTGCCATCCGCCTTCATTGAGAGCTCTTGCCCCATAGGCCACACGGCGTCCCCTTTCAAAAAGAGGTTGAATTTTTGGATGATGCTTAAAGCGTTGAAAGTCTTGGTAGGGGTTGAGGTGAGGATTTTCATAATCAAGACCCACGACAAAACCATAAGCCACTTGAGTGTTCTCCATGTGATACAAAAAGGAGCCCCCATAGGTCTTCACATCCATGGGCCAACCAATGGT
Source organism: uncultured Alphaproteobacteria bacterium (assembly GCA_963974885.1). Classification (GTDB taxonomy): domain Bacteria; phylum Pseudomonadota; class Alphaproteobacteria; order Caedimonadales; family UBA9215; genus UBA9215. The sequence goes on from CAXBEY010000003.1 coordinate 58,000, forward strand.
ATGAGTCACAAGGCCTTCTTGATGTTTTTCAGGATCAATCTCCCAAATTTCTTTCAAGCCAATGCCATAGGTTTGGGGCTGCTCTGCCTTAAGGTCAAAGCGGGAAAAGAGGTCCTTGGTGAGAGAGCCTCGGCAGCCCTCCCCCAGCATCACATGCTTTGCCATAAGTTGTACACCGGGCTCATACTGGTCTGTTTTATTACCCTCCTCATCAAGTCCCATGGGCACGGTTTCAACGCCACAGACCTCACCACTGTCCTTAAATAAACACGTTGCAACGGCA
>CAXBEY010000004.1:0-51058 GCA_963974885.1 uncultured Alphaproteobacteria bacterium
TCATTACAGTTTTCAACTATTTCATAACTTTTAATATCAAGATTTTTCGGTCTGATTTTTGCTCCTACTTGGCACACTCTATTTAAAGAAAAAGTAATGAGTGCATCTAGAAAATTCAAAAAATTAAACTCTTTATATAAAAATTTATAGCATATTTGAAGGAATTTTACTGAGAACTTCTTGATTTTGTAGCTCCACCAAAGGAGCCTAAATCTATTATAAGTCATAACTCTTCTGTTTTTATTTTTTGCTACGAGTAACTCATAAGTTTTTTTATCGACTATTCCAGCCTCAATAAAAAGAAAACCACAATCAAAGACCGAATGTGCCTGACCTTCATGTAGATTAATTAATCGTAGTACAGAATTTAAGGCGCATATTTTTCCTGAAGATGCGAGGAGAAAACCGCTTAAAAGCTCTAAATGAAGGGGGCTAATATGTAAATATTTTCTTTGTTTTGCAAGGCTTGAAAAAACCTCGTAGTCTCTTTTAGCATCATCGGTTCTTCTCAGCATATACACAAGGTAACCCGGATCCCTCATAACTCTCTCTAATCGTCTTTTTGGATCATTGTCGATAATATCTATATTTTTCAGAAGAGATATTTTTCCTAACGTTGCTGTACAATGGATATCATTTCCTTGCACTGCCGTGACTTCAGGGTTATTTTTTAACACCTCAATGCCTTTACAGACATTCTCAGGTATAAGCACATCGTCAGCCCCATTTAAAACCACATAAGGTGTTTCTACTAATTTAAAGGCCTCGTATATTCTTGTTAAAAAAGACGCAAAATTTTTCTCTTCCACCTCCCCTTCATTAATAGACATGATAAGAAAACGAGAATCATTTAATTGATTTAAGTACTTTTTCAATCTTATCTGAATATCTTCTGCACCAGTTATCGCTATAATTACACACATTGCTGTTTTATTAGAGTGATAGTAAGTCAGTTGTTTTTTTAGAAAACCAAATGTAAATTCTCTTGCATAATACGGAATAACTATTGAAAATTCTGCAATTAGTTCTTTTGGTTGTTTTTTGATAATCTTATTCATACAATGAGTTTTCCGAAATTTCTTTAATCTTCCATGTCTAAAATTTAAACAGAATTAAAACAAATTCTTTTATTATACAGCTCATTTATTTATATACGTTTTAAATATCCATCTGGGGCACAGGTAATCACTAATTTTTTATGCACTTGATCATCAATTAAAAATTGGTCTGTAGATTTTAAGAAATGATGCACGGCCGTTTTAGGATTATTACCCTTTCCCCAAGGACGGTTTTCTGACAGTCCTTCTGGTATATCCTCAACAACTGTGTCCAAAACAACAAGATAGCAACCTCTTGTGACAAGAGGACTATACAGCTCCAACTCCTTTAAAACGTGATCATGTGTATGGTTAGAATCCAATACAACCATCACCCTATCTGATGGACTTATTTTTGACTTAACAGCTTCTATTATTCTATCATCAGTAGAAGAACCTTGCATAAGAATCACAGCATCACTTAAAGGGTGTGACTCAATAACATCGCGATTATGATCGCGAATATCTATGTCTATACCTATTACACGCCCACCCTCATTAAGTAATTTTAAAATTGATGCGTAAAAGATAAGAGAACCACCACGGGCTACCCCTGTCTCTATAATAACAGTTGGCTTTGTTTTCCACATTATTTCTTGAATCGCCAGTATATCCTGCGGCGTTTGAATGATAGGCACGCCAAGCCAGTCAAAGTTATATGTATATTGATGCGCAAATAGTTGTCTACAAAGCTCTATGCCTTTATTTGACTCCTCTTCTGCAAGAGATAATGCCTTGATGTTCTTAATACGTAAATCTTGGAATTCTTTAAAATCATTTGCCATAATAGATCGTGCCTTTATCAAATATTATCGTTTATTATATTGGAAAATATTACTTGTTTTGTTTTCTGCATAGCCTTTTGAAAGCTTTTTCCTGTCATGTTATACGTGTGTTTCAAGCATAGAGCTTATACCCCGTCTCAAACTATCGTTAAAATTTGAAGTGACCGATGATAATTTTTGACAATTCGGCATCCTCGACTTACTATCTACCTCTTGGGCGTTATTAATTAGATTAAGACGGCCTGTCCTGATATAACTTTCAAATATTTCATAGTAGTCCATCACAGACCTACTCGTTCCACTTCCTATATTAACTGCACCTAACGCATCGCCCTCTATACACTGCACTATAAAACTTGCTAAATCAGATACGCAGACGTAATCGTAAAAACTATTAGGAGATCTTAACGATGGTTTTTTATTATTTAAAATTGAATGAACCATACTTGGGAACAAGCGCCTCTTATCTTCGCCACATCCAAAAATTCCAAAGATTCTGAACCATGTGAATTCTAAACCTACCTGTTGTTTTAGGCAGAGATGCTCATAAACACGCTTTTTGGACCGGCCATATAAAGACAAATCATCAAGATTACTATTATGGTTTTCCGATATCAAAACGGGTAACTCTGGATACTCTGCACATGTGCCGGCAGCCAAAACTTTTCTTCCCCCATTCGCAATAAAGGCTTCGATCAAATTAATACTTGCTAATTCATAGTCAATGTTTTTCGATGAGTCCCAATATTTCTCGTGCTCAACATCCCAAGCAAGGTGTATAAGAATATCTGGTCTTATATTTTCAACAAGAGTGTTTGTTTTTTTATGATCTAATATATCAAGTTCATAGAAATCTAAATCTTCTATTTGCGCTGAGCGAGAGAGGGCGAAAATAGTGTATTTTTTTTTCAAAAGCTCCTGATAAACATGCTTTCCAAGGAAGCCAGTTGCACCAGTAATGAGGACTTTCACTTAAAACACCTCATAGGTTTTATAATCAATCTCTCTTGCTGCTTTTGGAACATAAGGCTGATCCATCATGTAAAGCAACTCTGTATTATCCTCCAATGTTTTATAGCCGTGGGCAAAGCCTTTGGGAATATAAAACATTTTCCCATTATCCGCCGTCAGCTCAGCGCCATAAGATTGATTGAATGTCGGTGAATTTTTACGCAGATCAATCATCACATCATAGATAGCACCTCTGGTGCAACGGACTATTTTTGTTTCTTCATAGGGAGCTTCTTGATAGTGCATCCCTCGAATTTGCCCGCTATCTTTATTAAAAGATGTGCTCATTTGAATGAAATCCACAGTAAGTCCATGCTCTTTAAATTCATCTACACAAAAAGTTCGTGCGAAATACCCTCGGTCATCTTTCTTAAGGTCGAGCTCTATTAAATAAGCGCCTTTTAAGGGGAGGGGGGTGAACTTCATTAGAGTACTTCTACCGTGGGGAGTGGACGAATAAATTTTCCACCTTGTTGAATGAAGTCTTTTTGTTGTGCCATAATTTCCTCAGAAAAATTCCAGGCTAATAACAGAGCGTGCGTTGCTTTTTTAGAAATTAGGTCCTCTACAGGGCAAATTTCAAGACCTGTACCTGGTGTGTACAGTCCTTGCTTAACAGGACTGCGGTCCACAACAAAATCCAATAACTCTTTCCCGATACCAAAATAGTTTAAGAGTGTTGTTCCTTTTGCAGAAGCTCCGTAGGCTGCAATTTTCCCGCCCTCACTCTTTATCTGATTTAACACATCAATAAGGTTTACTTTAAGATCGTGCAGCCCTAGTTTAATTTTATCAAAAGTTTCAAATTTAGCCAGACCATAGAGTTCTTCAGCGACACATACTTCTCGAATTGTCGTCGCTACAGGGCGCGCATCTTTATGTCCAACAAACAAGCGAAGAGACCCTCCATGAATTTCTAATTTTTCAACATCAAATATGTCAAGGCCATGACGCTCGAAGGCTAGCCTTAAGGGGCGTAGGGCAAAGTAGAATACATGCTCATGGTAAATAGTATCAAATTCATTGTTCTTAACGAGGTCTAGGAAGTAGGGCACCTCTATAATAGCTTTGCCAAGAGGTTTTAGGAGTACCTGAATGCCCTGGATAAAATCATTGAGATCAGGCACATGAGCCATAACATTATTGGCATGGATAATGTCAGCTTTTTTGTCTTCTTGAACAAGATTATCAGCTAGTTTTTTGGAGAAGAAGTCACAGAGTGTATTGATACCAGCTTCATTTGCAATTTTTGCAATGTTTTGCGCCGGATCAATTCCTAAAACATTAATATCCTTTGCAATATAATTTTTTAATAAATAACCATCGTTGCTGGCAATTTCCATAACCAAAGCGTCATCGGGTATATTTTTCATAACTTGTTTTGTTAAATCGGCAGCAGACCTCAACATGGTGTCTGAGTTAGAAGAGAAATAAACGTAATCAGAAAAGAGTTCTTTAGGGTCAATTAAATCCCTAAGCTGTGCTAAACCGCAATCTCCACAAAGCATTACCTCTAAATTGTGACGTGACTCATTCTGCACACTAGATGATTTCAATAGAGCATTGGCCAGAGGCATTTCTCCAAGAGGAATAATTGACTGAAAATTATCAGATTGGCAAGAACGACAGTTAAGCATGTTGTGTTTCCAAATATTTTTTATACCAAGAGATAGTCTTACTTAAGCCCTCCTCAAGGCCAAATTGTGCCTTCCACCCTAAAAGACGCGAGGCTTTAGATGAATCAAGGTACTGCGCCTTAATCTCACCTTTGTTATCGCCTTGAACAATAGGAGTTAGATCAGAACCCAATTCTGTTAGAATCAAGTTTGTTAATTCTAAAACGGTACGTTGAGTTTCGTTAGAAAAGTTAAAAGCTTCTCCTTTTAGATTTGAGTCTTCTGAGAGCGCTTTGCTTAAGGTTAAATACGCATTCACTGCGTCTTCTACATAAATGTAGTCACGAATTAATGTGCCATCGGATCTAATAATCGGTGTTTCACTTCTTAAGGCTGAACGGATTGTTCCGGGAATAATGCGATTCCAATTTAAGTCACCGCCACCAAAAAAGTTACCACACCTGGTGGTGGATACTGGCAGGTCAAAAGTCTTTGCATAACTTAAACAAATCATATCCGCACAAGCTTTGCTCACATCATAAGGATAGACAGCGCGCAAAGGCATTTCTTCATGGTAGGGAAGGTTGGGTGCATCTCCATAGGCCTTATCGGATGAAGCAGCAACAATAGAGGAAACAGACTTCACATGTCGACAGGCCTCAAGAAGGTTCCATGTTCCTGCCACATTGGATTCAAAAGTAGAAAGAGGGTTTTTATTAGCTATAGGAACTATGGTTTGAGCAGCCAAATGAAAAACGCTTTGAACTTCATATTCAGATAAAATTCTTTCTAAGTGCTTAGGGTCAGAGAGGTCACCTCGCACAAGGGTAGATTTTTTCAGCTTTTCTTCAGATAGTAGTTTTGATTGAGGTACCCAATCACGCAAAAGAACAATAACATCAGCACCGTTATTTATGAGCTCTTCTACAAGCCAACCACCAATAAGACCACTACCACCAGTTACAACAACTCGACGATCACGCCAAAAATGAGACATTACCAGACCTTCCACGGTGCATTACCTGCAGTCCATAAGCCTTCTAGGTATTTTAAATCCCGCTGGGTGTCCATGCATTGCCAAAAACCATCGTGGCAATAGCCAGCTAATTCTCCTTTTGCCGCAAGGTCCTCAAGGAGCTCAGCCTCTAAGGAACTTGAGTTACCCTTGATCATGCCAAGAACTTCTGGCTCACAAACCATAAAGCCACCGTTAATCCAGCCTTCACCTGTTTGTGGTTTTTCAGTGAAGTTAGTAACAAGGTTATCTTGCATGGATAATCCGCCAAATCGCGCTGGAGGGCGCACAGCAGAAATAGTTGCAAGTTTTCCTGAATTCTTATGAAAAGCAGCTAGCTTTTTAATGTCAATATCTGAGACGCCATCGCCGTAAGTGAGCATAAAAGGTTCATCTTTTACCCATTCTGTTAATTTTTTAACACGGCCGCCTGTCATGGTATCCAACCCAGTATCTTCTAAATGAATAGTCCATTCATCTTGTTCACTTTGTAAAACGCGTGTTTTGTTTCCTGTAACCTGGATAGTGATATTTCCAGAATACTTCACATATTCTAGGAAATATTTTTTTACGAAGTCTGCCTTGTAACCTAATGCCAATACAAAATCATCAAAACCATAATGAGCATAAATTTTCATGATGTGCCATAAGATGGGCCGCCCACCAATTTCCACCATTGGCTTGGGGCGGGTCCCTGTTTCTTCGCTTAAACGCGTTCCAAATCCACCGGCTAATATAATTGTTTTCATTGGCTAACTCCGTATGATTTTAGGTATCTGATTTACCACAGCTACCGCACTGGTGGGTGATAACCCAACAGCGCATTTTTGTTAAACTTACGGACAATCTAGCAAAAAATGCCTAACTTATCCAATTAATTAATAACGCTTTTTAGCGTTTAATATGCAGGGCCTCAAGGGCAAAAACCCTGTCAGTTGCGAGTGCCTTAACAGCACGGTCGTAAAGTGTTTGGGGATCAGTCATATCGGCAATAAAAATCGCATCGTATGTTTTTAGCTCACTATCCGTTGACACAAGGTGGATATCAAAATCGTAAGCTTGGGCAACGAGTTGGATGATCTCAGCGAGATCTCCACTACCCAAAATGGCTATATTTTTATAGCCTTGTTGTTGAGCTTTTATAAACAATACATCGGCTTGAGTGCGCGCCTCTCGAAAGAGAGACAGGGAATAGCTCATATAATCTTTGACCATACGGGTTTTTTCGATCATTCCCTGAGGCGTTACAAAATAAGCATAGCGTTTTGGAGAAATGTTCTTAACGCGAACCCAGCCTTTTTCAACGGAGCGCTTAAGATAGGTGTTGACCAATCCAAAAGCGATGCCCACTTGTGTTGACAAGGCGCGCTGAGAGATTTGTGGGTTTTCATCCACATGCTCTAGGAGGCGTACCATTACCTCATTTTCTACGTGCGCTCTAGAGCGCTCAAAAGCAGACAATATCAACTCACCTCATTAATGATCATGATGCGATCATAGGCATGTTGATTTATAAGTCAAGATTTTTTTAAGGAGGGAATCATTTTATCTGTGAAAAGAGATTTTTCAAATGTGCACAAGGGCGCACAGATACGTTGCTGGTGAAAGTTCTAATTTTTGAAGGAAAAATGTGCATGAGTAGGGCGGCAATACTTTTTTCAATAGGTTTTTTCCCCTAGGTTGATGCTCTCTTGTGGTGTTTTGTTTTTTTTCAGCAAAACAGTTTTTGATAGTTCGTCATTTTGAGTGTTTATAAATCCCTTTTCTGTAAACAAAAAAACACTTTAATCGAATTGTCCAGAAAGTTTTTTTCAAAAACTTGATAGGTGCGCTTACATGTTGCCTTCGGAACAGTGAAATTACCCCGTCGCATGCGACAGACTAACCTAGAAGGGCCTGAATGGCAATCTACCATCTCATCATGAAGAATATTTCAAGAACAAGGCGCAACACCGTTGCGTCTCTTGCTTGCCGTGCTGGAGTTAAATTACTTGATCCACAAACAGGAGAAGTCTTTGATTACACATCAAAGCTCGTGAGTGCTGTGGAATTCTATATCCCTGAAAATGCCCCCCCCAGTAGGCAAAACTTTACACGTCGACCTTTGATTTTTGGAAACAAGACTTCCAAGCCTTAACATCCTTATTGGAAACATCTATCAAAAAACATGATCTTGGCTCATGACAAGCCTTGACAACACAAAGATATGCTCACCTAGCAGATGAGCCTTTGCGGAATGCTACGGCTGTTTTTGGCAACAAGCTTGACGCTCTCACGAAAGCACCTTACCTTTCATTCAAGTGCAGCTTTCAAGTTAATAAGTCGTGCTTGGGCAGCGCTCTCTACAGATGAATAAATATCTTCTGGAAAGTCTTTCGGAAGTTTTTCCCTTACGCTTTTAAAGGCGGCAGCAGCTTGGTCAGTGATGCTCTTAATAATTGGATGTACCTGCCCCTCTCTCATGCCTGCTTTATGTGCTGTTTCCACAAAATGTCTTCCACATATTGTATCAAGACGATAGTGACGAGAGTTTCCAACGAACATAGCTAATTTCATCTGTTTTCTATTGAGTTGATTTTGAATAAGGCTAGGGTGGGCTGTTAATACATCATAGAGGGGCGTCATATGAAAATGACCACCAGGCTGAAGAAAGATACTAAAGTTTTTAGCATGACCATCAGTTGCGCCTATTAGCCAGAAAAGGATTTGAGCTTTCAGGAAAGTCTCTTGGTCTTTATCAGCATGATCACTTCCTTTGAGGAAAGTAAGTATTTTCTCGATACCTGGGCCGCCTTCATTTTGATATTTCTGTGATGGTGGTATGGATAGAGCTTGACATAAATCTTCCTGAGGTACTCTCAGAAGGCGACCATTTTTAGCCCATACTCGATCAAAACGCTCAATCAACAGCGATTTAGTTTGTCCAAAAGTTTTCATTTCGACTCTATTAACATTTAATCCAAAAGCTTCAAAAAGCTTCAGGCAGTAATATTCATTTTCCACGCTATTAGACAGATCAATGCCGTTGGGTAAATGTCCTATTTGAGTCTTAATAATATGTGTTGTTGGGGTAATGCCTAAGGGCTTCATCCATTGATTGTTATGCCACAGAAGAGCTGTTTTTTCTTGGGCACCAGCAACGGAAATTCGGAAATCATCCTCCCTATTAAGACCCAATGGGGATTGTGCTAAATTTTTTAAAAGGTTTTCAATTTCTAAATCACTTATAGGGACGGCTTTTAACTCCGCTGCCTCATCTGCGAGAGGAAGGGTAATATTTTCCGGAATAAATTGCAAAGCTCCAACACAGTCTTTGCCAATTTCAGAGAGGAGGTTATAGGCATCAATTCCCTTGGCGCCAACACGTTCAGCGACCCTTGACCTTATCTTGTTTGAATCAGGCAACAAGTTTTTAAACACAGAAAGAACAACATCGCCCTTATAGACCTCCTCTCTTAAAGGCATAGAGAGAGAGGCTGGAATAGCATGCTCCCAGCTTAACCATTGCGTATCGTAAGAGAATTCAATAGCACCACTTACTTTCTTTGTAAGCCTGCCAACAAGTTTATTATTTAAGTGCACCAATAGGGGGGTATGTTTTTTAGGGCGGGCCATTAAAAGATGTCCTCAATATTAAAGCTATCTGCGCTGGAACGCTCTTGGATTTGAAACTCAAGATCAAGAGCTGCTAAAATGGATAAGATCGTTTTAATCTTAGTTGCGGGGTTTCCCGATTCTACGATTGAGACAAGTGCCTGACGCACACCAGATTTTTCTCCTAATTGGGATTGGCTCAGTTTTAATTGCTTGCGGCGCCGACGAATAATGCTACCGATTTGTTTTTCATCTCTTGCAAGCTGATTCATGACTCATCTCCTTTATTGCATTATGCGCTAAATCGTATAAAAAAGAAATATACTAAATAGCGTATAATACTATTTTATTCGATAGGGGGCATAAAATCTATATACCTCAATGCCTTAAGGATTTAATGCCCCAAGCCATGTTTGAAGAGTTCTGAAGCGCCTCTCTAATTGTATCTAAGTCAGTGTATTGAAGTAGCTACCCCAACGGTTCAAAGTCAAAGAGGTTCAAAGAGGGTGTTGATGTCATCGGCGGATAATTTATGTCCGGTATTGGCATTTTCATCAAAAATACTTTTTGCAACGGCACGCTTTTTGTCTTGCATTTCAAGGATCTTTTCCTCAACGGTGCCCGAGGCAATGAGCTTATAAACAAACACAGGTTTATCTTGTCCCATGCGATGTGCTCGGTCCGTTGCCTGTTCTTCCACAGCTGGATTCCACCAGGGATCATAGTGAATGACAGCATCGGCAGCTGTTAAGTTAAGCCCCGTCCCCCCAGCTTTCAAACTAATGATAAAGAGAGGAACTTCACCCTTTTGGAAAGTTTCTACAGGCGTTTTTCTGTCCTTAGTGCTACCGGTAATTTTGACATATTTGATGCCTTTTTCAGTGAGACGTTCTTCGATAATTTTAATCATGCTGGTGAATTGTGAGAACAATAAAATCTTGCGCCCTTCTTCAATCATCTCTTCAAGCATATCCAGGAGAGTCTCGAGCTTAGCAGATTTTTTGATGTCTTGTGCGGCCTTGATCTTTAAGAGGCTGGGGTCACAACATGTTTGACGCAATTTAAGGAGGGCGTCTAAAACCGTAATATGGCTTTTGGCAAGGCCCTTTTGGGCAATGGCAGCAGCAACCTTTTTATGCATGCTGATGCGGATGGATTCGTATAAATCTCTCTGGTCTTTATCAAGCTCAATGTTACGGACAATCACGGTTTTTGGCGGTAATTCCGTCATGACTTGGTTTTTATCGCGGCGCAACACAAAGGGTTTAACACGTCTGGCAAGAGCTTTTTGGATATCGGCTGATTGGTGTTTTTCGATAGGATCTCGAAATGAGTGTTTGAATTCTTTTTTAGAGCCTAAGAAACCGGGCATTAAAAAGTTGAATTGTGCCCATAGCTCACTCAAATGGTTTTCAACGGGGGTTCCTGTGAGGGATAGCCGGTGGTTGGCTTTGAGCTGGCAAATGGTTTTGTTAAGCTTAGTTTGCGCATTTTTGATGTATTGCGCCTCGTCCAAAATGATGGTGTCGAACTGTTGCTCAAGAAAGAATTTTTCGTCTCTGGAAATAAGAGGATAAGTGGTGACGATGATATCGTGGTCAGGAACCTTCTCAAAGTTTTCTTTTCGATCTGGACCATGGAGCACAAGAACCTTGAGGGACGGTGTGAATTTTTCAGCCTCCATTTGCCAGTTAAAAGCAACACTGGTTGGCGTGATAATCAGGATGGGTTTGTGATTCCCATCAGTGGCTTTAATCAATGCAATATGACTAAGGGCTTGTAAGGTTTTCCCAAGGCCCATGTCGTCAGCCAAGATGCCAGAAAAGCTGTAGTCACGCAAAAATTGCAGCCAATTGAGACCCTCTTGTTGATAGGGGCGGAGATCTGCTTTGACGGTTTTTGGCATAGAAACAGTTTCAATGCCCTTAAAGTCTTTTGACTTTTGCCCGAGCTCAAGGAGCTTTTTACTGCCTTTCCATTCTTCGTTTAAATGCTCGGTAATCTCTTGCATATCGAGCGCATGGGCTGCTTCCATGGCTGAGAACATCAAGTTTCCATCTTTACCTAGCTCTTTGTAAGAAAATATCCCGTTTAAGAAAGACATCATTTTTTGCACACGTTGAGCTGGTAAAGCAAGTTTTGTGCCATCGGCCATGGTAAAGTGCCACAGGGTCTCAGGAGTGATTTTTTTGTCTTCTTCATGAAAAGCATGGCTTTTATCGTGAAGAGCCTGCAATAAAATAGGCAGGAGATTGGTCTTTTTGCCCTCTACATTCACACCGAGCTCAAAGCTGAACCAATCAATACCACTGCCTTCTTCTATATCTGTGTACCACCCTTCATCAGCCATTAAAATCTGATGGGGAAAAGAGTCGAGTATTGTTATTTTCCACCCTTTTTTTTGAAGCTTAGGGATATCTTCCAGCATAAAACGATCCCAAGCATTCGTTAGAGCCTCAGAAGTAGGTTCATGTTTTTTGGAGCCAGCAATAAAATCATCCCAAATGGGACTATTCCAAGGGTGTCCCTTAATGTTATGGGTTGGTTTATAACGCTCTAGGGAAAGGAGTTGTTTTTGCTTCAATTGCAGAAGGTGCTTTTTTTCAGCTTGAAAATCACGTTGGATTGCCTTGACTTTTCCGTCATCAAAGCTTGTTAAGGTGGAGCGAGAGTCATGCTCTATTCTGCCCACAGGTAATCCAAGATAGAGAAAAGAAAGATTTGCGCATCCTGTAATCTCTCCGGTTTTGTCTTGAGAGTAATAATAAGACCCTCTTATGAAATTTTCTCCATAAAGGGTTAAGTGGGGGACAGGCTTGATGTTTTGAGCTTCAATGATTTCGGTTTTCTGGGGAAGGGGAATAGGGGCAGGAGTCGGCATGGATTCAGCATAGTGCGCCAACTTTTCTTTGACCTTATCCGCTTCGAGAGGGTTTAACGTTGGGGCCTTTAAAAGAGCAAGGGCAAGCTTTTCGGGGACACCCAAATCCAAAGATCCACACACACCCGTTTTCGTATTAATATATTTAGGAGATGTATCAACAAAGGCTTCTTCGCTTTCCCCCAAAGTAGCACAAGTCAATTTTTGAGAGCCATCTTGAAGAACGGTCCAAGAAAGTGAACTTTTCTTCGGGGCTCCTAATGAAATGATTGGGCCATCATGAGTGTTCCAATGGCAACGCTCTGTTTGAATAATCCTCTCTAGAAGCTCTTTTGGGATGGAGTGTTCCAAAGAATAGTTTCCATTATAGTCATGTGGAAGTTTTGACATGCTGGTCAAGAGCCCCACATCCTCAAAAGATAAAAAAGACGCTTGTTTTGTATGAGTTTTGAGGAACGCGTCAACATTATAATATTTTGAACTCTTGGCTAAAGAGCCATCTTTTTTTAATTGTGCTCCATAGGGTTGGACAGCCACTGCATTATTATCATTTTTTTTAAGGATATATAGGAGCTTTTTCGGGGAAGTTTTTTTGTTTTTTTCTCCACTGAAGAAACTACGTTCGATGGTTTGTAGCCAATCTATTGATTCGTGGCTAAGGGAAGGGGAGAGGGCGGAGGTATTTTGATTGCTTGCCTTGTCATAATAAGCCGCAATTAAAACGGCTGCCACATGCTTGCAGTTGTAGGACATGGGGCAGGAGCAGCGCCCCTCAATATCATATTCATCAAAATCTATTTCTTGTACATAAGGTTTTGTTCCCTGAACCGTTGAAAAAACAGCCCTTTCATCTTCATCAAACTCCCAGCCTAAAACAAGCCTGCGGTTGTAATAGTCCATCCCCCGCTTATATTCAGCGGGACTAGTTATTGCTTTGATGTCTTTAAGGGAAATGTTTATCATGGGAGCGTATGTGTTTCATTTTATTCATTTTTTTATACACTACCTTTTAAGGGAAATAAAAGAAAAAACACAGGCAGAATAATTCTGTGGTTGCTTAATTTTTATTCTTGAGTGCCTATTAAATTTCAAAAGTCAGGGAATGAATTTTTTCAACCTTCAAAATTTCATTCCCTGTAAAGGCGGAAAACTCTGTGCTAAGGGCGCGCTTAGAAAGCTTTCAAGTTTAAAAGATCCTGATGTAAGAGGAATAGGGAAATAACTTGATTGGCAAGGGGTACATGTTATCCTGATCTCAATATCAAGTGGAATAAAGCCGTGAGTGATAAAAGTGTTATTGAGTTCTATACATCGAAAGAGGGTGACCTCAGAATAGATGTTCAGCTTAAAGATGATACTGTTTGGCTTACTCAGGCCCAAATGGTTGAACTTTTTGGACGTGATAAGTCTGTCATTTCTCGCCATATTAAAAATGTTTTCGAAACTGGGGAGCTCGATGAACGTGCAGTTGTTGCAAAAAATGCAACAACTGCTGCCGATGGAAAAACCTATCAAGTTGAGTATTACAACCTAGATGTGATTCTTTCTGTTGGGTATCGCGTTAATTCAAAGCGTGGAACGCAATTCAGGAAGTGGTCTAGCAGTGTGCTCAAGGAACATCTTATCAAAGGATATACTCTTAATGAACGCCGGTTGCAGCAACAGGGAGAAGACTTCCAAGCTTTAACATCCTTATTGGAAACATCTATCAAAAAACATGATCTTGGTTCCCCAGAAGCCTTAGAGATGATCTCAATCGTCAAACAATATGCTTCCAGCTTCACGCTTCTTCAACAATATGATAAAGATGCTTTATCTGAACCAGCCGGCAAAAAATCGTCACAAGAAATGACCATTGAGGTGGCAAGGGAGCTTATCGCGACCCTCAAACAAAACCTCATTGAAAAAGGGGAAGCTACTCCCTTATTTGGTAATGAAAAAGATAATTCTTTTGAAGCTCTGATAGGCAATATAGAGCAAACCTTTGGTGGTCAATATCTCTATGAAACAGTGGAGAAAAAGGCGGCGCACCTCCTCTATTTTATGGTCAAAGACCACCCTTTTACTGATGGGAATAAAAGGTCGGCGGCCTACCTGTTTTTAGCCTATCTTGCCAAGAATGGTTTGCTTAATATAAAGGGGCATCCATCCATAAATGAATCGGGGCTCGTTGCCATAACCCTCCTTATTGCTGAAAGTGACCCTGCTCAAAAAGATCTTATGACAAAGTTAGTACAAAACCTGATTTGCGCATAAAACATGAGAACCGACTAAGTTTTCTACTCCTCACCTCTCAGCCTTCCTCTTTTCAAATTCCGTCACCTTATCACTAAATATCGCGGTGGCATCTCTGAGGGTGTCGTCGGCGAGGTGGGCATATCTTTGTGTTGTGGAGGCTTGGGTGTGACCCAAAAGTTTGCCGACAATGCTGAGACTTAAACCACTGGAAACGAGGTGAGAGGCATGGGTATGACGCAGGTCATGGATCCGTAGATTATGGATCTTTGCAGCTATGGTGACTTTGCTCCAAAAGGTCTTGAGGTCTTTTAAAGGTTGCCCAGGGAGCCTCCCCTCAAAGACATGGTGGTTTTTGGGTGAGCTCTGTTTTTTCCTGCTGCGTAAGAGGTCAATCGCTGCCGTGGACAAGGGAAGATGCTCGGTCTTTTTTTGCTTTGTTAAATGGGCTGGCTTTGTCCACACACCTTTTGCAAGATCAAACTGATCCCATGTCGCCTTCAATGCTTCGCCTTTTCGGGCACCCGTAAGGAGGAGGAATTTCAACACGTCGGCAGCCGTGTGTTGGGTGTACTGGTTTAGTGCAGCCCAAAACCGCTCCAGTTCGGCGTTATCGAGCCACCTGGTGCGTTTTTCTTCTTGATATTTTTGTATGCCAGAAGCTGGATTTTTATCAATCCAACTCCATGCAACAGCTAAGGAAAACATTTTTGAAAGCAAGGCGAGGGTCCTATTTGCCTGGTAGGGTGTTGCTTTGAGTTTCCTGTGAAGAGTATGGATATCAAGGTGGGTGATACTTTTCAATTTCCTCTTCGAGAACTCAGGGAGAAGAAGATTGTTCATCAGAAGTTTGTCGTTATGTTGGCTTTTTGCGCGCTTTTGAGGAAGGTGTTTTTCAATGTAGCTATCACACAAGTCCGAAAAGGTGGGGGCTTGAATCGATTTCAGCTTTTCTGCCGCAGGATCTTTTCCCTCAGCAACTTGGCTGAAATGCTTTTTCGCAAGGATTCTGGCTTGATCGACGGTGATGTGCCCATGTATGCCCAGCTTTAATCTCTTTTGGATACGATCTGCATTTCTGTAATCAACGCAATAGGTGCGACGCCCACTGGGCAAAATGATGACGCCAAAGCCTTTGATCTCTGTATCCCAGATTTTCAGGGGTTTGTGGGGGTCGGGGGTGATACCCTCGATGATTCTTTTGGTGAGTTTGGGCAATGGGGTGGCCTTTCTGGTGTGCTTATAAGATTAGTTTGAGGGATAAACCCTAGACCTGTCTATAAAAAACGTTTGAAAAATTGTCGGCATATTGTCGGCAATTGGGGGAGATCCAGGGCTATCTAGGTAGATTTTAAGGTAGTGAAAAAGATCGAAAAGTTGACCATAATCTTGCCCCTCAAAAAGCTTGAGAGCGTTTGTTAGTATGGTTTTATGAGGCTATATAAGGAGTAAAAAAGTGGTGCCGGTTGGGGGACTCGAACTCCCGACCTACTGATTACAAATCAGTTGCTCTACCAACTGAGCTAAACCGGCGATTAGTATGATATTTACTACCATGGCCCCTGGGGAATTTCAAGAGCAAAAATCTATACGGTTTCACTTTTCTATAGCGGGTTGCCCTTTTTATTGTTAGAAATAACGAAGAATGGAGTTTTAAAGGCGATACAAAATGAAAGAGATCAAAACAAGTATTCTCATCAAGGCATCCCCAGAGAAAATTTGGACTGTCCTGATGGATTTTGAACAATATCCTACCTGGAACCCTTTTATTGTTTCCATTGCGGGGCGTCAAGGTGTTGCTGAGAGATTAGCCATTAAAATCCAACCCCCAAGTGGCTCTGCCATGACCTTTCAACCGGTTGTTTTAACCGTTTCAAATAACAAAGAGTTTCGTTGGGCTGGTAAGTTTTTGTTTAAAGGGCTTTTTGATGGAGAGCATTATTTTATATTAACGGATCACCTTGATGGAACTGTGACCTTACATCACGGAGAAAAATTTAAGGGGATTTTGCTGAGGTTTTTAGGAAAAATACTGGTGCAAACACAAAGGGGATTTGACCTTATGAATCAGGCCCTTAAAAAAAAGTGTGAGCCTTGAGAAAAGCGCTCTATTTTTGTTTGACGTTCGCTTAATATGGGCTACAATTTCTTTAAAAACAGGGAAATACCATGAAAAATAAAAATACTTATATTGCGTCTGCACTTTTTATTTCAAGCTTCACCTTTGCCGCGTCTAATGCTTATGCAGCTTGCCACAATCTTTCTGGTGCCTATGTTGGCCTTGGCCTTGGTTCTAATATAGCTGGCAATGTGTTGTACTCAGCCTCTGAAAATGACGCCCCTGTCTTTAAGTCTACGGATTCCATTACGGGATTTCTAGGCGGTCTTATTGTCGGCGTCCAAAAGGAGGCAGGTCCTTTGGTTTTAGGCGCTGAAATTGTGACAGCTTATAGTACAGCGACCGCAAAAACAAAGAAACATGGCCGAGAGTTTACAGCAGATCAAGGGCTATCCATAGAAATTGGAGCTCGTTTTGGTTTAAAGGTTTCAGATGAGACACAGACTTATTTTCGCCTTGGTGTAGAAAGCACAGAGTTTAAACATAAAGTGCCCGTTGATGCGGTGGCAACAGGTATTGATACAAAAGCAAAAAAGCGTATGACTGGCATGCTGTTAGGGGCTGGTATTGAGACAAAGATGGGCGATAGTTTTTTGATTGGTGTTGAATACAGGCACACCCTATATAAGGCAGAAAAGCTGAAATTGAAGGGAACTATTGTGCCAATCACAGAAGCAACGGATGAGTTTAAGCCCTCTGTGTCTGCCATTATGGTACGCCTTTTGTATAAGATGAGTTAACAGAGAAATTTTCTTTGAGGATGGAAAAGCTATGGGCATTATCGCCCGTGGCTTTTTATGTCCTAAGTTGCAATACTTTAAAGAGATCGCCCATTTGACTTGACTCAATGAGGCGAGCAGTAGATTTTCGTATGTTATCTTTCAGCTGAGGGTCCTGTGCTTTTTGCACAAGGCTTTGAGTACGCATTTCAATGCCAAGGCCCTTTAAGAAATCTCCTTGGGTTTCAATCTTAACGCTAAGATTAGGGCAGATTTGCCCAATGCGGAGCAAGGTCGCAAAATTCACATGGGCTGTGAGGTCGGCTTGTCCGATGTTTTTTAAAACACTTGTTGATTTGTGTTTTTTTAAGGCTTGCAGCGTGTCCCCATAGGCAAAGTCATTATAGCCATAGTCAATGATAAGGCCAGCCCCGCCATTCTTTGAGAGGTGAGCCACAAGTTGGCGAAAAAGAGATTCCACAAGGGGCGCCGTTTCCATGATGGTCCCAGATTCGGGCTTCATGGGAAAAGTGCAGTTACCAAAGTGATCTTCGGGGATAAGATCCTTAAAAATAAATTTTTCTTTTTCCCCATCGTAACCTACATAACGTTTGTGCCACGCGCCTTTTTTATAGATATATTGATCCAAGGGAAGGGCATCAAAAAATTCATTAGCAAGGCAATAAGTTGGGGTATTTCCAATAGATTTGAGAGCATTCTCAAGGGTATCATGATGGGTTATTGGCGTTGGCAAAAGGGCTGCAATTTGTTCTTTTTTAAGGTGAGGATTGATTTCCACTTGATGAATTGTAAGGGCCTTAAGGAGGGCAGGGCGCAGAGACATAGCTCGCAACACATCTTGCATGAGGAGACCTCGCCCGGGGCCGAGTTCAAGGAAGGCGATTTGAGCAGGAGAGCCTTTCGACTCCCAAAAATCTATGAACCATAATCCGATAAGCTCTCCAAAAACTTGGGAAATCTCAGGGGCGGTTATAAAATCCCCTTCTTTTCCCAAAGGTTTTTGCGTGCTGTAGTAGCCATGAATGGGGTGGCTGAGGCAAAAACCCATATAGTCTCTTAAAGAAATCTGCCCTCCCCCTTTTTTAATAAGGGCGCAAAGGGCCTTTGAGGCTTTTGTCTGTTTCGTCATTATTTAAGATTCTTTTTTGAGGGTTTTGAGTCCGTTTTGGATCATGATAAGTCCAATGAGAAGAAGGGGCAAGGAGAGAAATTGACCGGCTGTAAAAGGGCCAACAAAGCCATCTTCTGGCTCGCGGAAGAGTTCAGAAAGGCTGCGCATGATGGCATAGAAAAAGAGGAATCCTCCAGCAGTGACACCCGCACGCCATCTCTTTTTCTTGGCCAGGATAATGATAAAAATCTGGATACAAAACAAGAAAATACCCTCAAGGGCAGCTTCATAAAGTTGACTTGGATGACGAGGGTAGGGGCCAGCTCCTGGAAAGACCATGGCAAGGGGGCTGTCGCTCATGCGTCCCCAAAGCTCACCATTAATAAAGTTGGCAAGGCGCCCAAAAAAGAGACCAATGGGGGTGGCAACAGAGATTAAGTCAAGGAGGTCAAGGATTTTGATATGGCGTACTTTGCAAAACCAAATGGTAGCAACGGCAACACCAATGAGACCGCCATGAAAAGCCATGCCAGGTTTCCAAATCATGAGAATTTCAAGGGGATGGTTGAGGTAATAGCTGCCCCCATAAAAAAGAACGTGCCCCAAGCGCCCTCCGACGACAATACCGACGGTGGCCCAAGGAATAAAATCCCCAACATCCTTTGCTAGAATAGAAGAATAGCCTTTTTTAATAAGAACGGTGCAACAAAACCATGCCAGCAGAATCCCGCTAACATAAGCAATGCCATACCATCTGATATCAAGGCTGCCGAGACTAAGGGCAACTGGATCAATTGAAGGGTAAGTGAGCATGGTGAGCTTTACGTCCTACTTATAAGGATCATCTTTTAGGAGGTAAGACTGTACATAATCTTTGACCCCTTCTTCAAGGCTGTAGAAGTCTTCCGTATAGCCTGCCTGTTTAAGGTGATCTAAGCTTGCTTCTGTGCGGTACTGATATTTTTCTTTGAGGCCGTCAGGCATATCGATATAGTCGATGCGGGGCTCTTTTCCAAGGGCTGCAAAGACGGAATAGGCCAGGTCATTAAAGGTCCGGGCTTTACCGGTGCCAACATTAAAGAGGCCATTAACGTTAGGTGTTTTATAGAGCCATGTTAAAACTTTGCAGCAATCCTCAACGTAAATAAAGTCACGGAGTTGTCCGCCGTCTTCGTAGCCTTCTTTTTGAGACTTAAAAAGTTTAGCAGGAGCCGTTGCGTTGATTTGATGAAAGAGCTGCCACGCAACACTCATTTGGTTGCCTTTGTGGTATTCGTTGGGTCCATAAACATTAAAGAATTTTAAACCAACACACTGAGGCGGTTGGGTTTTGCCGCGGCGTTTTTGATCAGCCACAAAGCGATCAAAGGCATGTTTTGACCAAGCGTATCCATTAAGAGGAACAAAACCTTTCAAATGATCAGGATCATTTCCGTCGACGAAACCATTTTCTCCAGCGCCATAGGTGGCCGCACTTGAGGCGTAAATAAATCGAACGCGGTTAAGTGTACACCAGTCATATAGATCTTTTGAGAGTTTGAAATTATTATTGATAATCAGGTCAACGTCGCTTTCAGTGGTGGTGGAAATGGCCCCCATATGAACGATCATTGTCATGTGTTCCTTGTGCTCTTCGACATAGTCAAAAAGCTCATCGGGGGCAATAATATCATGGACCAAGCGGCGCTTAATATTTTGCCACTTCTCGTTATCCCCAAAATCATCACAAACAACAATGGGCTCGTCGCTAATTTTCGAGAGGGTTTCAACATAGTTTGATCCAATAAAACCGGCGCCACCTGTTATGATAATCATTTAAGTATCCTTACTTAATTTTTTAAGTATCTTTCCCTTTAAAATACACTGAGGCTTAAGAGAGTACAAGCTTTTATAGCGTCTTTATTTATGGCCCATTCATACATGAAAGGCGTCACCTATGAATTTTTGGCATTAATAGGATAATATTACCTTTTAAAGAGAGGTGCTTGTTTGGGGAGCTTTACCATGTTATGACTGCTCCAAGTTGTTATAATTAGAAGTGGTAAGTATCCCGTGGTTGACCTTCAAAATCCGACTGAAATTGTTGAAGATATTCTTTTAAATCAAGAGTGGACTTACCAGCGTATTTCCTCCGCTGAGGTTGCTGCTGAAGTTGAAGCCCGCTGGGGTATCTACCGGATGCAATTTTATTGGCAAGAAGAATACGACATTTTTCACCTCACCTGTTTCATGGACCTCCGTGTTACGGAAAAAGAGGCCGATGAATTTTATAAGCTCTTGGCTCTCTTAAATGAGCGTGTCCTAATGGGCCATTTTGAGCTGTTCAGCGACGATGGCATTCCCGCTTATCGCCATAGTCTTATGTTGCCCTCTTCCCAAACCACACAAAGCGAATTGATCGAACATTCTATTGCCTTGGCCCTTGAGGAGACCGATCGCTTCTACCCTGCCTTTCAACTGGTTATTGCCGGTGAGAAATCTGCTAAAGAAGCGGCATCTATTGCCATATTGGATACCGCTGGCGAGGCCTAGCTCTCATCACTCCAAAGAAATCACAGACGTCGTTTCTCACCTTCTATCCCAACGCTTAAAAACTGCCTTCTTTCATGAAATCCCCCTGAAATATAGGAGCAGTGTGCCCTGTTAACCTTTTTGAAAGCTTTAGAAGAACACAATAGAGGATCATTTTATAAAAAGTGAACTTTTATGGCATTTATTTTCAGATCAAAGAAGAATAAGACGCAAATAAAGAGCTCTGCTTTTGAGGCGCCTTCTCCTTTTTATGCCTTTGCTGTTTTGGCAATTTCCCTTCTTCCTTTTCTCGTCACTATGCTGGATATTGATTTTGTGCCTGCATCAGACCTTGATACCCTTCGCAAGCAAGTATCATCGAGAACGTCTGATGCAATATTTACCCAGCTAACAGGTCTTTTTAGCCATACTCTTCTGGGGTGGAGTGCCTTTTGTACGGCCCTTTTTACAGCTATCCTTGCCCTTACTCATTTTCGTGTTAAGAAAGAGGTGAGTATACCCATTATTGCGGTTGCTCTTTTGTCTGCGGGGACCATGGATGCCTTTAATGTTCTTGTTGCAGACCGGCTTATTGAAACGACTGTAGATAGTAAAGATTTAGCCCCTTTTGTTTGGACTCTGTCTCGTTTTTTGAATGCTAGCCTCATGATTGGCGCCCTTGTGTTACTCTTGTATTACCCTAAGAAAGATTTAGCAAAAAAAAACTCTAAGTTTGTTGTTTTGACAAGTCTTGTTTTCGTCGCAATCACCTATGGGACGATTCGGTGGAGCCTGTATACGCCCACCCTTCCTCAAATATATTTTCCCTCTGCTTTTATTACTTATCCCTATGATATTTTACCTGTTATTCTTTTTTTAGGGTTGGGTGTTTTCATTTATTATTCTTTTTATAAACGTGAGCCCAACTTTTTTTCTTATGCCCTCCTTTTAAGTCTTATCCCAGAGGTTGCAGCTGAGATTTATATGGCATTTGGCTTTTCAAATCATTTGGATGCCTATTTTAACATGGTGTACTCTTTGAATATTTTGGGATACCTTTTGCCCTTTATTGGATTATGTTTAGAGTCTATTGCACGCCATGAAAAATCTCAGACTGTTCAACAAGAACTTTCTTTGGTTAATCAAAGGCTAGACCTTGCTTTATCCCAAGCTCAAATTGCAACAAAAGCAAAGTCCACCTTTCTAGCCAGCATGACACATGAACTGAGAACACCTATGAATGGTGTTATTGGCATGGCTAATTTGCTGAGCGAAACCAAATTGGATCAAGAGCAAAGCCAACAAGTTAATATCATTAAGAGCTGTGCGACTTCCCTGTTGACAGTTATTAACGATATTCTTGATTTCTCCAAAATTGAAGCGGGAAAAATGGAGATTGAGTCCGTTCCCTTTAATATAAAAAAAGTGTGCAAAGAGACCGTGGAGTTGGTGCGTTTTCAAGCGGAAGGCAAGGACCTGGCCCTTGAACTTGAGTTCCATGAGGCCGTGCCTTATTATGTGGAAGGTGATCCAAACCGTTTGCGCCAAGTTCTTTTAAATTTTCTTAGCAATGCTATAAAATTCACAATGAAGGGACATATCAAGCTGGTTTTGTCCTGCCCCGAACAACCATCAGAGAACCAGAATAAATCCATCTGTATTCGCTTTGCCGTTGAAGATACAGGGGTGGGTATTCCCGGAAATGTGGCCGATGATTTATTTGTCCCTTTTAGCCAAGGCGATTCTAGCACGAGCCGAAAGTTTGGAGGAACGGGTCTTGGGCTAACTATTTCACGGAAATTAGCAAGTTTAATGGGGGGGAAAGTTTGGCTGGAAAGTATTGAGGGGAAAGGCTCGACCTTTTATCTTGAAGCATCCTTAAAGCAGGCCGATCAAAGTGAAGTTGAAAATCTGGAGAGAAAGGAGCAAGGCGCGCAAGAGGTTTTAGAACGCCGAAATTTGCAAATTCTACTGGCGGAAGATAATCAGGTTAACCAAATGGTGGCGTTAAGTATTCTGAAAAAAATTGGTTATAAAGCTGACGTTGCTGATAATGGCCTTGAGGTTTTAGAGGCCCTTGATAAAAAGAATTATGATCTGATTTTTATGGATATGATGATGCCAGAAATGGATGGGCTAGAGGCAACCAAGGAGGTTTGCAAGCGCTTTAAAAAACCACGGGCTGATGGTGTGAAAAGGCCTCGCATTATTGCCATGACGGCCAATGCCATGGCAGAAGATCGTGATCGATGCTTGAAAGCGGGTATGGATGATTTTATGAGCAAACCGATCATTTTAAATGAGCTCAAAGACATGATTCTCTCAACACCTAAAATCACATCTAATCCTGTGGAATCTATGGTTGAGGTGTTAGCAGAGCCTAAAAATCCTTATGAAGAATTATCTCAAGGTTCTTCTGTGATAAGTGCTGCTATGGGCGTTAAGGGGACGCGATTTGAGCCTCAAAAGGTTTTGGAATTTTTTGAGGAAGATCAAGATATGATTCCGGATATGATAGATCTTTTCCTTAAAACATCCCTTGAGTATATGGGGCATATCAAGGGAGCTATTGAGTCTCAAAATGCATTTGATTTGCAGCTCCATTCCCATACTTTGAAAGGCTCTGCTAAGGTTTTTTATGCGAATCGTGCCATTGAGATATCCCAAGCCCTTGAGGATCTTGGAAAAAATAAAAGCTTTGATACGGCACAAATGTTGTATGATGATTTAGAAAAAGAGTTGCCTCTTTTAGAGCAAGAACTTAAAGAGTTTAAAGAGAAGCTTGCATGAAAAAATTAATCCCCGTAGGCATTTTAGGGCTCATTATTGCCCTGATCTATGCCTTTGATTATCATACTTATTTAACCTTTGATGCCCTAAAAGAAAACAGAGAATCCTTGCAAGGTTTTGTGAAAGACAGCTTCTTAATTTCTCTTTTGGTTTTCTTTTGCGTGTATGTGGTTGTCGTTGCCCTCTCTTTGCCCGGAGGCGCCGTTATGAGTATTACAGGGGGCTTTTTATTTGGCACGATCTTGGGGACGACTGTGGTTGTGAGTGCGGCAACCCTTGGGGCGACACTTCTTTTTTTAATGGCAAAAACAACCCTTGGGGAAATGCTGCACCAAAAGGCAGGGCCATGGCTTGAGAAGATGAGGAAAGGATTTCAAAATAATGCTTTTCACTATTTATTAACTCTGCGGCTTGTGCCTCTTTTTCCTTTCTTCGTTGTGAACCTTGTTCCAGCTTTTTTGGGTGTTAAGGCCAAAGATTATATTTTGGCAACCCTCCTTGGGATCATTCCGGGGAGTTTCGTTTTTGTGTCCGTTGGTACTGGCATTGGGAGTGTTTTTGATCGCGGCGAAACCTTTTCAGCAAGCTCTATTTTAACGCCTGAAATTCTCATCGCTCTATTTGGATTAGGGGCTCTTTCCCTTTTGCCGGTTGTCTTTAAATATTTTAAAAAACACTAATGAATCCTTTTCATAACATGTTACTATACCTAAAACTTTAAGTAAAAAGAACAGGCGAGGTAACACCATGAAAGTCGGGATAGATTCTCTCAAGACAAAAAAAACACTGGCAGTAGGGGGAAAAGAGTATTCCTACTATAGCTTGGTGGAAGTTGAAAAGACCATTGGGGATATCTCGAGTCTTCCCTATTCTTTGAAAATTCTCCTCGAAAATTTGTTGCGTTATGAGGACGGTCGCACCGTTGAGGTGGACGATATTAAAGCCCTTGGCGCGTGGCTCAAGGAACGTAAATCGAGCCGGGAAATTGCCTATCGCCCCACACGGGTGTTAATGCAAGATTTCACAGGTGTGCCTGCGGTTGTTGATTTGGCAGCCATGAGAGAGGCCTTTCAAAGCATGGGAGGAGACGCAACAGCCATTAATCCTTTAGCTCCCGTTGACCTTGTGATTGACCATTCTGTGATGGTGGATAAATTTGGCTCAAAAGAGGCTTTTGCGTATAATGTGAAATCGGAATATCATCGCAATAAAGAGCGTTATTCCTTTTTACGTTGGGGGCAAGCAGCCTTTAATAATTTTCGGGTTGTGCCTCCGGGAACAGGTATTTGCCATCAGGTGAACTTAGAGTATCTGGCCCAAGGGGTTTGGACATCTGAGAGTGAGGGAGAAACCTTTGCCTATCCGGACACTCTTGTTGGTACGGACAGTCACACGACAATGATTAATGGCCTTGGTGTTTTAGGGTGGGGTGTTGGTGGTATTGAAGCTGAAGCTGCAATGTTGGGCCAGCCTATTTCTATGCTTATTCCAAAGGTTGTTGGCTTTAAATTAACAGGCGAACTTCCCGAAGGAACAACGGCAACGGACCTTGTTTTGGCCGTTGTGCAAATGCTTCGCATTCAAGGGGTGGTTGGAAAATTTGTTGAGTTTTATGGGCCTGGCTTGGATCACTTGACTTTGGCTGATCGCGCTACCATTGCCAACATGGCACCAGAGTATGGAGCAACGTGCGGCATTTTCCCCATTGATAAAGAAACCATTCGTTACTTGCGTTTTACAGGACGTGATGAGCACCGCATCCAACTCGTAGAAGACTATGCAAGGGCTCAAGGAATGTGGCGAAATGCTAACTCACCTGACCCTGTTTTTAGTGAAACCCTTGAACTTGATATGTCAACTATACAGCCGGCTCTTGCTGGTCCAAAACGTCCCCAAGACAAAGTTCTTTTATCCGATATGGTTGTGTCTGCTCAAAAGGGAATGGAAGCTGAAAATGCCGTGGCGGATCTTTCCGTTCCTTTAAGCGTTGATGGCCATGACTTTGATTTGCAAAGTGCTGATGTCGTCATTGCTGCCATTACCAGTTGTACCAATACCTCTAACCCCTCTGTGATGTTGGGGGCGGGTCTTGTGGCTCAAAAGGCATTGGAAAAGGGACTGACAGTTAAGCCCTGGGTTAAAACAAGCTTGGCACCAGGCTCTCAAGTCGTGACAGATTATCTTGAAAAGGCCGGTTTGCAAAAGCCGTTGAATGACCTTGGATTTAATCTTGTGGGTTATGGCTGCACAACCTGTATTGGAAACTCAGGCCCTCTTCAAGAGGATATTACTAGGGCGATTCAAGACAAGAATTTAGCTGTTGGTGCTGTGCTTTCGGGGAATCGGAATTTTGAAGGACGTGTTCATCCCCATGTGAAATTGAATTATTTAGCCTCCCCTATGTTGGTGGTAGCCTACGCTTTGGCGGGAACGTTGCGTAAAAATTTAACAACAGAACCCCTTGGTATGGACCCCAGTGGAAACCCTGTTTATCTTAAAGATATTTGGCCGACAAATGCGGAGATTCAAGAAAAAGTTGACCACTGCATAACCTCTGAGATGTTTAAAAAACGTTATGGAAATGTTTTTGATGGGGATGCAGAGTGGCGGTCCCTTCCGGATGCCTCATCTTTAACCTATGATTGGGATTCTAAAAGCACCTATGTAAAGTTGCCCACCTTTTTTGAAGGGATTTCAACCTCTAAACCCGTTTTGCATGATGTGAAAAATGCCCGTGTTTTAGCTGTATTGGGGGATAGTATCACAACGGATCATATTTCTCCCGCGGGCGCCATTAAAGAAGATGGTCCAGCGGGAGCCTACCTTGAGGGGCATAATGTTGCTCGAGATGATTTTAATTCCTTTGGGTCAAGGCGCGGTAATCATGAGATCATGATGCGAGGCACCTTTGCTAATGTACGGTTGGCCAATGAAATGCGCCCCGATAAAAAAGGCGGTTATACAAAACATATGCCTGATGGTGAGCCTCTTTCTATTTATGAGGCGGCTATGAAATATAAAGCAGAAGGCACACCGCTGGTGATTTTTGGCGGCAAGGAATATGGCACAGGTTCTTCCAGAGATTGGGCAGCAAAGGGGACGAGGCTTCTTGGTGTGAAAGCTGTGATTACAGAAAGTTTTGAGAGAATCCACAGATCAAATCTTATTGGTATGGGGGTCTTGCCCCTTGAGTATATCAATGGCGAAACCCGTAAAACTTTGGGGGTTACGGGAGCGGAAGTGGTGAGTATCTCTGGCGTGAGTGCTGGCCTTGAACCGGGTAAATTATTGACACTTTCCATTGTCTATCCCGATGGCACAACCCGAGAAACGTCGGTAAAGTGTCGTTTGGATACGGTGGATGAAGTGGATTATTTTGAAAATGATGGTATCCTACATTATGTTCTTCGTCGTATGATGGAGGGAGAGAAAGCTGCTTAAGATAGAAACCTCTGCAAAAGGCTCTTTTGGCGATAAAAAAGCAAAGGCTCGGCTTTCGCGGGACGCACGTACTGAAGGTACGCTTACGTTTCCACGACCTTGCTTCACTTTTTTTTCATCCAAAACCACTTTGTTTAGCTATTTTGCAGAGGCTTCTATGGAGATCTCTGCACAAGGCCGTCAACACAACAGAAAATAGGGAGAAAAAGGGTGAGAAAAGGAGGCAAATGCTGCTCTTTTATTTTAGCTATGCTGGTCCTTTTTTCTGCTGTGCAGGAAAAAGCCCTTGCGCGGGAACTCACCACAAACAATCAACTGTTTATTGAAGTGGAAGAAATGATTATTCCCGTTGTTCAGCGCCGTGATGTTGCTGGTTTTTTCTCTATTGTTTTAGCTATTGATTGTAAAAATAAAAAAGCCTCTGAAAAAGTTGAAAAGTACCTTCCTATTATTCGAGATCGTTTCTTTTGGGACTTATTTGTTTTGCTAGGGGTCATTTGGTCTCCTGATTTTAGGACCGATATTACCGAATTAAAAAAGCGGTTGCTACGTCGCATTGAGAAAACCATTGGGGAAGACCAAGTGAACGATGTCCTTATTATTAGTTTTCAAGAACATGAGAGGCGAAATGTCAATTCATAAACAAACCTCATTTATACAGCTCTTTTGCCTTCTTACGGCTCTGTTTCTTATGGTATTTATTTCTGCAAACCTCTCACCAGTGCAGGCCCACCTTCAGCAACGTCATGTGTGTGATGCTTATGCCCAGACAAAAGCTGTTGTCGTTATTGAACCAGGACGTCTCTTTAAAGATAGGGACCATTTTTTAAAAGTGATGGCAACGGATAAAAACTTTGCTGTTGCTTATACAAGGTGTATTGGGCGTGCCGTGGATCGTTTTTCCTTTGTCGAAAGTGGTTTCCGCTTGGAAGAGGGACGGGATGAGTTGGGGAAGTTTGTTATAAAACTTCAGGCCCCGTCGTTTAACGTTATCAGGCAGCCTATTGCTCTGACAAATACTTACAACTCTGTTCATTCTTTTTCAGAAATTCTAGCAGGTAAGAGCAAAAAAGACACACGTTTTTCAGCACATACGGTAATGTTTCGTTCTTTTTCTGGGAACGTTATTTTAATTCCACTTAAGGGATATATCAGCATTTATGACTTTGCTAAAAAGGCGAGCTTTGCTGAAGTTGCTGATTTATGGCGTCAGGCCTGTACCATTGCAAAAGAGCTCAAGACTGCTAATAAACCGTTTGTTTTTGCAAGCCATGCAGGGACAGCATCGGGCCAAACTGTTCCTCATTTCCATTTACGTTTTGAGCTTCAAAAGTAAAGGGACGTTTTTACCCTCCCGCTGATTTTTTACATAAAATAATCGGATACTTTCTTTTTTTCATCCTCTTCTTGGGCTTTTTGGAGCAGTGTTCTTAGAACCTGCAGGCCTACGTTCTGTGCGCTAAAAATAGGGTGGGGGTAGGCTAGCCAATGGGGGCGAGGTTCCATATCTGGTTGATTTTGGAAAATAATTTTAAGGGTTCCTTGCTCTGAGCCTGAGGCATAAAGACGTTCAAATCTAAAATCTGTTTTCAGAACAAAGCTCATAATCTCGTTGTTGTCTACGGTAGCTATACCATCTGTTCCAACATGTAAAATCCCCTGTATGGCCTTTTCTTCGAGGATTGAGTTAAGGATATGTTTTTGGTCTCCTCTGGTCACTTGCAGCATAAAGGCTCCAAAAAGATCTGACAAAATCGCTTCCTGCTCTCCAAAGCTGCTTGTAAAATAGGGGAGATGGCCATCATGCTTTTCCGTAGGGTCACTCACAAGGGTGATTTGTAGAGTTGTTGCTTCTTGAAAGTAGAGTCCCATATTGAGGGTAGTTGAAAAGCTTTTTTTGCTTATATATTGGAATTTCTCTAGTAAATTTTCCGATGCGCTGGCCCATAAATTTGACCCTTGAAAAGTCGCCAATAAGGCAATAATTCCTAGGCCTAATATTGATTTTTTCATTATATTTCCTCCTCTTATCTCCTTTATCTTGCCCACTATAATTTTAACAAATAGTAAAGAATTTTTTAATAAAGATGAATTATTATAAGAAAAATTAGAAAAGCTAATGAAATCATTGAAAATATTATCAATCCGATTGCTTGAATTCTTAAAAAAGGTTATAAATAAAGGGTATTAATCTCCTAGAAAAAGGTAATAGACCCTCCTCCATGGAACATGAAGCTTATATTGCAAATGTTATTATTATATTGTTCTCCGCTGTGTTTGTGGTGTCCCTTTTTCGTGCCTTAAATGTTAACTCAATTGTCGGCTATTTGATCGCGGGTCTTTTGATTGGGCCCCATGCCCTTGGATTTATTACGGACCTTGGTACCATTGAAGTTCTTGGTGAGTTTGGTGTCGTTTTTCTTCTTTTTACCATTGGTTTAAAGATGCCCATGCGACGTTTCCAAGTGCTGCGGCGGTTTGTTTTTGGCCTTGGTTTAATGCAAGTTATAGTGACCATTTCGGCTGTCTCCCTTATTGCTTACCTCTTTTCTTATGCGCCAGCGTCGGCTCTTTTAATTGGAAGTGCTTTGGCCCTTTCGTCGACAGCAGTTGGCTTGCAACTTTTATCAGAGCAGGGAGATTTAGCCCAGAAATATGGACGTGTTTCTTTTGCTGTTTTGCTCTTTCAAGACCTGGCTGTTGTGGTTTTGCTTGTTTTGCTCACGACAATTTCAACACCCGATCAAGATTTGGTCGAAGCTTTAAGTGCAGCCGGACTAAAAGCCGCAGTTGTTCTGATTTTGATTGTTCTTTTTGGGCAACTCGTTTTGCGCCCTGTCTTCAGAATCGTCGCTTCTCAGAAGGCCGAAATTTTCACGGCGGTGAGTATTTTGATTGTTCTTCTCACAAGTCTTGCCACGGATGCTGCGGGATTATCAAAGGAATTAGGGGCCTTTTTAGCGGGGCTTTTATTGAGTGAAACTGAATATCGTCATCAAGTGGAAGCGGATATTCAGCCTTTTTACGGATTACTGCTGGGTCTTTTCTTTATGACCGTTGGGATGAAGATTGACGTGCATGCTCTTATCAGCAAAGCCGACGAGATCTTCATGCTATTGGGGGCAATGCTATTGGTGAAGGCACTGATTATCTTTGGACTTTGTAAAGCCTTTAAAATTGCAACGGGATCTGCGTTGCGTGTTGCTTTATTGCTGGCGGCAGGGGGCGAATTTGCTTTCGTTGTCTTAGGCCCGGCGGTGGAGCAAAATCTTGTTTCCTCCAGCACGGCTCAGGTTATTTACCTCAGTGTTGCCATCTCAATGGCTTTAATGCCCTTTTTATCGAGCATTGGAAAATGGCTCAGTGAGCATTTAGATTTAAAAGAGGGGGATGCCAAACTTGCTTCTAGCCAAGATGAGATTGATGATCTGCGGAACCATGTCATTGTTGCAGGGTTTGGGCGCGTTGGGAAAATGATTTGTCGTTTGTTGGCTGATCGCATGATTCCCTTTGTTGCCATTGATAATAACATGAACCGTGTCCTTGAAGGGCGATCAAGGGGCCTTCCCATTTACTATGGCGATGCCACCCGAGATGTTGTGTGGAAAAGTTTGGGTGCTGAAAAAGCTTCTTCAGCTGTTGTCAGTTTGGCTTTGCCAAAAACAACGTTGAGGGCCTCGTTGATGGTCCGTCGGAAATTTCCTAATATCAATGTTTCTGTTCGCATTAATGATGATGCTTATGTGGCCAAGTTAACTCAGGCAGGTGCAACTGTTGTTAAGCCAGAGAACTTTGAACCGAGTTTACAGTTGGCCTCTAGTGTGTTGCGGGATGTGGGGACAAACGATGCTGAAGTGAGCCAAATCATCGATACATTTAGGCGTTCCTATGCGGGGCAGGATCCCTCAGACTCTTCTGATGCCCAAAAGCCAGCTTGAGGTGCTTTCCTTCATTCTTTCCCCTTGTATTTTTTCATAAAAAGCCTTTAAATATAAGCATTATAAATGCGTTCTTCTTTTGACTAATAGTGAGTAAAGCACATGCATGACGGTATTGATCTAACGCAGATAGCTCTGGTGGTTTTGGCTACCCTTGGGTGTGGCCTTCTTTTTGAGCGTTTTAAACAGCCCGCTGTTCTGGGATATATCTTAGGTGGTGTGATTCTTTCGGCTTTTAATTTGGCGGGAGATCGTACTATGGTCACTGCCTTGGCCGAGCTTGGTGTGATTATGTTGCTGTTTTTGGTGGGCATGGAACTGAGTCTGAGAGCCTTTAAGCGGATTTGGCTTGTTTCTTTGGCAACGGCGTTGGTGCAGTTGGGGGCGAGCCTTGTGGTGGTTTTAGGCATTGGGAAAATCTTTAGCCTTTCTGCAGGATTGTCTGTTGTGTTGGCCTTTAGCATTGCGTTGTCATCGACGGCGGTTGCCATTAAGATGTTAGAAAGTATTGGTGAACTGCGGACGGAAACGGGACGTGTTGCCGTTGGTGTTTTAATTGCGCAAGACTTATTGATTGTGCCTCTGATCTTGATTATTCGTGGCATGGGAGGAGATGGCCTCGGTTGGGATGTATTGTTTAAGGTGGCCCTTGCCGTTGGTATTTTGCTAGCTATTGTTCTCTTTTTAAGTCGCCGTGAGAAACTCTCTCTTCCTTTCTCAAAACTTTATAGTGGACATGAAGATTTACAACCTTTGGCAGCCATGCTTTTTTGTTTTGGTATGGCAAGCTTATCGGGTCTTCTTGGACTTTCTGCTGCCTATGGGGCCTTTTTGGGAGGCTTGATCATTGGTAACTCTAGTGAACGCCAAACCATGATTCATGCAACAAAGCCGATCCAAAGTGTTTTGCTTATGGTGTTCTTTTTATCCGTTGGATTGCTCCTTGATTTTGCTTTTATCTGGCAGAACTTTGGCAAAGTTATCATCCTGCTCATTTTTATTACCCTTGGAAAAACGGCCCTCAACATTGGCGCCCTCCACTTTTTCAAACAGCCGTGGTCACGGGCCTTTTTAGCAGGATTGATTCTGTCCCAGATGGGTGAGTTTGCCTTTGTCCTAGTAACCGTTGGCTGTGATGTAAAAATTATTGATGCAGAAGGTGAGCAACTTATTGTGTCTCTTGCGGCGTTGTCTTTGGCGTTGAGTCCTTTGTGGCTGTTGGCTGCGCGACGTTTACATAATGTTGCCCCAGGGGGCATTGAGAGTGCTGATGAATTAATGAGCACTGTCTATGCACCCCAAATGCAAGCTATTTCGAGGATAAAAGACTCGTGTAAGAAATTTGCAGAGCAGTTTTCCTCGTCAAATAAGCCTAAAAGAGACGGGGTTAAAATTGAGCCTGAATTTGAGAGTGACATTGATTCTGACACTGAGGAAGCAATCGTTGTTGAGGAAAGCAAATCTGAGGGGTCTCCTCCTCAAGCCTCCGAACCGCAGACTTCTGAAACGGATTCCATAGAACCTAAAGATTCAAAATCAGATGCCTGATTTTACGTTTGAACAAAGGGCTCTTGATGGGCTCAAGGGAAAAGGTTTTATTGCGGGGATTGATGAAGCAGGATGCGGTCCTTGGGCGGGACCCGTTGTTGCCGGCGCTGTTATTTTCCCTGATTTCAAAACTGTCCCCCAAGACCTGCTCACTCTCCTTGATGATTCTAAAAAACTAACGGCTAAGCGTCGAGAAAATGCCTATGAGACCTTACGATCCTCTGAAGGGGTTCATTGTTATATTGGTTGCGCCCAAGCAAGTGAGGCTGAAATTGATCGCTTAAATATTCGCCAAGGGGCTCTGTTAGCAATGGCAAGAGCCGTTGAGGCTTTGCCCATTGAACCTGTTTTTGCGCTGGTTGATGGCCTTTGCGCACCTGTTCTTGGATGTCCCCTTCAAACGGTCAAAAAAGGAGACAGCCTTAGTTTTTCCATCGCGGCAGCCTCTATTATTGCAAAGGTCAGTCGAGATAAAATAATGAGAAAGTTGGCACAGCAGTACCCTGGTTATGGCTGGGAAACCAACGCTGGTTATGGGACAAAAGGTCATCAAGAAGCCCTGGCTCATCAGGGTATTACGCCCCATCATCGTCGCTCTTTTGCCCCCATTGCCAGATTATGCCAAGGGAAAGAGAAACGTGAAGACAAGGTCGCCGCGTGATGAAAAATAAGATAGCACCGCAATGGGTAACGGCACTTGGTCTTGTCCCCTATGAAGAGGCCATTTCCGAAATGGAAGCAAGGGTCAAAGCCATTCAGCAGGGTGAAAAAACAGAGCTTCTTTGGGCCCTTGAACACCCGTCTCTCTATACCCTGGGCACTAGTGCAAAGCGGGAAGATATTTTAGATCATTCGTTACCGGCTTTTGAAACAGGGCGAGGGGGGGAGGTCACCTACCATGGCCCGGGGCAACGTGTTGTCTATGCCATGCTCGATCTCAATAAACGGACAAAAGATTTGCGGGCCTATGTGTGGTCCCTGGAAGAGTGGTTGCTATTGACTCTCCAAGAATTTGGTGTTGAGGCTTTTCGCCGAGCAGGGCGTGTCGGTTTATGGGTTCCTGAAAAGGCGCCGTCAACTGACTTTAAGGGCGAGGGTGTTGACTATAAAATTGCAGCCCTTGGGGTGCGTATTTCTAAATGGGTTACCTTCCACGGGATTGCGCTGAATGTGACGCCTGACTTATCTCATTTTAAGGGCATCGTTCCCTGTGGCATTAAAGGACACGGCGTGACGTCGTTGCAAAAACAAGGAATAAACGCCACCCTAGATGACGTTGATCACGCCCTTAAGAAAACTTTTTCTAAAGTTTTTTAGCTTTTTCAAGAGCAATAGTCATCTTTTTCTCACCCTCTGCCGTTAAGTCTTTTAATAGCTTTTGTTGAGCTATTAATCCCTTAAGAACAAGGAGTAAAGCATCCTTACACATTGGACCATTGGCCTTGGGGCTACTACTTTTTTGACATTGCTTCTTAAAATCCTCTTGTAACATGGTGGCGGCTTGCATGACCGACATAAGGCTTTTTGCTTGCTTCTGTTCTGCTGGACCATCCTTATTGATCTCTTGTAAAAAAGTCCAATATTTTCCGTCGCCATTTATTGGGGGAGCGTTATCTGCATGGACAGTGGCCATAGGCAAGGCAAAGAGGGCAGTGCTAAGGATTAAGGTAATGTTGGATTTTTTCATAAAGTCTTTTCCTTTTTTGGTTTTTGTCAAAGTGTCCTTAAGATCCATTGTGGCCCTATTTGTTTAATTTTCCCTAAAGTTCTGAGGGACTTTTGCAGAGATTCCTATAGGAATAAACGCCACCCTAGATGACGTTGATCACGCCCTTAAGGAAACTTTTTCTAAAGTTTTTTAAGGTCTCTAAGAGCCTTTCTTAAGTCTTTTTTTCCCCGTTGGGCCATTTTTTTATTTGCCGTTAGAATAGCCTGTTCTGCGTTAAGAAGAGTCTCCAAAAAATCTCGGCACCTTTGGTCATTGCTTTTCTTACAGGAGCTTTTGAATTGATTTTGCGCCCCAAGAGAACTTTGAATGGTCTCTGAAAGGGCCTCACGGTTTTGTTTAATTTTGAGAGCATTACTTTCCTGCAACTTTTGCCAGAAGGTCCAATATTTTCCGTCGCCATCTGTTGTAGGCAAGGCTCCAGCATGGACGGTGGCCACAGGCAGGGCAAAGAGGGCAGTGCTAAGGATTAAGGTAATGTTGAATTTTTTCATAAAGGTTTCTCCTTCTTTTAGTTGTTATAAAATTCTCCTTCAGTTCCATTGTGGCCCTATTTATTTAATTTTCCCTAAAGCTCTGAGAGGTTTCTGAGGGCTGTTTTCAAGTTTATGCTGCTTTCAAGGATATCTTTTTTAAATTCGTCGACCATGGATATTTCTATTTTAAGATAGCTCTCTAAGAGCTCGCGACATTTTTTATCCTTATTTTTTGAACATGTTTTTTTAAAGCTTTCCCGTACCTTGATAAGATCAGTTAGAGTTTCTGAAATGTCACTTAAGTTGTCGGTTTTTTTCTCTGAAGCTCCCTTTTCAAAACCCTGTAAAAATGTCCAGTATTTACTTGGACCTGTGGCCTCTTTTTTCGTTTTTCCCTCTTGAGCGCTATTGGCTGACGAGATAAGTAAAGAGGTGATGAGAGCTGTTGCAATGCTATATTTTTTCATTTTTCTTCCTTGTTTGTTAACGGTAGTGGTGAATAAAATCTTTTACCTTAAAACGTTTGAAAGCTTCAAGATAGGGCATGGCTTTTGGCTGAGATAATGAGTTTAGGGTTGCTGTTTCATTCTCCTTAGGCGTATTAGCAGTCACATCAATGAGGGTATAATATTCCGATGCCATTGCTCTGTTTCGTGCTTTGGCACGCTCATAAAACTCACGACTGTCGTCCCCGGGAAAAAGAGGATTGAGCTGAGATTCATGCTCTTTGATGGCCATAATTTTCTGCTTCATACTGCTCTCATCAAAGGAGACGAAAGTTAATTGATCAGGATCATCCAAAGACCATTCATTCCAAGCCCCTCGATATCCCCAAAGACTAACGCCTGTTAACTTTCCATATTTCCCGAGTGTTTCAAGGCTATGGGCGATGAGCTTGCTAGCAAGGCTATGGGCGCCATGGGGGTCATCTTCTGCGGCAAAAAAGATCATATCTGGATTGATCTTTACCAACAAAACTTGCATACGTTTATGATCCGCAGCAGAGAAAGGATTGACCCCAGGAATGCCCCTTCTTGTGTAATAATCGGCTCTAAAATAATGGAGATTTTTGGAAGGAACGCCAAGTGTTTTTGTCGCGGCTCTGGCTTCCTTTTCGCGTACCATGGCTTTGGCGTCAAAGGCAGCTTTTATCGGATCACTTGCATTCTGTTTCCCATACTCTTTTTGATAGTCAGCGAGGCTTCCCCGAACAGCATTAGAGCCCGTTACAGCATAAACCACGTGAACCGTATTGCCTCGTTCTATAAGTTTTTTCAATGTTGCGCCCATGCTAATGACATCATCGTCAGGGTGGGGTGACATGATTAAAATAGTTTGGCCTTGGGGGAGCTCATCTCGATTGCTGAGTAAGCCATTTTTAAAATCCTGGATAATAGCCTTTTCCCCTGAAATTGTGCGAAAACGGTGACTTTGATAGGCTTTTACCACCTCTTCTGGGACCCCTTCTTTGACAAAATCAACCAGAGAAATTGTATCTGTCTTCTTTTTTAGAGCCAAGCAGTGGGCGCATTGTTTAAGCCAATGTCGTGGGAAATAGGTTGACGATTGAGCATAGACCCAAGGTTTGACCCCTAAGGACTTTGCTGCAAACTCATCGAAATACCAAGAAACGCTGGGGTGTTTCAAAAGATAGCTTGCAGGAAAATCAGGGTTGGCTGCTTTCTTGAAAATTTCCCTAATAACTCTTTCTTTGCCTTCCCCCGTTGCAAGGAGGACCACTTTTTTGGACGAGAGAATTTCTTTTAAACCCATGGTTAGAGCTTTTGTGGGGACACCTGCTGCGTCTTGCTTGGCGATTTCTCCTTGATCCATTAAGGCCTGCAGAGAGAGAAAACGATGACGTGTATCTTTGCGCGTTTTTGACGTGAGGGTGACCAAATGGGTTTCTTGAGTCGGCTTTGTCCCGGGTTCATTAAAGCCAATATGCCCTCCTTTTATGATATCTTTTCCCTGAAGGGTTTTGAAAATAAAAGCCCCCCCAACCCCTAAAATTGCAAGGTCAATGGCGCCCGCATCTGCCAAATTCTTTTTAAAACGATTCAAAGTTTCTTGAGGCGTTTCGCCAACATTAGCTGATAAAATAAAAGAATTTTCTTTTTGTGGGGCCCGCTTTGGATCAAGGGCCCGCAACGGACCATAAAAATAATGTTCCATATAATAAGCATAACTTAACGGGTGAGTTGGCGGCAAACCAACATATTCATCTAAATTAAAAAACTTTGCTTGGGAGAGGTCAAGGGAGAGGTCTTTTTTAAAGTGTGCAACAATTTCTCGATACATTTTTTCCGGCGTAGAACCCGTAGGGAGCAAAACAACACAGGTCGGTTTTTCTTTGAGGGCTTTAATAACTTCATTGGCGGCGGCCTTATAGAGCAGAGAGATTTCTTTTTCTTGATAGATATTAAGGTGATGGCCCTGGGGAACAGGAGGTGATTTTTGAGTCTCAGCCTTGCTTGAGACAACACCTAAAATCATTAGGAAAGCTGTGTTGATGAGTAACCAATTTTTTTTATACATTATAAAACTCCCTATATGATACGAGGATAGCAAAGAATATAGAGAGCCTCTAACAAAAAAAACAAATCTCTACTAATTGCTAGAAGACTTGCCGTTAAGGCAAGGATTTGCTAGAAAAGAGAAAGTCATGAAAAAGGAATAATCCGTAGATGCATCTTATCAGGTCTGTTGCAACCATTAGCCTCTTTACAATGGGGAGCCGTGTGTTTGGCTTCTTTAGAAGTATGCTCATGGCTATTCTTGTGGGGGCAGGGGCCATGTCTGATGCCCTTGTGATTGCCATTAAGATTCCAAGTGTGATGCGACGTATTTTTGCGGAAGGGGCTTTTAATTCAGCTTTTGTGCCGATTTTTGCTGGAATGCTCGCCAAGGATGGTCCTGAAAAAGCCCGAAATTACGCAGAGCAAATTTTTTCTTTGTTGGTGATTGTGCTCTCAACTTTTGTCGTTTTGAGCGAAATATTTATGCCCTTTGTGATCAAAATTCTTTTGCCGGGCTTTTCAAAAACCCCTGAGCGCCTTCAATATACCATCGATTTTGCACGTATTACCTTTCCTTTTTTGCTCTTTATTTCTATCTGTGCTCTTTTTAGTGGGGTTCTCAATTCCCTTGAGCGCTTTGCTTATGCGGCTTCCTCGCCTATGTTTGGTAATATCTCAATTATTGCAACGGTTTTTGCTGTGAAGTCCTTTACCACGAATAATGGTGAAGCCTTTGCCATTGGTGTTGCAGTGTGCGGTATTATTCAAGCTCTCTGGGTTATGGTACCGGCCTGGAAGCACGGGTATGCTATGAAGCTCAGACGTCCGAAACTAACGAAAGACGTGAAGCGCTTTTTTAAACTGCTCTTGCCCGTTGTTATCGGTGGCGGCGTTGTACAAATTAATATGTTTTTGGATATTATTGTGGGATCTTTTTTGAGCGAAGGCGGGATCTCTTACCTTGAGTATGCCGATCGCCTTAATCAGCTGCCTTTAAGTACGGTGGGCGTTGCCATGGGGACGGCGCTTTTGCCCATGCTCTCAAAACAAGTGCGCCTCAAAGATTATACAACGGCCTATAAAACACAAAATTTGGCCCTTGAATATGCCCTTGCCCTTGCTGTTCCGGCGGCCCTTGGTCTTTTTGTTTTAGCTGAACCCATTGCTCAGGTTGTTTACCTTCATGGTAAGCTTTTACCAAAGGATGTCCTGCAAATTTCCTATACACTTATGGCCTTTTCAACGGGCCTTCCGGCCTATATCATGATCAAGATTTTTACCAACATTTTCTTTGCTCGGGAGAATACAAAAACCCCCGTTAAAATTGCCGTTGCTGCGATGGTCTTGAACTTGACCCTTAATTTAATTCTCATTCGTTACTATGAGCATGTCGGCCTTGCCGCTGCCACGGCCATAGCAGCCTGGCTTAATGCATTTTTACTTTATATGTTTACCCAAAGGGGAGATATGATGCCGCTTTCCCATCGTTTTAAAGTCTTTCTCCCTAAACTTTTTTTTGCAAGTTTAGTATGCTTTGGCGTTGTGTATTATTTACGCAATCTGCTTTGGGAGCGGGCTCAAGGATCACGCCTGCATGAGATAATTGTTCTTATTGTTATGGTGGGGGCAGGGGTTTTGTCCTATGCGGTGGTATGCTATATTGTGGGCATTATCAAAAAAAGTGATTTCAATATTCTGAAACGCAAATAAAACAAAGAGGTTTTTTTATGACAGGGCGTATTCTTTCCGGTGTTCAACCCACTAATAATCTGACCATTGGAAATTACCTTGGTGCCCTGAAAAACTGGGTAGACTTGCAAGACCAATCCGAGACTCTTTTTTGCATTGTAGACCTCCATGCCATTACTGTTCCCCAAGATCCAAAGGCCCTTCACCAAGCGACCCTAGAAGTTGCAGCGGCCTATTTGGCAGCAGGTATTGACCCTAAAAAGAGCGCTATCTTTGTACAAAGCCATGTGCCTGCCCATGCTGAATTGGGGTGGTTGTTATCTTGCATGACGCCCTTGGGCTGGCTAAATCGTATGACTCAATTTAAGGATAAAGCGGGGAAAAAGCGCGATAATGCAGCCCTAGGATTGCTGGCGTATCCAACTCTTATGGCGGCTGATATTTTGTTGTATCAAACAACCCATGTGCCTGTGGGAGATGACCAAAAGCAACATATTGAGCTGACCCGAGATATTGCTCTCTCTTTTAATCATCGCTTTCAAAAGGATATTTTTACCGTTCCAGAACCTCTTATTAAAGGAGAAGCAAAACGGATTATGAGCCTGCGGGATGGGACAAAAAAGATGAGCAAGTCTGATCCCTCTGATTTCTCGCGCATCCATTTAACGGACAGTGCTGACGAGATCGCGCAAAAAATTCGCAAGGCAAAAACAGATCCGGAACCTTTACCTGAAACACTGGAGGGGTTTAACCATCGTCCTGAGGCCAAGAATCTTGTAACTATTTATGCAGCGTTCGTGGGTCAGGCCCTAGAGGAAGTTTTACCAGCCTTAGCCGGTAAATCTTTCTCAGAATTCAAACCTCTCTTGACCGATGTGCTTATTGATAAGCTGGTGCCTATTTCACAAAAGATGACTGAGTACTTATGCGACAAAACAGAACTTGAAGCCATTCTAAAGAACGGTGCCGAGCACGCCAGCACTCTGGCAAACAAAACCCTTCGTCAAGTCAAAGACGCCATGGGTCTTGTTGCGCCCTTTTAAAGCGCTTAAATTTTTAAGTCCATGATAGAGCATCTCCACTGGAGGTGCTTTTTTTTATCATTTTTTTGAGATAGCTTCTTTTAATCTCTTTTTTAGGGGACTTGGCATGTTTCTCGCATGGACCTGAGAGAGAAGATGATTGAAAGTGATTTTAAGATGAACGTGATGACTTGTTTCTTTAATAAAGCACTATTGACCAAAGGGTTTATGACCTTTCTGGTCCTTGCTGCTCTGGCAACGGGGGTGAGTGCTGGTAAAGTGCGCATTAAGGATATCGTTTCCTTTGAAGGCGTACGGGATAACCAACTTGTTGGATATGGTCTCGTTGTTGGTCTTAAAGGGACGGGGGACGACTTAAAAAGCACACCGTACTCTAAGGAAACGATTATTAGTATGCTCGAGCGTTTAGGGGTTAATGTTCGAGATCAAGCCTTAACGCTAAAATCAAAAAACATTGCAGCTGTTATGGTAACAGCAGATTTACCGCCCTTCTCTAGGCATGGGTCACGAATTGATGTGACAGTCTCTGCCATTGGAACAGCAAAGGATTTGTTGGGGGGAACGTTATTGGTAACACCACTGGTGGGTGCCGATGGAGCCGTTTATGCGGTTTCTCAAGGGCCTGTTGCAACAAATGCTTTTGGGGCCTCTGGGAAAACGGGAACCAGTATTACAAAAGGGGTGCCCACAAGTGGAAAGATCACAAATGGGGCCATCGTTGAAAAAGAAGTGGGCTTTGAGCTCAAAAACACCTTTACCCTTAACATGTCTTTGCATAATGCTGACTTTACAACGGCAAAGCGTATTGCTGACCGTATCAACCAGTTTGCAAAAGATAAGAAATTTGGCACAGCATTAGGAGAAGCCCTTGATCCAGCAACGGTACGCTTAACAATTCCGCCCCAATATCGCCAAAATCCTCTGAGTTTTATTACACAAATTGAGCAATTGATGGTTACCCCAGATCAAGCGGCTAAGGTCATCATTGATGAGCAAAATGGCGTGATCGTTATGGGGCATAATGTCCGCATTTCAACGGTTGCTATTAGTCATGGAAACCTCACCATTAAAATTACAGAAACTCCTCAAGTTTCACAGCCGAACCCCTTTTCGACTACAGGGGAAACCAAGGTGGTTGAACGTACAGGCATTACCATTGACGAGGGAGAAGACAGGAAGCTGACCGTACTGAATGAAGGGGTTACTTTGCAAGAGTTGGTGAATGGCTTAAATTCCCTTGGGGTGAATCCCCGCGATATGATTGCGATTTTACAAAACATTAAGGCAGCTGGCGCTTTGCAAGCTGAACTGGAGGTGAAGTAATGGAAAGTCAAGCCCCCCTTAGATTGCAAGAGCAGGCTCCTTTATCCAGCTTGAGCCGTGAGACAAAAATGCACGATGCTGCCCAAGGCTTTGTGGGGACATTTTTTACCCAGATGGTGGGGCAGATGTTCTCTGAGGCCAATGAATCCAATGAAGATGGCTTTGAATCAGAAATGTATAGTAGCCTTCTTGCGGAGGGCATGGCGGAAAAAATTGCCGCATCAGGGGCAGCTAAGGCCATGGTAAGTCAAATTGAGAATATATTACGTCGTCAAGGTGGATTAGAGGATTTGAAAGGGACGGGGGCTCAGGCTCATCAAACCTATCAGTCAATGAGCCGTCTGCCCATGAAACAACAGGAGAGAAGCCATGTTTGCGCAGCAGCTGCTTAAACTCGTCGATCGCTTGATTGAGATGACCCAGGAAGAACTGGTTTTGTTAAAGAAAATGAAGATTAAAGAAGCGGGGGTGATTACAACAGAAAAAGAGCCTTTGGTGACCCTTTATCAAAACTGTATCGATAAAATAAAGGTTGATAAGGCCATGGCCTCCTTGTTAAAGAAATGGGAAAAATTTGAGTTATTAAAAGAGCGGATTGCGTTCCTTGGTGATTTAAGTGTTGAGCATGAGCTTTATATTAAGCGTTTTGAAAAAGCTCAATCTCGTTTTGTCAGGATGATGCAAGAAACCGTATTAGATGTGGTACAACCCGTCCAGAATTATAATAATCGTGGATATGTGGTCAATCGCCAACAGCATTACGCAAAACAGGGGGGTGGGTCTTTGGCCGCATTGGACCAAGCCCTTTAAGGTGATGAGATGAGTGATATTATTGTCAGTAGCTTAGCTGCCCAGCAACGTGTAATTCAGACGATTTCTAATAACGTTGCCAATGCCTCTAACACCGATTATACGGAAAAAAATACCGCTGTTGTGACCAATACCATTGGGGGTACTTCTTATGGTGTCACGGCTTTGCCAGAAGTTCGTAATGGGGACGCTTTACGGACAGAAGCTGTGCGTGTTCAGTCTATTGAGGTGAGCTATCTTGAAACATTGGCAGCTTCTTATTCAACAATTCAGCGCCAAATGGGACAGCCCGGTGATCAAGGGGCTCTTGGATCAAAAATGGCAGCCTTGAAAACAAGTTTAAGTACTTTGGAAGATGCTCCTGCGACCCCAGGACACCAAAGAGGTGTCTTAGCAAAGATGGAAGAGACGGTTAAATATGTTAATCAGCTTGGAAAATTCTTTCAAGATGAGCGTTTTATCGCAGAAAATGGTATCCAAGATTCCGTTGATAATGTGAATCGGATTTTAACAAGCCTTGAAGATATTAATGGTGATATTGCTTTGGCCGATGGGCGGGGAGGGACCACCGGTAGCCTTCAAGATAAACAAGATTCCCTCTTAAAAGAGCTCTCCAGGTATATGGATATTCAAGTGTTGCGTCGGGACAATATGGCGTTGGATGTTACAACAAATACAGGTCAAGCTCTTCTTTTGCGAACAGGCGCCCAGCAATTAGTCTTTTCAAAGGCGACCTCTATCGGACCAACGGATACGATCGCAACCCTTGGCCAAATAAGCATCAATGGAATTGACATTACGGGATCAATTTCAAGTGGTCAAATTGGAGCCTATTTAAAGGCGCGAGATGTTATTTTACCCGGCATGCAAGCTGAACTGGATGAATTCACAGAAAAATTCCGGGATCAAATGAATGCGGTTCATAACCAAGGGAGCGGCTTTCCAATTCCTGCAGTCCTAACGGGAACAAGGACTTTTACAACCCCAGGTGTCACGACCATGCAAATGGATGGTGTGGTTCGTATTGGGATTGTCGATAACACAACGGGAAATTATATCGCAGCCCCCCTTGATCTTGACTTAACAGCAGGCCCTCAAACCATTAATGCTGTTGTGGCCGCCATTAATCTCTTTCTTGGTGCCGATGGAACCGCCGCCCTTAATGCCGATGATCAACTTGTTTTAACAGCAACCAATGCAAATCAAGGTATTGCCCTTGTCTCTATGACTGACCCTGAAGCAAAAGAACTGGGAAGTGGCCTTGGTTTCTCACATCATTTTGGCCTCAATGATCTTTTCACAACGGGGACTCGTTTTATTCAAGATGGTGTTGCTGGTATCGTGGGGTTGACCCAAAGCCTTGATATTCGAGCCGATATCAAAGCAACGCCTGAATTTTTGTCTCGGTCTATGGCCTCGACAGAACCATTCGTGACGCACCCCAATGCTATCCAACCTGGTGATGGGCGTCTTATCACAAAAATGATGGCTGCCTTTGATGAATCTTTAGCTTTTGCCACGGCTGGCCCCATGAGTGGACGCAGTGAATCTCTCATGAGTTATGCAAACTCTATTTGGCACAATGCCGCTGTGGATGCCAAAAACAATCAATCCCTTTTTGATGTTCAAAGTACAATTTTAGCAGACAATGAAACAGATCTTATCGCGCGGACCAGGGTTAATATGCAAAGCCAAATTGCCCAATTAATGGAAGCCCAACGTATTTATGCGGCGTCCTCTAAGATGCTTCAAGCCAGTAAAGAAATGTTACAGCAGCTGATGTCTGCAATTTAAGGGAGTCGTTAATATGCAAGATGTTAATTCTATTGAAGGACGTGTATCAGATCTTTCCAAAGGAAATACAACACGAGAAGCCATTAGAACCCTTGGGCAAAGTGCTGCCGAAGCCAGTGGGCGCATTGCATCGGGTAAGTTAGGGGGAGGATATGAAGCCCCAGAGACCGCAGAAAAAACGCGGCAGCTTTTAAATATTGAGCAAAAAACCATGGAAAGTGATTCCATCAAACCAAAGGTGACTTTGCTGACAGGGCGCATTAGCTTAGCTTATGGCATTAACAAGCGCTTGGAAGAAATTGCAACGGAAGTGCGCACCCGAGTGACACAAGCGGGAGACCCAACCATCAGAGATGCTGGATTTTCAACATTCTGCCAAAAGAAATTGGATGAGATTGAAACTCTTTTAAATAAAAAGGATTTTGAAGGGCGCAGCCTGATGGGTGGCAATGCCACAAGAAGCAATGCGGTGGATTTTACCCTTGCAGCAATGCCTGCGGCAGCGGCAGCTCCTGATGCAACCTATGATGCCTATTTTATTGGTGAAAAAGGAATACATACGGCGACCTTTAAAGATGGAGAGGCTTTTGAATATGGGGCCTCTGCCGTGGATCCTGGCGTTCGAGACCTTGTTTTTTATCTTAAAAGTGGGACCGCTGTCACACCCGATGGGATCCCAGGGTCATCAAATACAATCCGCTTGCAAGGCATGCAGGATGGCATTGGA
Source organism: uncultured Alphaproteobacteria bacterium (assembly GCA_963974885.1). Classification (GTDB taxonomy): domain Bacteria; phylum Pseudomonadota; class Alphaproteobacteria; order Caedimonadales; family UBA9215; genus UBA9215. Next base: position 44,540 of record CAXBEY010000004.1, read on the forward strand.
AAGGCCATTGAGGGTCTGACGGATTCAAAGAAAATCCTTGGAGAGCAATTGGGGCAGCTAGAAGGCCTTTCAGGTCGCAATGATGAAGAGTTAGCTTATTTGCAACAAACCATGTCAGAGTTAACGGATGCTGATTTATTGGCAGAATTTATTAGGTCAACGCAGGAAATGTTAAAGCTCAATATGAACCAAACCCTTCTTGCTAAAGAAAACGAAACCTTAAAAAACTTGTTAAGTAATATTTAATATTTGGGAGATAATGATGGAAGATAATAATAAAACAAAACAGGGTACGCCCATGGCTACGGTGGCAGAAAGTATCAAAATTTATGAATTTTCAACGGGTGTTCCGGGCTTTCCAGAGCTGAAAAAGTTCTATATTCAGAATTTAAAGGATGGGTTTTATGATCCACTTAAATTGATGGTAAGTGTTGATAACCCAGCCATTTCTTTTATTTTGTATCCCCATGTTAATGGTGAGTCTCTCTTTGATCAAGAGTCCCTTGGCACCTTTGCAAAGGCCTATGATAGAGAACAAGGCGATGTTGATATTTATTCTGTGGTGACTGTGCGTGAGCCAAATGGCCACTTGCATTTGACAACAAATCTTAAGGCGCCCATTGTTTTAGATCGTGGGAGGCAAAAAGGATGGCAGCATATTTTGACGTCCAAAGACTCTGACTTAGCTTTCCCCTTGGATAAGCTTTCAAAGAACTTTCAAAAGGTAAGGGCGGAAAATCACAGCTAGCTAAAACCTGTTTTGAAAAGGGCTCTTTCACTGTTTCTGCATGGCCTTTCATGAATTTATATGGCATCATTATTAAAGCAATAGAATATGGCAGGCTTTTATAGGGAGTTGTTACGTGACAGACCATAAACATTTCTTTGAGTATTTCCAAAGGGAAATGGCCTACCTTCGCCATGAAGGGGGGCGTTTTGCCGGCAATTTCCCAAAGGTTGCGGGTCGTCTTGATTTTTCCAATGTGGCATCAGCAGATCCTCATGTTGAGCGACTATTACAGTCCTTTTCTTTTTTAACCGCCCGTCTTCAAAGGGATGTTGATGATCTTTTTCCTCGTATTTCAACAGCTCTTCTTGAAACACTTTACCCTCAATTTGTTGCCCCCCTTCCCTCATACGCTATTACAAAGTTTGAGACCTGTGGTCAAAAGGGGAAATTGACAGGGCGCTTTCGTGTGAATAAAGGGACACAGCTTTATGTTCATGGTATGGATGGTGATATTTGCCGTTTTCAAACTTGTTCGGATCTTGATATTTATCCTTTGAGTGTTGAGTCTATTGATATTGTCCCCACCTTTGATTTGCCAAAAAAGGCTGGATATTTTTCTACCCATCGTGTTTTGCGTATCCATTTGAAGTCCGTTGCAGGAGTTGTATCAGAATTAGAGCTCGGCAAATTGCGCTTTCATATTGTTGGTGACCCTATTTTACAAAATAAAATTTATGAAGCTCTTTTTCTTGGGGATCCCTCTACGGCTGTGAGCTATGGCCCTAAGGTTGATCCAAAGAATTATGCTTTCCCTCTCCCAAATTTAACAACGGCCGTTGGGTTTGAGGATGATGAGGCTGTGATGCCGTACCCTGATCATGGTCACCCAGGCTATCGTCTCTTGCAGGAATATTTTGCCTACCCTCAAAAATTTATGTTCTTTGACGTGGAAGCGAGTTCTTTTCAATCCGATGAGAAAGAGTTCACCTTGTATATTGAAATTTCAGATGCTGTGGGTTTGGAAGACAAAGACTTTGATGTAAGTAATATCCAACTTGGCTGTGTCCCTATTATTAATCTCTTTAAAAAAGTGTCAGAGCCTATTCGTATTACACATAAAATCGTTGATTATCGCTTGGTGGCTGATCAGCGCCGTGAAGATACCACGGAGGTTCATAGCATTCAACGGGTGCTGGGAAGTCGTGAAGGTGCGCGTGATCCCATTGAATATGCTCCTTATTTTAGCTATACCCATGGGGAAAAAGAAAAAGAACAGTCCTTATTTTGGCATGCAAGGCGAAGCTATTGCGAAGATGCTCAATATCCTGGAAATGAAACTTACCTTTCCTTTATTGATTATGAATTTAATGTGGAATTGCCCGCTGATCACTCTGTTTATGCTGAAATATTGTGCACCAATAGATCTCTTGCCAGATCTTTGACAGCGGGAACAGAGCTTCAAAGTGATCAGTCTATTCCTGTGGAACGTATGTACTGTTTGGATCGACCAACATCACAGCACTATTTAAATCGTGAGGCGTTAAGTCAGTGGCGCCTTATTTCTCATCTGGCTTTGGGGCATTTATCTTTATCGGATAATGATGTGAATTTAAAAATGCTCAAAGAACTTGTGAGCCAGTATGGTGATTTTGAGGATGGTAATGTCGTTTCTGAGCTTAGTATTATGCGGAAATTTGAGGCTAAACGTGTGACCCGGCGACTTGGGTATGATGCATGGCGTGGGTTCGTTCATGGAACAAAGTTCACACTTACCATGGCAGATAGCATTAGTCGTGACACCCGCGCGTTTCTTTTTTCTCAAGTGTTGAATCATGTTTTGCCGCAATTTGCGTCAGTGAATTCATTTAGTGAACTTGAAGTTCAACGCATTAATGCAAAAGGAATTTGGAAACTATGGCAACCCCGCTCCGGAAACAAAGCCCTAGCGTAGAGCAACAACTTTTTGAAAAGCCTTATGAGTTTGAATTTGCGCAAGCTGTTAAACTTCTTGAGGGCCTTTATGGTGACAAAAAAAGACTAGGAGAAACGGCGCAATCAAGCTTTGAATCCGTGCGCCTTAAATCCAACATCTTGCTCTCAACACCGCCCAGTGATTTATATTCTCTCACCTTGCCCGCCTCGGAAAAAGATCCTGTAACCTTAGTGATCAATTTTATGGGGATTGCGGGACAAACGGGCCCCTTGCCAAATGTGTATAGTGAGTTAATTCTCGATCGCCTAAAAGAGAAAGACTATGCCTTTCGAGAGTTTTTGGATGTTTTTAACCATCGCTTAAGTTCCATTCATTACCGCATTCATGTTAAATATACCATTGCGTTAAATCCCAACCTTCCAGGCGAAACAGAAGTCGCAGAAGTTTTAAAATATTTAGGGGGTATGACACGTGCTGCGGAAGATAATGCTCACCTCCTTCCTTTACGTTCTTACTTGAAATATGTGGGATTATTATGGCAAAAACCTCACTCCGCAGTTGGGCTTGAAGTTGCCTTAAAAGATTACTTTCAACTCCCTGTCTCTGTCGAGCAATTTGCTGGAAGGTGGTTTCAGATTGAACAGGAAGAACGAACCTTTTTAGGGGAAAAGGGGCGCCATGGTGTTCTTGGGCAAGGGGCCGCCCTTGGGACAAAAGTTTGGATCCAGGGAGAAAAAATACGCCTTCGTGTTGGTCCTTTAGATCTTGTTGATTATTGTAGGATGTTGCTTGGTGCAAAATATAACAAGCTTTTTTCCGAGTTTTCCCGTCACTATCTTGGCCGTGAGAATCTTTTTGATTACAGGATCTCCCTTAAAAAAGATCAGGCCACCTTAACGCGTTTAGATGGAAAATCTGCTTTAGGCTGGACATCTTGGATGATTAAAACAGCCAAAGGTTACACACCAGAGTCTATCGTTGTGAGGGCGAATGATCCTTTGAAGATCTAGTCCTGGGAAAACTTTCTTATCAAAGGTGATGCTGGGTTTTAAGCGGCTTTTAACTGAACCCTTTCTTTTATTCGAGTTTTACTGGAGTTTTATTGGAATAAAAAAGGCCCAGATAAGGTCTGTTACAGGAAAACAGGTTCTCATCTGGGCGAGTCAGATTTGTAAGTTAGGATAACTTACTTAAAGCAAAATAGCGAGGTTACAAGTCGCTCTATGCTTTTCTTTTGCATCCCACAAAACAGGAATAAAGGGGATACAAAACTTGTCGCAATCTTTTAGTGATTGCAAAATCGGGGACAGGGGGTTGAAAAAGGGTTAAACAACCTTGAAACCTCACCTGCCACGGTCAAAAATTATTCAATTGCTTATTAGGCAAAAAATGTTATATTGTGGATCGTAAACTGAATAAGCATTTTTTGCAACAAAATAAATATATTTTTGTTTATTTTTTTGAAGGAGTTGACCGTGGATATAGAGAAATTAAAGACGTTTTGCTTGCTGGCAGATCATAATAGCTATGTGGCTGTTTCTAATGTTATGGGGATTTCACGCTCTAATATTAGTAAAATGATTGAGGGGTTGGAAAATGAATTGGGCATTGAACTGACGTTTGTGCAGGGAAAAAAGATTCTTTTAACGAAAGAAGGGCACTTATTTTACCCCCGTGCAAAAAATATTGTATACAACTATGAGCAGTCTTTGAGTCTCTATCAAAAAGATATGTCAAGTGACAGTGAGCTCATACGAATTAATACGACAAATTCTTATTCCAGCACTTGGTTGCCTCCCCTTATTAAAGAGTTCAATAAGAGCCATAGAGATTTTTCTTTTGAAATTACAGGACAGGACTCGACCCCTGTTTTTTTTGAAGAAAATATAGACCTTGCCATTCGGCCTTTTATCTCAAATCAAGATGACCTCGTTCAAAAACCCATTAAAACTTTTAAGATGTCCCTTCGGGCAAGTGAGGCCTATATAAAAGAACATGGGTTACCTGAAACCGTTGAAGACCTTAAAGATCATCAAATTATCTCATTTGATAGAAATCAGTCAGGCCCCTTTAACTTTTTTAATTGGCACCTTCAATTTTTACCTTTTGGTTTTGAGCCTTTTATCAAGGTCAACTCGGGTATTGGTATGATGAAAATGGTTGAAAATGGTTTGGGAATTGCCCCTGTATCCCATGAAGGTGTAGAGCTGAGCTCTGAGAAGCTCATTACGATTCTTCCAGAATTAGAGTCACCGGCTGTTGATATTTTCTTTATCTATCAAAGTTATATGGAGAACTCAGAGAAAATTAAGCTGCTTTATAATTTTCTATCGGAGTCCTAAGGGCCCTTAAAGCCCCCTCAAGTAGCGACGTTTGCGTTCATAGGAGGAGGGAATTTTGAGGAGCTCTCGGTATTTTGAAATGGTGCGCCGTGCAATATCAAAGCTATGCTCACTTAACTTGAGGACAAGGGCATCATCGGAGAGGGGTTTTTTAGGGGGCTCATTTTTAATAAGCTCTTGAATTTTATGTTGAATCTGCAAGGCTGATTGATCTTCTCCTGTCCAGGCATTGGTGATAGAGGCGCTGAAAAAGTAACGCAGTTCAAAAGTACCGCGGGGACAGTTCATATACTTATTTTGTGTAATGCGACTCACGGTGCTTTCATGAACCCCAATGGCATCGGCCACTTGACGTAAATTCATAGGCTTGAGCGCTGTGACGCCTTGCTCGAAGAACCCCTGCTGTTGGTTGATAATTTCTTCCACAACTTTGAGAATATTTTGAGCTCTCTGGTCAAGGGCACGTACAAGCCAATTGGCTTCCCCCATGCGTTCTTGGTAATATTTCCGAAGGTCTTTATCTTTTTTTAAATTAAGACCTGCTCGTATTTTATAGTCTTGGGTCACCAAAACTTTTGGAAGAGTTTCAGAGTTCAAAGCCACAATCCAAGTCCTTTTATTGGGGTCACGGTGCACAAAAACATCAGGAATTAAGGTTTGTGTAAGGGTGGTTTGGAATTTTAAACCGGGTTTTGGATCAAGACGCCGTAATTGTTCAATGACGTCTTTGAGATCTTGAGGGCTACACCCTGTTTTACTAAGAAGGTCTTGGATTTTTGCCTCGGCAAAGAGATCAATATACTCGAGGACGGCCTTTGCTTTTTTATCTAAAAGCCCAAGGTCCTCAAGTTGAAGGGACAGGCATTCACGAAGGGAGTTGGCAAAAATCCCAACGGGATCACACCCTTTAAGGCGTGCAAGAACACGGTCAATATCCGCACAATCAGCCCCCAGAGCCTGGGCGATTTTATCGAGGGGAGCTGTTAAATACCCTGTTTCATCTAAGGCTTCCAAAAGCGCAAAGGCAATCAGCCGATCCTGTTCGCTTTCTATATCCGTATTGATTTGTGATAATAGGTGGTCTCGGAGGGTTATGCCATCGGCCGCGATGCTATCGAATTTTTGCAGGTCAGAAATCGTTGTTGTGTCACGGTCTTGTTTTGAGGAAAGCCGTCGGTCACTTGACCAAACATTGTCATAATTTTCAGAGCCCATTTCTTCGTAGAGAGTCTCTTTTTCTGCGTCATCATTGCTTTGAGGGGGGGCAGGGGCTTCATTTTCTCGAGTATCTTGGCTCTCTTGCTCTGAATCTGGACGGTCTCCTTCTAAAAAAGGGTTTTCTAGGAGCTGTTGATTGACGTAAGTTTGGAGATCAATATTGGAGAGTTCAAGTAACTGAATAGCCTGGCGCATTTGTGCTGTAAAAGCGAGGGTTTGCCCCTGTTTTTGAACAATTTTTTGTGAAAGAGCCATGTTTTATCTACCCTGTAGAGACGACTCTTTCAGTATAACGG
>CAXBEY010000005.1:0-48144 GCA_963974885.1 uncultured Alphaproteobacteria bacterium
GCGAAAGTCGAGTCTTTGACTTTTTATCGCCAAAAGAGCATTATGCAGAGGGTTCTATGAGATAGAATCACATTGCGGTAGCAGGGTAATCCCGTTTTTTCTCACGATAAAGGGTCAACAAGCCCATGGAAACAATAAGAAAGGCGCCAGTAATCGTGTAAGAACTGGGAATATCTTGCCATAGGATATACCCAGCAAGGGCTGCCCAAACAAGACCACAATAATCAAAGGGAGCAAGGGAAGAAATGGGTGCAACACGAAAAGCGTGCACAAAACCAAATTGTGCAATGCCTCCTAAAGTCCCTATTGCAAGTAACAGAAAAAGAGCCCCCAAATCCGGCGTCACCCAGACAAAGGGAAGCATGATGAAAGAACCCAAAAGTCCCGCCATCGTATACATAAAGGCCAAAAGTGTATTGCTATCATGGGCACAGAGTCGCTTGCCAATCACCACGGCAATCGCTGTAAAAAAACCACTAGCAACCGCATAAAGACCATTCAGCTGGACCATTTCGTTACCAGGCTGCAAGGTCACAAAAACCCCAACAAATCCAATAATGACTGCCAAAGAACGATAAATACCCACTCGCTCTCCCAAAAAAGGAATAGCAAGCATGGTCATAAAAAGCGGCGTTGTATAAGTTAAGGTATAAAGGGACGCAAGAGGAAGAGAACGGCACGCCATGATATAAAAAATAAGGGAAACAAACATTAAAAAGGCCCGTATAACTTGCCCCTTCAAGTATTGGGTTTTCAAAAGAGGGAGAGGCGATTTAAAATGCCCTTGCTCCATAAAGCCTAGAAAAAAAATAGGAATGAGGGAAAACAGGGATCTAAAGAAAATTATTTCAAACACAGAGTATTTGGACGGTAGACTCTTTATGAGGACATCTTGTATGGTATATAAAAGAAGTGACCCTAAGAGTAATAAAGCAGCTTTTGAGAGGTTTGTTTTTTCGGCGAGACGTTCTTGTAAGACTGGAAGCATTGATGTATTCCTGCGCTCTCTTTAACTAATAGCTAAGCGTTTTTCCTATAACTACGGTAACAAAACAATGCACAAATTACAACCTACCGAACAATATGAGCCCATAGAGACAAACATGACACCAGATAATGACCCTGATTATTTAGCGCCCCTCAATGAACCGCAACGTAATGCTGTGAGAACAACAGAAGGCCCTGTACTTGTATTGGCTGGAGCTGGAACGGGGAAAACCAAGGTTCTCACAACACGCATTGCCCATATTTTAAGTCAAGGAAAAGCCCTGCCTGCTCAAATTCTTTCGGTTACCTTTACCAATAAGGCAGCCCATGAAATGAGGAAGCGTGTGCTCTCCATGATTGGTTCTGGGGGAGAAGGGGTATGGTCTGGGACGTTTCATTCCCTTTGTGTGCGTATGCTTCGTCGCCATGCTGAGCTCATTGATCGCCAGCAGAACTTTACAATCCTTGATACCGATGACCAGTTGCGCCTTATTAAGCAAATTCTTAAGGCAGAAAATATGGACGACAAAGCGCTGCCTCCCCGTCATATTCTTGGCGTTATTGGCCGTTGGAAAGATCGGGCTTTCTTGCCCGAAAAAGTGCCCTCTTCCGAGCGCTCTAGCTACTACGATGAGGGATCAAAGGAAGACCCTGTTTTAAAAGTTTACCGCCTTTATCAAGAGCGTCTTCGTCTTTTAAACGCCATGGACTTTGGCGATTTGTTGCTCCTGACCCTCGAGCTGTTTAAAAGAAGCCCCGATGTACTGGAGCTCTATCAAAAGCAATTTAAATATATTTTGGTGGATGAATATCAGGATACCAATGTCGCTCAATATTTATGGCTGCGCTTGTTAGCCCAAAAGCGCAAAAATATTTGTTGCGTTGGGGATGATGATCAATCCATTTATAGTTGGCGCGGTGCTGAAGTGAGCAATATCCTGCGTTTTGACAAGGATTTCCCCGGAGCCCTTGTTGTGCGCCTTGAGGAAAATTATCGTTCTACGCCTCATATTTTAGGGGCTGCCAGCGGCTTGATTACCCAGAACAAAAAGCGCTTGGGCAAAACACTCTGGACCCAAAAAGAAGGGGGCGACCCCCTCCTCATTAAGCATGTTTACAATGGGGAAGAAGAGGCACGCTTTGTGGGCGATGAAATCGAAGCCTGCCAACGAGGGGGACTCTCTTTATCTAACATCGCTATTTTGGTACGTGCGTCCTTTCAAACCCGTGAGTTTGAGGATCGCTTCATTAGCCTTGGCATTCCCTATCGGGTTGTAGGAGGGCCTCGTTTTTATGAGCGCCTTGAGATTAGAGATGCCATGGCCTATTTACGCATGGTGCAGCAACCAAGTGATAGCCTTGCCTTTGAGCGCATTGTCAATACACCTCGCCGTGGCATTGGGGCCGCTAGTCTTCAAACCCTCAACCAATATGCCCGTTTGGAAGGTATTCCGTTGTTTCAAGCCGCTCGTATTCTTATTGAAACCGATGAGCTGCGGGGGAAAGCAAAAACAGGTCTGCAAAGCTTGATTAATGATATTTTGCACTGGCAAAGCCTCCTTGGGACAACAGAGCCCAATGACTTAGCACGGATGATTCTTGATGAGTCGGGCTATACGTTAATGTGGCAACAAGATAAGTCTCCCGAAGCTGGCGGACGTTTGGAAAACCTCAAGGAATTGGTAGATGCCCTCAAAGAATTTGAGTCCATCGCACAGTTTCTTGAGCATGTTAGTCTTGTCATGGAAAACACCAGAAATGCGGATTCCTCCTCGGAACTTGTCACCTTGATGACCCTCCATAGTGCCAAAGGCCTTGAATTTGATACGGTCTTTTTAGCGGGCTGGGAGGAAGGAATATTCCCCCATCAAAAAAGCATCGACGAGGGGAACCTCGAGGAAGAACGTCGTTTGGCTTATGTTGGTATCACCCGAGCAAAATCAAAGGCCGTCATTTTGTGTGCCATGAATCGTTTAGTCCATGGAACATGGCAAAACTGTATTCCCTCTCGTTTTATTGATGAAATCCCTGTGGAACATGTCTCTCGGGAAAATTCCACTCAGGTCTTTAAATTCAACCCCCATGCCGGAAGAGAACCTTACTTAGGTTTTTCCAACAAAAAAGGAGGAAATGTTGCCTCTCTCAAACCACGCACCTATCAAAAAGCCAGCGGCTCCTTTGAGATGGGGGATCGGGTTTTCCATGTGAAATTTGGTTATGGGAAAATCATTGGCCTATCCGGGGATAAGCTGGAAATTCACTTCGATCACTCGGGCATTAAAAATGTAGTCTCGAGTTTTGTTAAAAATGCGAAGGATGTGTAACATGGGTATTTGGCAACTGAGAATTAAAGCAGACAAGGACGTGGCTTATGCCATCGGTGAGCTTTTAGAAGATTATATCAGTGTTATATCGTTATTTGAAGACATCCAAGATCAGAGTTTGTGGGTTGTTGAGGGCATTTGCGAAGAAGAACCCTCCCGAAAAAAAATTGAGGACCTTATCAAAGACGTTGACTATGGCACGATACCTCCTGTCCTCGAGTTCATTGAACTCCCCCCTAAAGATTGGCTCGCAGAAAACCGCAAAGATTTTCCACCCCTTGAGATCGCTGGTTTTTACATTTATGGGTCCCACATTGAAAACCCAAGTTGGGGGTCTCAAATTCCCCTTAAAATTGAAGCCTCTACGGCCTTTGGCACGGGCAATCATGGAACAACCCATGGGTGTTTAGAAGCTCTTCAATATTTAAAAGCTCAGGGTGTACATCCACGAAACCCCTTAGATCTAGGATGTGGCACGGGTATCCTTGCCCTGGCCCTTGCCAAGCTCTTTAAGGTCAAAGTCATTGCCAGTGATATTGACCCCGATGCCACGGAAAAAACCCTTTATAACGCCGTTGAAAATAACGAGACTGACCTTATCACAGCCTATACGGCAGAGGGTCTTGAGAGCTCAGCCGTAGCGGCTCTTGCGCCCTTTGATCTGATTGTTGCGAATATTCTAGCGGGGCCTCTTATTGATATGGCGCCTCAAATTAAAAGAGCTCTGAGTAAAGGGGGGTATCTTATTTTATCAGGTCTCCTTGATCATCAAGTCCCCGCCATCAAAGAAGCTTACCTTGGCGCACACTTAACCCTTGTTCAAAAGACCCTTAAAGAGGATTGGGCAACCTTGATTTTTAAAGAACAAAATCTGCAAGAAAGCCTTAAAAGCCGCCTAGATTTTTCTATCACTATTCAAGGGTAAAGCGATCAAGCAGTGCAGAAGAAAAATAAGATCGTTTATATCATTGTGGGGCCAACGGCCAGTGGCAAATCTGCCTTGGCCCTTGATTTGGCCGAGCACTTAGGGGGCGTTGTCATTAATGCCGATAGCCTTCAAGTGTATGAGGCGCTCTCGCTACTCACAGCGCGGCCAACGCAAAGTGATTTGAACCGCGCTCCCCATGCCCTTTATGGGGTCATTCAAGACCTCCATGAGACTTACTCCGTTGCACGGTGGCACGGTGATGTGCTTTGTGAAATTGAAAGCGCTTTTGCGACTAACAAAACCCCTGTGATTGTTGGGGGAACAGGCCTTTATATTAAAGCTCTCTTGGAGGGTTTAAATGATGTGCCTGAAATTAATCCTCTTATTCGCATGCAATTGCGGGAACAATCTGTTTTACCAGGGGGGGCTGAGCAGCTTTACAAAGACCTCCAACGGCAGGACCCTGCAGGAGCTGAGCGCTTAAAGCCCAATGATACCCAACGCATTATCAGAGCCCTTGAGGTTGTCCTTTCGACGGAAAAGCCCCTCTATGACTGGCAAAGCAAAATCCCCACGCCTCTGGCCTATGAGCACAAGATTATTTACCTTAATCCACCGCGGGAAGACGTCATCGCCCGTGCAAAAAAGCGCCTCGAGATTATGTTTGACCAAGGGGCCCTTGACGAGGTCAAAGGGCTTTTAGAGCGAAATATTTCGACTGATAGTTCCCTAAAAAAAGCCGTTGGTGTGCGAGAAATCGAAACCTACTTATCAGGGGAGCTCACAAAAAAAGAGGCCTTTGAAAAAAGCTTTATCGCGACACGGCAATATATCAAGCGTCAACAAACCTGGTTCAACCGCCAACTAAAGGCGAATATTATGATTGATCATTGTTATAGCGACTCTGATTTAAAGATGATTTTAGGAAAAATAAAATGATTATAAAATTAGGAAAAATAGCCCCTAAAGATTATGAATACCTCCAGAATATGGCGCGGTTTTATGTTTATGATATGTCAAAATATTGTGGCAATCTGCCAGGATGGGGCTTGCCAAAAAACGGGCTCTATGAGTGTTTTGACCTTAAACGCTATATTACCCATGAAGATCGACATGCTTATTTTATAAGAGCAAATGGAGAACGGGCCGGTTTTATAATGGTTAATAAAATCGCCTCTTCCTCAGATATTGATTGGACGGTTGCTGAATTCTTTATTTTAGGACAATTTCAACGTAAAGGCATAGGTCAAAAAGCTGCTACCCTTATTTTAAAAGAGCTCCCTGGGATTTGGGAAATTGGCGTGATGCCAGAAAATATAGGAGCCTATGCCTTTTGGTCAAAAACTTTGGAAACACTCGTAAATCAAAAAAAGATTCAGGCTGGTTACACCTTAAAGCCTACAGAAATTTTTGAACCAACACCCCATATAATGAACAACTTCAAAGTAAAAACGTTATAAAAACTCAATGCCAATAGAAGCGTTTTAAACGCCTCTCCTTGAAATAAGAAGTCTATTGCTTTGTAAGGTCCGGTGAAACAACCATGATCATTTGACGACCTTCGAGGCGTGGGTGGCTTTCAACCTTCGCTTTGCCTTCGAGTTCTTCTGCAACCCGTTTCATCAAGTTAAAGCCAATGTCTTTGTGGGCAATTTGGCGACCGCGAAAGCGCATGGAAAACTTTACTTTGTTTCCCGCCTCAATAAATTTGAAAGCTGCTTTCATTTTGATTTGATAATCGTGCTCTTCGATGGTCGGGCCGAGCTTTAATTCTTTCAACTCAACGACTTTTTGCTTTTTACGGGCTTCGGCCAGGCGCTTTTGCTCTTGGAATTTATATTTTCCATAATCCGTAATTTTACAGACGGGCGGTTCCGCATTAGGAGAAACCTCAATCAAATCTAATCCGACCTCACGGGCCATCTCAAGGGCTTCTGCGATTGAAACAACGCCAACCATCTCGCCAGCTTCATCGAGAAGGCGAACTTGGGAGACAGTAATATCTTTGTTAACGCGGGGCCCTTTTTGCTTTGGGGCTTTTTGGAAGGGGTTACGGATGGTCATTTCTCCTTAATTATGGATAGTCTTCTATAGCTTATAGCTCTTTTATTTCAATAAGTGAAGCACAGCTTTTAATCCGGCGATTTATCCGCAGGAGAGCGCGCTTCAGCTTTCAGTGTATCAATTGCAGCCTGAAGTGCAAGATTTTCTTGACTAGTCGACCCTAAACGTCGGATAGCAACGGTTTTCTCCTCAGCCTCGCGGCGACCCACAACAAAAATAGCGGGAACTTTTCCGTGGGAGTACTCCCGAATTTTATAGTTCATCTTTTCGTTGCGCAAATCAATGTCACAGCGCAATCCAGCGGCTTTTAGTTGCTCGTAAACATCTTGGGCATACTCATTATTATCTCCTGAAACAGGCACAACGGCCACTTGAACAGGGGCCAGCCATGTTGGAAAACGCCCGGCACAATCTTCAATTAAAATACCCATGAAACGCTCAAATGTTCCCAAAATAGCGCGGTGCAACATAACGGGGTGGTGTTTTTCACCGTCTTCACCGATGTACGTCGCCTTTAAACGTTCAGGCAAAACAAAGTCGGCTTGTAAGGTGCCGCATTGCCACTCACGGCCGATGGCATCCTTCAGGACAAATTCAAGCTTTGGTCCATAAAACGCGCCTTCACCAGGATTCAACACATACTCAAGGCCAGCTTCTTTTGTGGCTTGAAGCAAAGCGCCTTCGGCCTTGTCCCATGTTTCATCGCTTCCTGCCCGTATTTCTGGACGATCTGAAAAACGAACGCGGATGGAATCAAACCCAAGGTCTTTGTAAACCAGTTTTAAAAGACGGCAAAATTCTTGGGTTTCACTGACAATTTGGTCTTCTGTGCAAAAAATATGAGCATCATCTTGCACAAAAGCACGCACCCGCATAAGACCATGTAACGCCCCAGAAGCTTCATTACGATGACAGCATCCAAATTCAGCCATACGCAAAGGTAAATCACGATAACTTTTTGTGCCTTGCTTGAAAATTTGAACATGGCAAGGGCAGTTCATGGGCTTCATGGCCATAACACCACCTTGATCATCATCTTCCGTTGTAAACATATGTTCGCGGAATTTTTCCCAGTGGCCCGATTGTTCCCATAATTTACGATCCACAATAATAGGCGTGTTGACTTCCTTATAGCCACTTTCTGTGAGCCGCGCCCTCATATAAGATTGGAGGGCTTGATAAACAGTCCAACCATGGGGATGCCAGAAAACACACCCAGGTGCTTCGGGTTGAAAGTGGAAAAGCGCCATTTGCTTACCCAAACGACGGTGATCCCGCTTTTCGGCTTCTTCCAGCATTGTTAAATGCCCTGCCAATTGTTTATCAGTGGCCCAAGCGGTTCCATAAATCCGTTGTAACATAGCGTTATTAGAGTCACCGCGCCAATAGGCGCCCGCTAATTTCATGAGCTTAAAGGCTTTCCCAATGCGTCCCGTTGATGGCAAGTGAGGTCCGCGGCATAAGTCAATAAAATCTCCCTGGCGATAAAGGGTAATGGTATCCCCCGCTGGGATGGCTTCGATAAGCTCAGCCTTATACTCTTCTCCAAGGCCCTTAAAAAAGGTAATCGCCTTATCACGGTCCCATTCCTCACGAACAATATCGATATCCTCATCAACGAGCTTACGCATTTTAGTTTCAATTTTTTCAAGGTCTTCGGGGGTAAAGCTTTCTTCTCGATAAAAGTCATAATAAAAACCATTTTCAATGGCAGGACCAATGGTGACTTGTGTCTCAGGATAAAGAGCTTGAACAGCCTGGGCCATCAAGTGAGCCGCATCATGGCGGATGATTTCAAGGGCCTCATCCTGCTTTGTTGTGACGAGCTCTATTGTGGCATCCTCACCGATTTCACGGGTGAGATCCCACAACTCTCCGTTGACACGAATGGCTACCGCAACTTTGGCAAGGCCTTTACTAATGCCGACGGCAATATCAAGGCCAGTAATCGGTGCCTCAAATTCTTTGAGGGCGCCATCGGGGAATGTGATTGTAATCATGGGATAAAGTGCTTTCAGGTTTGTCATGATGATATGGGAAGGAGTGTGGCAATAAAACCAGGGAAAAACAACATAATATTTGCAACAAGTTGCCCAACAAGGCAAACAGAGAGCAAAATAAATTTTAAACGATAGTACCAAGGGGCCATCATATGGGCTTGATTCAGGCAGTTGAGAGTAAAAATCAGATAGCTTCCAAGAAAGATAGGAAGAACGGTCAAGAAGACTTTTTCAAGCAAACTTTCTTGTAATCCGGGCCTAAGAAGATAGAAGGAAATGCTCAATAAAAAGAAAACATTTAAAGAACGCCGAGCCGTAGGGCGAAGACCTTGGGCGCCCGGTTCATCTTCTGTGGCATTAAACTGATAGCGAAGAAGGCCAAAAAATTCACCACAGGTAAAGGCAAAAACAAGGGAACACATCCCAATAATGAGGACGGGTGTAAACTCAGCAGCCGTTCCAAAAGGATTTTCCGCAATATCTCGTGCTGAAAATTGAAAGAGATAGCCAATGGTCAAAAGGAGGTATCCCAAAAAAACAATAGCATTAAGGGAGACAAGATATTTAAATTGACGCTCCCCTAAGTTTTGCACTGCCATAGCTGTATTTCACTTCCTAAAAGCGGGGTTTGTAAGACTCTAAGTAAAGGGGGACAATCGCTTCAAGGTGCTTTGGAATAATACCAAGGTCCTTTAACTTTTTTACCTTTTTCCCAACAACAGCATCACTTTTTAAAAATCTAAGTTGATCCGGCGTAACAAGAGGTTTAGGCATAAATTGCAAGAAATAGGAAAGCCCTGTTCCAATAAAAGGGGGAAGAGACATAATAGGCTTTGGGCGGCCCATAAATTTTAGCATTAAAACCATAAGCTCTTTAAAGGTGAGTATTTGCTCTCCTCCAAGCTCATAAAGCTTTCCTTTTGTAGTCGGATCCATGAGGGCATTCACAATACCTTGGGCCGTATCTCCTACATAAAGGGGCTGTAGCCTTGTGTTCCCCTTATCAAATAAAGTGAGAAACGGCACAATTTTTGCTAAATCTGAAAAACGGTTAAAGAAATCATCCCCAGCGCCAAAAAGAAGGCCTGGGCGTATCACTGTCAGATCTGGAAAAGCCACACACCCTTTCTTTTCCCCTAAAGCTTTGGTTCGCGCATAATTTGATTTTGATTTCAAATTTGCCCCTAGGGCTGAAATATGAATAAGGCGTTTTACAGAATGTTTTGCACAGGCTTTTGCAATATCTTCAATGGCTGTAACATGAATCTTTTCAAAGGTTGAAGTGCCTTTTTCATACAAAATACCCATCAGATTAATAACACCGTGGGACCCTTTGCAAACGGCTTCAATAGCCTGGGTATCGCCTATGCAGATTTGAAGGGGCATTACTTGCCCCACGTCTCCATAAACTCGCAAGTGATTTGCCTGATCCGTATTGCGTACAGCCACCCTAACGCGGGCGCCTTGCTGGGCCAAGCGCTGCACAACGCTCCGGCCCAAAAAGCCACTCCCTCCAAAAACAGTTATAATTTTGTTTCGCATTTTTCTTATTTTTTTATAAAATCTATAGGAACAGTTTACGTTGGTTTTACACAGAACACCAGCCCGTCATATGAACCATATCAAAGGTCGCTACAAGGTTTTGATCTTTTGGAGGAAAAAGGGAAAGATAGTTTTGGTGGGCGCGCTCAAAATAATCCTTTGAAATTTTAGGGGAGCGTTGATCTGCCAAGGCATTGGACTCTCCCATGGCTCTCAGGTCTTGAATAAGGGCTTTCATATGAGGATAAGAAACACCGGCCTCCTCATGATCAACAATAGCATCTTGAAAACCAGCGGACTGTAAAAGACGCGTTGCCGCTTCCGGCTTGATCATGGGAGAAACCCTAGCAAATGCGCCTCCATAGAGATCAATATCAGTTTTAAGAAGGGTTTGACGCAATTCTGTTAGGGTTGTGCCGCCCAAAAAGCCTGCAAGATAAAGTCCACCAGGCCGCAAAAGGCGCTTTACATCTTGCAAATACCTTAAGGGATCATTGAGCCAATGAAAAAGAAAGCCTTCTAGGACAAGGTCATACTGAGCGCCTTGAAAGGGCAGTTTATTTTCTTGAAAAGATTTTGCTAGAAAAGGATCAAAAACATCAAGGGACGTCCCTTGTAAAAAAGCCTGCGGAAGGCCGGCAGGACACCCAATCACCAGAACTTTTTTCAAATTTTTTCGATCTTTTGGCAACCGCGCTATGAGCGTCCCCTCAAGGTCTTTTGCAAGGTAAGAAACCTGTTGAAAAGTTTTTTGTGCGCGCTGTTTACGGCGGCTAAGCAACCCATGGGAGAATAAGGGAGACGACATTACAAAACCTTTTCCATGGCATGCCAAAAACGATCAGGGTTTAGATTTGCTAACACAGACTCCCTAAAAAGATGGACGTTTGCCCCTCGAGGGGCATTGAGTTCAGCCTTACAATAATTTGACCACGGCACAAAAGTTGGTTTACCAGATGCACAGGCTAGAAAAAGAGGGCCTGTATCATTACCAATAATAAGCTTAGCACGCTGCGCAATACCTAAAATTTCATGGAGTTCTGTTTTTCCCGTGATATCAAAGGCCGAAGGGCACCTTTGTTTAATAGCCTGAGCAATAGGCGTTTCATCTGGACCACCCACAAGAACTGTCTCAATACCACGGTCTTTCAAGCGAGTGGCAAGGTCCGCATAAAACAAAGGGGGGCACCGTTTTTCAAGGGTATGGGGAGAACTCCCCGGAATCATCAAAGCAAATTTTCGAGGAAGGCTCTGTGAGAGTTTGAACTTGAGGCACGATAAATCGGGCTGTAGGTTTGTTTGTTCTTTTAAATCAAGGCCCGCAATAAGGAGTTGATCCGCCAAACGCTCGTAGGGGTGCAAAACCTTCTTTTGGGACATTTTTTGATAAAAAGCACACCCCTTAACATTACCAGACCACTGGGTTTTACGGCGAAAATTAAGGATTTTAAAATAACGCCCCGTGCGTTTAGACCCTTGAAGATCATAAATGAGATCAAACTTCTTTTCATGAATTTGAGATGTAATTTTCAAATAATGGGCCAAACTACGGCCTCTCTCATCTACCATAATGTCATCAAAAAATCCTGTTTTCTCGCAAAAATCTTTAAACAACGGACTGGTTAAGAGGGTAATATGATCTTGGTCGTGATTATCCCTAATGACCTGAAAAGCCCCTAAGGATTTCACAATATCTCCAAAAGCACCGTGACGAATCACAAGGATTCTTTTGTGTTGAGTTTTTTTTTGGGGAAGGGTTATTTTAGCCATGGCTTTAGGGGTCTCTTTTCAAAACGCGTTCATATACAGCAATTGTTTTTTCAAACATAAGCCGATCACTATAATATTTTTGTACATGTGCAAGGGCTTTTTTTGTCACGGGCACACAATCCCTTTCAAAAACTTGTTGAATCTTTAACGCCAAATCCTCTGGATCTCCGGCGATATGAAGCCAGCCCGTTTCTCCAACCTCTATTGTTTGGGCAGGCGCCCCTAGGTTTGAGGCAATAATCGGTACTTCTAGGGCTTGAGCTTCAATGATAACACGGCCAAAAGCCTCAGGATCCGTTGATGCATGGACAACCAAATCACCCACGCAGTACGCTGCTGGCATGTCATCTACATGGTCCACAAAGCGCACATTTTCTTCTAAATGAGTTAGTTGAACCTGTTCTTTAAGTCCTGCCGTATAAGCACTGCGCCCTTGGTCCGAGCCAATAAAAACACAAACAAGATAGGGGTTATGAATGATCAGTTTTTCAAGGGCTTTTAACACAACGCCCTGCCCTTTCCAACGAGTTAAGCGCCCTGGGACGAGAATAACTTTATGCTTTTTTGTAAGGTGCCACTGTTTTTTTAAAGCTTGAATCCGTTCTTGTGAAACACACTCACGGTTAAACACCTTTAAATCAACGCCCCTATTAATCAACGTCAAAGCATTAGGTTTGATCACCTGAGGGTAGTGGGCCAAAACGTGATCTTGGATAAAACGCGAAATGGCAATGACACAATCTCCACGGGCCATGACAGAGTTATAAACTTTTTTAAAGCGCCCGAAAAAGGTCTCTGAAAAGTTATAGGTCCCATGAAACGTGGTGACAAAAGGAACACCTGTCATTTTTGACGCAAGGTAAGCACTCCAAGCTGGCGCCCGAGAACGGGCATGAATAACATCAATTTTATGGTATCGAATAAGGTCTTTAAGGCAAAAGGCATTCTTTAAAATCACCAGGGGGTTCTTAGACGCTAGATCGAAAGAGAAATATTTTATTTTTTTTTCATCTAAATTGCGACATAGCTTTCCCCCTTTGGAGGCCACAAAAGGCACATGCCCTTCTTGCTGTAAAAAAGAAGCGAGGTCAATGGTGCCTCGCTCTACGCCCCCCGATTGGAGGGCGGGAAGGACTTGCAAAATCCGCAACGAGCTGTGAGTTTTTTCTTCTTGCATTGCCAATGAGACCAAATTATTCTAAAGTTTGTTTATGAATTTTATAAAGTGTTAACTTATTTTAGATAAACTGTACCTAAGTTAATAGTAGAAAAATGCGGAAAATTAAATGGATTTTATGAAAAAACCAACTTTAATCGGTATCGCCATCGCGGTTCTTGTGACGTCACTGGTCGGTACTGGGTTCTATTTATCCAGAAAAGACGATGAAAAGCGGGCGCGTCCAGACAGTGTAAGAGTTGAAGTCGACAAAGTACGCAGAGGGTCCTTAACCCGCGCAATGACCGTTGTCGGCACCCTTGAAGCCGACCATTTTGTTACTATGAAAGCTCAAATCAGAGGGCTTGTTTCTAAGGTTCATGTTGTTGGTGGTGAGACCGTCCAAAAGGGTGATTTGTTATTTGAATTAGATGATCGCACTTATAGTGCCCAATTAAAAGAAGCTCAAGCTTTATTAACCCTTGCGGAATCAGCCTTTGAGCGGGAACAAAAGCTCAGTGATAAAAAATTTGGCACAGCTAAAAAACTAGAAGAAGCCCGAGCACAATTCTTAAAAACCCAAGCTGGCGTCGAAAAAGCTCAAAAAGACTTTGATGATACAAAGATAAGAGCGCCTTTTGATGGCATTGTTGGTCTGCACCACATTAGTGAAGGAACACCTATCACAGCTGATCTTGATTTAATCTCCATTACGGACATGGATCCCATGAAGGTTAATTTCAAGATGCCCTCTAAGTTCATCCCTCACCTAAATGTTGGGCAACGCATCATCGTCACAGCTGACAGCTATCCCGATCAAAAATTTGTGGGCGAAATTGAAGCTCTTGATGCTCAAATTGATACGGGTGCACAAAGTATTGCTGTGCAGGCAGCCATTCCTAATGGAAAAAACCTTTTAAAGCCTGGCATGTTTGTACGGGTCAAAGTGATTGTCGGTTCTCAAGACAATAGCCTCATCGTACCAGAAGAAGCCATTGTCAATATCGCTGATCAAACCTATGTTTGGAAAGTCATCGAACATCCAGAGCACCCTGGTTTATATGTTGTTTTTCGTGTACAAGTCCTCACTGGTATTCAAGAAAAAGATCGTATGGAAATCACAAAGAATCTAAGAGAAGGTGATATTATTGTCACCGTTGGTCATCAAAAAGTTGCTGATGGTGTTCCCGTTAGCTTTAACCTTCAAAGTGTAGATCTTGGACCTAAAGAAGAAGAGAAAGCAATACCTGAGAAAAAAACAGAAATAAAGACTGTGAAGACCACAGCCGAAAAGGATAGTGGTCCCTCTTTGTGGATGCGCCTTAAAGGTTTTTTTGTTTCCAAAACAGAAAAAAAGTCGCCTAAAACACTCACCGCACCAAAAGAAGAGCCTAAAGAAGCTGCCCCCGCAGAAGAAGAGCCTAAAAAGGACAGCATACTTAAAGAAGAAGCCGCGAAAACTGAAAAAGACACGGCAGAAAAGGCCGTAACGCCTATTGCCTACAAATCAAAAAAACGCCCTAAGCCTCGCTATTACAATAAAACGAATAGCAACTTAAAAGCCCTCTTATCAAACACAAGCAAGAAATAGGAAGTTAGATGAAGCTAACCGACCTTTGTATTAAACGTCCCGTCCTCTCTACCGTTCTTTCGCTCATTATTATTGCGCTTGGCATGGTCGCTTTTGAGCAATTACAAGTACGCCAGTACCCTCAAATAGATTATCCAAAGGTCAGCATTTCGACACAGCTTGAGGGGGCCAGTCCTCTTATTATCGAATCAACCATTACAAAAATTCTTGAAGATGCTTTGTCCGGCATTGAAGGCTTGAAGGATATGAAATCCAAAAGCTCTACGGGGGAAAGCCGCATCACTTTGACCTTCAATATCGAACGGGACATTGATGGGGCTGTGAATGATGTGCGAGATAAAATCGGCCGTGTCCGACAAAAACTCCCCGAAGGCGTTGTTGAGCCTCGCATTAAAAAAGCTGATGCCGATGCCGTTGCGATTATTCACCTTGCTCTTTACAGTGACCAACACAATATTGAAGAACTTGCCGACTACGCTAACCGCTTTCTTGAAAGCCAGCTGGAATCCATTAACGGTGTTTCCAGCATTGATATTTATGGGGGCGGTGAGTTTGAGATGCGCATTGTTCTTGATCCCGTCAAGATGGCTAATTTCAAAATTACCCCCAATGAAATTGCCAAAGCCATTAAATCTCAAAATATTGAGAAACCTGCCGGTAATATTAAAACCAAAAATGAAGAAATTCTGGTTACAACAAAAGCCCCCCTTATCTCAGAAAATGACTTTAGCAATATTATTTTAGGGGAACGGAGTGGTGCCTTGCTGCGCCTAAAAGATATCGGTTACGTCGAGCTTTCAACGGTAGATACCAAATCTCAAGTGCGTTTTAATGATAAGCCCGCCATTGCCATTGCCATCACAAAACAATCCGTGGCAAATCCGTTAAGTATTGCAAAAAAACTAGAAAAAGAATTGCCTAATTTGCAACGTCTTCTTCCCAGCGGCATGAAGTTGGAAATAGCCAACGACAAAACGATTTTTATCGATCGCTCCATCAAAGAAGTCTACACAACGATTTTTGAAGCCACCTTCCTCGTCATCATTGTTGTCCTCTTATTCTTGCGTTCTTATCGGGCCACTTTAATCCCCCTTGTGACCATTCCGGTTTCCTTAATTGGGACCTTTTTTCTCATGCAGCTCATGGGGTTCAGCTTGAACATTTTAACCCTACTGGCCTTGGTTCTTGCCATTGGTATGGTGGTGGATGATGCCATTGTTATGCTTGAAAATATTTACCGCTATATTGAAGAAGGGATGGAACCCATCCAAGCGGCTTTTAAGGGCGCCAAAGAAATTAGTTTTGCCATCATTGCCATGACCATTACCCTTGCTGCTGTTTATGCCCCCATTACCCTCATTCCCGGCACAACAGGAAAGCTCTTTACGGAATTTGCCATGACCTTGGCAGGGGCGGTGATTATCTCTGGGTTTGTTGCCTTAACCCTCTCCCCCATGATGTGTGGTCGCCTTTTAAAGGCCCATAATCTTAAACTTGCAACGGAAAAAGAGACGGGGCACCTCTCTTTCAAAAAACGCCTGGAGCGCTTGGATGCAAAGATTGAAATCTGGCTCAATAAGTTAGACGATTCATATGGTCGCCTATTAAGCTTTTTTATCAAATCCGAAGTAAGGGTTTCCTTACCCCACACAGAACTTTTACATAACAAGGAAAAAACTTTTAAGATCAAAGGCTCTTTCCTTGTCGTTCTTGTCGGCCTTCTCTTTTTTACCCTCTCCATTTTTGCTTATAAATCCTTAAAAGATGAATATATTCCAAGGGAAGATCAAGGCCAGCTCACCATGCGCTCTGTTCCTTTAGCAAACAACGCCAACCTTGATTTCGTTGATAAATATGTCAAGCAAGCTGAGGCTATCCTAAAGGACATTCCTGAAATGGATAAGCGCCTTTCCATTGTGCAAGTCCCCGGTGAATCCCATTCCCTAAACCTTTTGGTGCCTTGGGAAAAACGTTCAAGAACAACCAAGGAAGTTGCCGAAAGCATTCGTCTTGCCCTTTATGATATCGTTGGCTTGAATGTTATCGCTTACTCTAGTGGTACAAGCCTTGGCAGCAGCAAATCAGGAGACAGTTTTGATCTTGTTATTAGCAGTACCCAAGATTTTAAAGCCTTGAGCGCTAAAGCTCACAAAGCAATGAGCGTCTTAAATAAAACAGGCTTTTTTGAGCCTAAAACCGTCGAGGCTGACATTAGTAGTGATGCACAGGAATACATTGTCACCATTGATCGTGAAAAATCTGCCGTCCTTGGCATTGAAATTGATCAAATTTCCTCGGCTCTTGATACCCTTGTTGGTGGTAAACCCGTTAGTAAATTCAAAAAAGAGAGCAAGCTCTTTTCCGTTCGCATTCAAGTGGATGATGATGTCCGACAAACCGTTGAAGATTTAGCTAACATCTTTATTAAAGGCAGTACTCTCACGAACCGAAAACAACGAACGGAAACCATGGTGCCTCTTTCTGAGGTCATTACCATTGATAAAACATCTTCTCCCGTTGAAATTGGCCACATTAGAGGGCTACGTGCTATTACCATTAGCGCGCGCTTGAAAGAAGGCTTTGGCCTTGGAGAAGTTCTTGAAAAATCACGGAATCTTGTTGAAGCGACCATTGGTGATTCCTCAACTCAAGTCAGCTTTTCCGGTAGCAGCCAGCAGTTCCTTGAGGAAAGCCTAACCATGGTGAAAATGTTTGTCTTGGCTCTCCTCTTTATCTTTATGGTTTTAGCGGCTCAGTACGAAAGCTGGCGTGATCCTTGGATTATTATCTTAAGTGTCCCCTTGTCTTTGGCCGGTGCTGTCATTTTCCTTAAGATATTTGGGCAAACATCCAATATTTATAGCCAGATTGGCTTTATGACTCTCATCGGACTGATCACAAAGCATGGTATTTTGATTGTGGACTTTGCCAATGCCTTAAAAGAAGAAGGATTATCACGGGCAGACGCGGTGATTAAAGCCTCACGTTTGCGTTTGCGTCCTATTATTATGACAACCTTGGCCATGGTTTTGGGCGCTGTACCTTTAGCTTTTGCCGCTGGTGCTGGCATGGAAAGCCGTCGCCCTATTGGTCTTGTGATTGTGGGAGGTATGTTGATTGGGACACTCTTTACTCTTTTTGTTCTCCCTGCTGTTTATACCTTCATCAGTCGGAAAGAGCACAAGCCACTGGCAGAAGATTTAACAGAGTAAATCAAAGGGTTACTCAAGGGTGATGAAAAGAGAGACCCTTTCTTGCCCGTCAACACTACGACTTTTATGGCCACGGCCGGTTTTATCTTCACTCAAAACAATATCCCCTTGGTTAAAGACACGTTTTTCACCATTCCCGACTTCCATCTCAACGGCCCCAGAGACAATCACAACATACTGACGCGTTTTTGTATTATGCCAATTCATCTGGTAATCCCCTGGCATGGTTCTGAAAATAACACCCGTTGCTGGCACGCTCTGAGAGAGGCTCCCAATACCACCAGCTTCCTTGAGGGGAACCTTTATGTCTTCAAAATGACTTTCATCATCGGGCCCCGTATAAAGCCGTGTGACACGAATAGTAGCGATAGACATATTATGAACTCCTATCTTTTATGGAAAAAATCTTGAAAAGACAATGTGATAACTGTATATATATCATATGGTTATGAAAATATCACGCCGAAACCTCCTTGTAAAGGGCTCTGCCCTTATCTCAACAAGCCTTATCCTTCCTCGTTTTGGGCTAGCCTCTGCTTGTCTTGATAAGAAAGTCGCTTTACATAATATTCACACAGGTGAGTGGTTCAAAGAGACCTATATGGAAAAAGGAATCATTATTCCTGACGCTATGGATCAGCTTAAAAAATTCTTGCGCGATCACCGCAACAACCAAACCCACGATATTGACCCAGAGCTTATTAATCTGATTAATCGACTGCAAGTTGACTGCCGTGTTCCAGGCCTTGCAACCTTTGATGTTGTGAGTGGTTACCGATCTCCCGCAACAAACAACATGCTGCGACGGAAAAGCAAGGGCGTGGCAAAAAATAGCTTTCATATGAAGGGGTGTGCCGTGGATATCAAGCTCCCCAAGCACCTTCGAGAACTTAAAGATCTTGCTATTTCCTATAAAAAAGGAGGCGTTGGATACTACCCAAAATCAGGTTTTGTCCATGTTGATATTCGAGATAAACCCGCGCGTTGGGGTGCTGCTTAAGCTTCTTTCATATACTCATCTGGAATACTAAGAAGCTCGTTATAATCTCCTAGCCCTCCATCTTCAACAAAATCATCAGGCTCAACCCCAAGATAAAGCTCAAGAAGGGACTCGTCGCCCTCCCCATTAGTCAAAAAAGCGCGGGGTTCAGACACTGTCGTAACGTGCCTGATAAAAGCCTCAGCCTTGACAGGGGTGGCTTTTACGGACAGAGTAGAAACAAAAATAAGACTCACAAGAGGTAAAAAATAAGACATAGCTCCTCCTTCCTTTTTTTAAAGCTTACACGTTCATTCTATCACCTAAAGGTTAAAAAATAGCCAATATGACACAAAATATTATTTACTACGATATCTTTGACTTCCCTGATTGTGGGCCTATTTTGTTGTGAAGAGAAACTAGCCTTTTTAGGGTTGACCGATAACCCTCAAGAAATGCGGTCTCACTATAAAAAAAGCGATTTTGTTAAAGATATGGAAAAAACGCGTCCTTTCTTTGGCGCCCTTTTTAAAGAAAAAAGGCCAAAATTTGATCTTTATTTCCAAGGAACACCCTTTCAACACAGTGTTTGGAAAGCTCTTGAAAAAATTCCCCGTGGAAAAACCTGCTCATATCAAGATATTGCCCATGCTATTGATCGTCCAAAAGCTGTCAGAGCTGTTGGGACAGCCATCGGATATAATCCTATAAGCCTTTTAATACCCTGCCACCGTGTGCTATTCTCCAATGGTAATATTGGCAATTACCGCTGGGGTTCTCCCCTAAAAAAGAAGCTCTTGGATCATGAAAAAAAACCCAACTAACCCTTCTCCCACTCTCTCATCTTTGAAAGAACCTCAAGCAAGGCCCTCTCACCCCTATTTCTCATCAGGACCCTGTGCGAAGTTTCCCGGCTGGTCCTTGGATTTATTAAAAGATGCTGCCATAGGGCGTTCCCACCGTTCCGCCTATGGATTGGATAAACTCTGTGAGGCCGTTAATTTAACCCGTGAGATCTTAGACATTCCAAGGGATTACAAAGTTGCTTTATTGCCTGGGTCAGCAACCGGCGCCATTGAAAGCGCTCTCTGGAATTTACTCGGGCCCATGCCCGTAACGGTTTTCTCCCATGATGTTTTTAGCCTGCGTTGGGAAAAAGACCTCACACGGCATTTGAAACTTAGAAATATCGATATCCGCCAAGCATCCCACGGAGACTTACCTGAAACAAAAGGTATTCCATCCCATAATGATATCCTTCTCAACTGGAATGGCAGCACCTCAGGGGTGCGCTTTCCAACGGGGGATTTCTTAGAGAAAAATCGTGCGGGCCTTGTTATTGCCGATATTACCTCAGCTGCTTTTACAACATCCATTCCTTGGGAGAAGTTTGATGCAACGGCCTTTGCCTGGCAAAAAGGGTTAGGAAGTGAATCAGCCCATGGCATGCTTGTGCTAAGCCCCAAGGCTATTGAGCGCCTTAATACTTACCAGCCGCCCTGGCCCTTGCCTTATTTGTTTAACTTACGAATAAAAAATCAATTTTACGCACCTCTTTTTGAAGAAAAAACCCTCAATACGCCTTCATTTCTTTGTATAGAAGACTATCTACAAGCCCTTAAATGGGCTCAAAAAGAAGGTGGGCTCTCAGCTCTCATCAGGCGCTCTCAAGATAATTTTCAAGTTATTGCACAATGGGTTGATCACACACCATGGATTGAATTCATGGCAACGGCCCCCGACACAAGGTCAACGTCGACGGTTTCTCTAAAGCTTACTGATCCCAAAATTCTTACGTTAAGCGAAGCAGGGCATCGGGAGTTCTTAGCAAAACTGACAGGCCTGTTAGCAGAGCGTCATGTCGCTTACGATATTAATAACCATGGGGGAGCCCCGCCGTCCCTTCGTTTGTGGGGTGGCCCTACCCTTGACTCAGAAGACATGGCAAAAGTTCTGCCTTGGGTTGAGTGGGCCTATGAAGCCAGTCTCTAAATGTCAATATCGTTAACAAATTGAGCATTTTGTTGAATAAAATCAAAACGTTTTTCAGGCTTACGCCCCATCAGGTTTTCAATAAAATCCTCAATGGAAAGAGAGGTCTCCGTACTTTCAAGGCCTTGTTCTTGAGGTAGTTGAACCTTTAGGAGAGAACGACTTTCTGGATCCATTGTGGTTTCCTTAAGGTGTTTCCAGTTCATTTCACCAAGACCTTTAAAACGGCTCACCTCAACCTTTTGATTGCCCTTGAACTCACTTTCCATAAGACGTTTTTTATCCGCATCATCATGGGCATAAACAACTTTTCCCTTGGTTGACAGGCGGAACAAAGGCGGCATGGCAAGGTAAATCCGCCCAGCGCTAATCAAAGGGTGCATTTTTTGGAAGAAAAAGGTAAGTAATAAGGCCGCAATATGAGCCCCATCAACATCCGCATCGGTCATGATAATAACCCGACCATAACGTAACTTTTCAGGATCACAGTCTTTGCCAAAGCCACACCCAAGGGCTTTCCCAAGATCTGTTATTTCTTGGTTAGCACGCATTTTATCAAGGGTTGCATTGGCCACGTTTAGGATTTTACCTCGCAAGGGCAAAATGGCCTGTGTTTTACGATTTCTGGCCTGCTTTGCAGACCCTCCAGCGGAATCTCCCTCAACGAGGAATACCTCCGTTTCTTCTCGATCTTTTGCAATACAATCAGCGAGCTTTCCCGGTAAATGAAGGCGTTTTGTAACCGATTGACGCACGGTGTCTTTGTCTTGCTTACGGCGTTGACGATCTTCGGCACGCTCTAGGGAAAACTGTAATAAAGCATCCGCTTCGACCTTATGTTGAGAAAGCCAAAGGTCAAAGCGATCTTTGATCAAATTTTCAATAGAGCGTCCCACCCCTTGGGTTACCAATTTATCTTTGGTTTGCCCTTGGAAATGAGGATCACGAATGAAAACAGAAACAATACCGCAGGTCTGAGAGAGCACATCATCGGAGGTCAACTGCACGGCTTTTTTTGTGCCCGTCATTTCACCATATTGCCGAAGGGCTTTGGTAATACCTTGGCGAAAACCATTTTCATGGGTACCGCCTAAGGGTGTTGGAATCGTATTACAATAAGAAGTAAAGAAGCCTTCTCCTTGGGTTAACCAAGTAATAGCCCACTCAACTTTTTCGGCCTTATTATCAAACTGTCCTAACCCTGAGAAGGGTTCTGCAAACAAAGCATGGTCAGGATTGACAGCGTTTTTAAGGAAATCAGCCAGACCATCTGGAAAATGAAAGAGGGCTTCTGCTGGGGTTGCATCTCCCTCTTGAATGAGGCTAGGATCACACTTCCAGCGGATTTCAACGCCCCTAAAAAGATAGGCCTTTGATCGGGCCATATGGTGAAGGGTTTTTGGACGAAATTTGAGCTTATCCCCAAAAATTTCCGTATCCGGTAAAAAGGTTATTTTGGTACCTCGACGATTGGAAAGGGGGCCCCTGTTTTCCAATTTAGACGTCGGATGACCACGACTATAGGTTTGACACCAGAGCACTCTATCGCGAATGACCTCCACCAATAAATCGCTGGACAGGGCATTCACAACGGACACCCCCACACCATGGAGACCACCGGCTGTTTCATAAGCCGTATTGCTGAATTTGCCGCCGGCATGCAGGATGGTTAAAATCACTTCCAAGGCAGACTTATCTTTGTATTTTGGATGGGGATCAATGGGAATACCACGGCCGTTATCTTGAACACTAACACGGCCATCCCTATGGAGCTCAATTTCAATGCGTGTTGCATGACCAGCAACGGCCTCATCCATTGAGTTATCTAATACTTCTGTCACCAAATGATGCAGCGCACGCTCATCGGTCCCCCCAATATACATACCTGGGCGGCGCCTGACAGGCTCTAAGCCTTCTAAAACTTCAATGTCTTGAGCTGTGTAGCTTTCTGAACCTTGGGACTTTTGTGTTGCATTTTTAGCAAAAAGATCGGTCATGGTTTAATCATCACTTTGGTGGCATTTTGGCACGGGGGGCACT
The DNA here is from genome assembly GCA_963974885.1 of uncultured Alphaproteobacteria bacterium. Classification (GTDB taxonomy): domain Bacteria; phylum Pseudomonadota; class Alphaproteobacteria; order Caedimonadales; family UBA9215; genus UBA9215. The sequence continues at coordinate 22,586 of CAXBEY010000005.1, forward strand.
TCCGTCAAAGAAAGTGCCTCTGTTTTATAGTCTTTCCAAAAGGGTTCCAGTCTAAGCGCCAGGGACGATACCTATTCTTATAGGTGAGGCGCGCAGGAATGACGTCTGGGAGCCTTTTGGAAAGACTATACAGATTTTTTAATCAAGTGTATTATACACCATACCCTAGAGTTTTAAAATAAGAAGGTTCTTTTGAAATGAACACGCTTTTATCCACGTTAGTCATCCTAGCAGCCCTTGCTGTTCTAGCCAGTTTAGTGATTGGTCTCATTGGCATGGTGAAAAAAGATACTCCCGATGAAAAGCAAAATAAAATGATGCAACTTCGGGTTGGTTTTCAATTTATTGCATTATTACTGCTGGGCATCCTATTTGCCCTTCGATAAGACTGACAACCGTTGAGCCATAGGTACGTTGACTTATCACAGCCTCTTTAAGGAATTCAGGAAGCTCTTCTTGGTCAGAGGTTTCGATAACAAAGAGCGTTTTAGGGTCAGATGTCTCTGAGGCAACCCAGCCTGCTTTTACGAGGGCTTTATAAGTTGGACCCACTAATTTCTTTCCATAGGGGGGGTCAATAAAGATAAGATCCGCTGGGACTTTCATTTTAGGCGGTTTTGTTGCATCAATACGTAGAATTTTTACCTGGGATGTCTTCAGTTTTAAATGGGCCGCATTGTGCTGCAGCACTTTAAGAGCTGCAGGGGCTTGCTCAAAAAAAGTGATATGTTTTGCCCCCCGTGAGAGAGCTTCAAACCCCAATGCCCCTGATCCAGCAAAAGCATCTAAAACCAACAACCCCTCAAAGGGGCGGTCTTGTTTAGCCAAGTAACTCTCCAGTAAGTTAAAAATAGACTCACGCACACGATCCGTTGTGGGACGTGTGATTTTAGACGGGGGAACGTCTAATTTTCGCCCTCTGAGTGTTCCTGTGATCAATCTAATCATTTGGCTTCCGCTAGGTAGGCGTGACTTAAGGTAATAAAATCATCGGGTGAGAGTTCTTCTGCCCGTGCTGTAGGAGATATGCCAAGGGTCGTTAACGTTTCTTCTGGGGTTGAAAAAAGAGGCTGCAAGGTTTTGCGAAGCATTTTTCGACGTTGGGCAAACGCACTTCTTGTCACCGTTTTAAGGGCACACCACAGATCACCCGTTGGGTAAGAACCCCGGGGCTTAAAGACCACAATAGAAGAAGTCACCTTTGGCGCTGGCTTAAAGGCCGTCGGCGGTAAATCGAAAGCGATATGGGCTTGAAAGCGCAGTTGAGTCAAAATACTCAGGCGGCCATAGGCCTTTGATCGTGGTGTTGCTACTAAGCGCAAAGCCACTTCTTTTTGAAACATCAAGACAAGGCCACTAATGTGCTGAACACCCTCAATCCAGGCTAACAACAGCTGAGTTGAAATATTATAAGGAAGGTTGGCAATAATCTTTAAGGGTTTGGGGGACAGGGTCGAAAAATCTATCTCAAGAGCATCAGCTTCCTGAACGCAGAGGCGCCCCTGAGAGGCCTCTTGAAGGGGAGATAAAGCGTCTAAACAGCGCTGATCTTTCTCAAGGGCAAGAAGGTGTGTTGCCCCATTTAAAAGAATGCCTCGCGTAAGGGCACCTGGCCCTGGTCCCACTTCAAGAAGAGTTTCGTCGGCGCTGTAAGGTAAACCTTGCCGAGCAATTTTCTCGGTGATATTAAGGTCTAAAATAAAGTTTTGACCCAAAGATTTTTTGGCTGCAAGATCGAATTTCGCAATAGTCTCCGAAATGGTTGGAAGGTCATTTAGCGTCATCAACGGCCCTTTATCGGAGTTCAATATGGGCTCCGCCCCTGCGTGTGCGAAGCTCTTGCTCTGCAACATTTTGCAATTTACGATCTACCAATTGCGCCTTAATCTCTTCCTTTGACGGCTCTTTAGGATTGGTTGTTTTTTTCTCACAAATAACAAAGAACATGGCGCCATTTCCTGTATAAACAGGGGCCGTTGCACGGTCAATTTTTGTCTTCATCAACAGAGTTCGTAGCTCTGGGGGAAGATTATTAACAGGTATATCCTTTACGTGCTGAACTTTTGCTTTTTTGCGCGCTGTCAGTTTTTCAACAGTGCGGCAACTGGTAATTTGACGGGCAAGGGTTGCCGTTTGCTTGATGCTGTCTTCGATTTCAAAGTTGAAAGCATCCTTTGGCGTTGCAATAAAGACCTGTTTAAAGGTCACAGTGGTAATAGGTTTTGCGAATTGACCGGCTTTTAATTTATCACGCACAAGGTAAACGCGAAATCCTTTTCCCGTTTGAATAGGCGCAGAAACTTGACCCGGCTCTAGGGTCTGCAAATAGGGCAAAGCATTGGCATCAAGTTTTGACTCTGGAATCCAACCAATATCGCCACCGCGGGACGCACTTGGCGCGTTGGAAAACTGCCCCGCAAGCATAGAAAATTGAGCCCCTTGTTTGAGCTGACTCACAATGCGACCTGCCTGGTTTTTTACGCTATTTGAGCTCTGTTTATCATCAAAATATAAGGCAATCTCAGCAAGGTGATAGCGCGTTTCTTTGTTGGCAGATGTTAATTCACGCATAGCCCGCTCTACATCAGCATCACTGACTTGAACCAAATGACGATAACGCTCTCTGATATATTCACGCCAAATAATTGAGGCTTCTAGGTGCTGTTTCATAAGAACGAAAGGAATATTTTGCTTCGCAAGCATTTTTTTCAGACCACCTTCAGGCATATTGTTTTGGTGTTCAATATCTCGAATAGAGGCCATGAGTGTTGCTTCATCAATTTTAATTTTATACTCGGCACCAAGCTGTAACTGAATTTGCTCATTGACCATCATATTTAAAATTTGCTCGTGGAGCTGCTTTCGTGTTTGTTCATTGTCAGTCATGCCCGATGAAATAATAGCAAGCTTAATACGATTTTTCAGATCTTGGGTAGATATGGCCTTGCTATTAACGGTCGCAGCAATGGTTGCCCCATGAGCTGATGATGTCATTATAGGGGCAGTTGATCCCAACAAAAGAGCTGTGCAGAAAGAGAGAATCCATTTTTTCATAAAATTAAGGTCCTTTTTTACCAAAGTTTCACTTGAGCTCAGGGCTATTTTAAGGTTACAAACAGGTAGGCATTATATGTGTTTTACAAGAAAAACCCACAAGAGGGTAGGATAAAATGCATTTGACGCGTTATTATAACATATCCTGTCCTTGCCCTCGTTTTTAAAAACAAGGTAGATGGAAAAATGACTACAATAATTTTTTATTAGGAACATCGATGAACCGCTTAGGTCGCTACATCTTTTCTCAGACCTTTTTGTTAACAATTCTCGTTACGGCAATCTTATCCACCGCCGTGTGGTTGATGCAATCCTTGCGCTTTATTGATTATGTGATGACAAAAGGGATCTCCTTTTTGATCTTTTTTAAACTCTCTAGTTTTCTGCTACCGACCCTTGTAAGCACCATTCTTCCCGTTGCTTTCTTAATTGCTATTCTCTTTATTTTTAGCAAGCTTTACAGTGATAGCGAACTTGTTGTCATGCGATCCCTTGGGCTATCCAACCTCCAAATTATGAAAGCGCCCCTTGTCACAGCACTTCTTTTTTTATCTATTTTATACGCCATTAACCTGTATATTCAGCCCTTAGCCCACACAGAATTCAAAGATCTGCGCGAAGATATCCGCCATAGCCTTACGGGAAAATGGCTCCAACCTGCGACTTTTACGGCCATTGAGGGAATTACCTTTTATACAAAGCGTAAAACCCGTTCCGGAGACATGAAGGGGATCTTTGTTTATGATGCACGAGATCCTAAAAATGTTGCTGCCATCACAGCAGAAGTCGGACAAATTGTTGAAACCCCAAAAGGACTCCGTTTTATTCTCTACCGAGGGACTCGCCAAGTTATTGACTCCAAAACACGTAAGCCCTCTATTTTGAACTTTGAGCAATACAGTGTTGACGTTGAGACCAATAAAAACACAGACCCGAGACATAAAAAAGCGAATGAGCTTTCCATGGCAGAGCTTTTTCACCCTGATGGCGACTTGTCTGATAAAGATAAAAAACTCATTCGTGTTGAAGTTCACGAGCGTATTTTGCTCCCCCTTATGCTTTTCCCCTTTGCTTTGCTTGCCGGTCTTGCTTTTTTATTAGGAGATTATAATCGAAGAGGGCGTTCTAAACGTATTATTGTGGCGGTTTTTTCCTGCCTCATTCTAGAAGTAAGCCTTTTTTCCATTTTAAACATATCAAGCAAATATGAGTATTTAATTGAAGGGGCCTATGGACTGGTTATTCTTGTCGTTTTAGTTAGCTTTAAGCTGTTAATTTGGCCACCAAAACCTATCAAGCCTTCCACAGTGACCTCTGAAGATCTATTGGATAGTCTGAAGGAAAGTCCATGAAAATAACCTACTCCCTGTCTAAATACCTTATTTCAAGTTTTATGAAGTGGTTTTTAATCACCTCTGGCGCCGTTGGCTTTATTTTTTCCTTGTTTGATCTCATGGAGCTTTTTAGACGCACATCGGGAAAAGCAGATGTTGGCATTGGGTTAGTTATTAAAATTTTCCTCTTTCGATTTCCCAGCTATTTTCAAGAAATTTTGCCTTTTGTGCTCTTTTTTGCAGCCATTATTTCTTTCTGGCGTTTAAACCGCAGTCAAGAACTTCTGATTATCCGTGCGTCTGGTGTCTCTATCTGGCAAATTTTAGCCCCCCTTGCGGGAGTCGCCCTTTTAATTGGCCTAGTGGACTTGCTTGTTCTTAATTCTTTTTCAGCAAAACTTTTAGAAAAAGCAACCAACCTTGAAAATAAATATATTTATCAAAAACAGACTCCCTTCTCCATTTCTAAAAATGGCTTTTGGCTGCGGGAGATTGTCAAAGACCATCAAATCATTCTCCATGCGACGCACTTTGATGAAAAAGCCCAAACCCTTTATAATGTAAATGCTTATATTTTTGATGAAGATGATCGGTTTATCGAGCGATTTGACGCAAAACAAGCTCTATTAAAAGGAGAGTACCTTCAACTTAACCATGGGTGGCACCTTCAAAAGGATGGTTTTCCAGAACAGTTTAAGACCTACCAACTGAAAACAAATCTTTCTGTTCAATCTATTCAAGATTCTTTTTTGGACCCTAAGACCTTAACTTTTTATAACCTGCGGTCCTACGGGGCCCTCTTAGAGACATCAGGGCTTTCTGCAACACAATATTTTATGCAGTGGCACGCGCTGCTCGCACGCTGCCTGTGGCTTGCCGTTATGGTCCTATTGGCCGCAACATTTTCCATGCGGCCCATGCGATCCGGTGGGACAATAAAGCTCATCGTTGCTGGAATTTCCATCACCTTTTTGCTTTATTTCCTAAGGGACATCACCTATGCTCTTGGGAGTTCGGGCAATCTTCCGCCCCTTTTAGCGGCTTGGGTTCCAACCCTTGTGACTGCTTTTTTTGCGACAACCAAACTTTTGTACTCAGAAGACGGATAAAAGAAGAAAAATTTTCATGACTTATAGACCCTTCCCTAAAAAACGGCTCCATGCTTTTACGATGAGCACCCTTTTATTCTTCACCTCCCTATGTGTTCCTCTTTGTGCGGAGGATCAAGCCTTTCTAAAGCCGAACCTCCAAACTTCTTCCCTTGAGTCACAAACTAAAGAACAGCGCACCCTTTTATTTGCTGATAAACTTTCCTATGACCATAAAAATAGCCGTGTTAAAGCCAAAGGAAACGTGGAGGTCTCCCGGGGCGACATCATCCTTTATGCTGACGAAATTATTTATGACCAAAAACAAGATCAAATCGTTGCCACGGGACATGTACGACTTGTAGATGCTCAAAAAAATATAACTTTTACCGATCGTTTTGAAATTAGTGGCGACCTTAAACAAGGGCTTTCAGAAACTGTTCAAGGCATTATGGCAGATGACTCCCTTTATGCAGCCAATAAAATCAACCGAAAAGGCGGCACTTACAATCAGTTAGACCAAGTGGTTTATAGCCCTTGTAAAGTCTGTCGAAAAGACCCCTCAACATCTCCCACATGGCTTATTAAGTCCCGCCATATGGTTTGGGACGAAGAAACCGGAGATATCACACACGCAGATTCTACCCTTGAAATGTGGGGGGTGCCTGTGATGTATACTCCCTACCTCTCTCACCCAGGGCCAACAGTTAAACGTCGTTCAGGTGTCTTAACCCCCTTCTTTGGAGGCTCGGCAAACTTAGGGGCCATTATTGGTGTTCCCTATTATTGGGCCATTGATGAGAGCAAGGACCTCACCATAACTCCCGTTTATACCCGGGAAAATCCCCTGTTAATTCTGGCTTACCGTCAAGCTTTTTGCCAAGGCTTTTGGGACTTTGAAACCAGTATAACAAAAAGTCGCTATACCCGTGGGCCTGAGGGAGATGAAACCTCTGAAAATCAATTGCGAGGACATATTAAGACAAAAGCCCATTTTAACGTAACAGACAACTGGCATATGGGTTTTGACCTTCAAAGATCCCTTGATGATACATACCTTAAAAAATATCGTTTCCTTGGATTAGGCCAAGAAAGTTTTTTAACTTCTCGGATTTATACGGATACTTTTTGGGGCCGCAACTACGCTTTACTTGAAGGCATCAATTACCAGAGCCTCCAACAAGAAGACTCTACGTCTCACATTCCTTTTGTGGCACCTTCTGCAGAGATTCACCTTTTATCTCAGCCTTATTTCTTAGATGGAACATTCTCTCTTGATGCCAGCGTCTTAAATTTGCAGCGTCGCAAAGGACAAAACATGAAGCGTTTTTCATCGGAACTCGGTTGGAAAGCACAGTGGATTAGCACCATTGGTACGGTAACAGATTTTGGACTTCAAGGACGGGGAGACATTTATCGCGTAACCAACCTCCCTTTAAATAACCAAAGTCGCTATTCAGGACAGCGGGCAAGATTCATTCCAAAAGCCCATGCCCATGTAAAATACCCTTTTTATCGACCACTTAAAGGGGGACGTTTTATCATCGAGCCCATTGCAGGTGTCGTGCTCACGGCCAACGGTCGTAATGCTGTGCGCATTCCAAACGAAGATTCTTTATTATTTGAACTCAGCGATGCTAATATTCTCTCCCCTAACCGCCTAACAGGTTTAGATGTTGTCGATGAATGGACAAGACTTAACTATGGAGCTAAATTTGCCTATTACTCAAAAGACGTTGGCAACTCTGAGCTTTTCTTTGGCCAATCCCATAGCTTAACCAAAGTACCAAAGGACCTTGATGAAACGGGGCTGCGCTCGAAACGCTCCGATTACGTTGCAAGAGCCCACTATGTTTATAAGGATTGGGTGGAAATTTCTAATCATCTCCTCTTGAGCAAAAAAAGCCTGCGGGCAAAACGTAACGAATCGTCAATGACCATTGGCCAGCCTATTTTAAAATTAAATGCAACCTATACGCGTTTTCCAAAACTAAGCATTCCAGGGATTTCCATAGAACAAGTGAGCTATGGTGCGTCATCACAATTTACAAAACAGTGGTCTGTTGCAGGGAACATCACCCGAGAGCTCGGTCATAAAGGAGGAAACCTTTCCCATGGGGGCACATTATCCTATGAAGATGACTGCTTTAAATTCACAAGCTCTATTGTTAAAACCTTCTATGTGGACCGAGATTACAAACCGGGTGTCACCGTGATGTTTAGATTGTCCTTTAAAAATTTAGGGGATGTCCAAATTAGTGGTGATCAACTTGGACTCGGTCAAAAAGCACAAGCTCGCAAAGGAGAAGAGGATGAAAAAGAAAGAAACAATGCAATTTAAGTTTAATTTCCTCACAACACGGGTTACACTTTTATAAAAAAGGATCCCAACAATGAAAAAACTCGTTTCAAAAACCCTTCTCTTAAGCACAGTGGCCTTATCTCTCATGGCTCAGCCTGCCTCGTGCCTCAAACTCTCTGAGGTCGTCACAAACTGCAAAGCCGTTTCAAAATACTGGTCCTTTAAAAAGGGGGAATCTTTTCACTGTGGGCGAAAAGCAGCTGTAGTTAAAATAAAAGGGCAACCCTATGAGGTGTCGACACTGCGCGTTGTTGGTCTTGAGAATTCTAAAACCTATAAAAATTTTGGTGATCTTGTTGCGAAATTAAAACTCTCAGACGAGGAAAGCAAGATAATGACTCCTTATAAAGCGTTCCCTGACTGGAAAGCAGAGGTCTTTCATGTCAACCTTGAAGATCCAAAAGTAACCTTTGTCCTGTCTTTGCGCCCTATACAACCTGCGCAACCCGTAAAATCCTAGGATCAAGCTTATAAGAACCCTCTGTATAATAGCTAAGCGCAGCGGTTTTGTAGCCCTGACAGAAAACGATAAGGGGAGCCAAAGAAACTGAACAATGAGGAAACGTACGCGTACTTTCAGTACGTGCGTCCCGCGAAAGTCGATCCGTTGCCTTTTTATCGCCAAAAGAGCCTTATGCAGAGGGTTCTTATAAGGCCTTACTTCTGTAGGGCCTTAATACCAGGAAGGTCAATGCCTTGAATATACTCAAGGAAAGCGCCGCCTCCCGTTGATAGGTAAGAAAAGCCATCAGCAACATGGGCCCTGTTTATAACTGCAAGGGTTTCGCCACCACCAGCAATACTCTTTAACCCTCTTTCCTTTGTCAAACGCGCAATATCTTGGGCGATTTGAACACTACTGCGATCAAAGGGCTGGTGTTCAAAAAGGCCAACAGGTCCATTCCATATAACGGTTTTTGCATGGCGAAGGGCTTCTCCAATAACCTCGGCTGTTTTAGGACCAATATCAAAAATGCTTTCAGAAATTTGAAGATCTGCCAAAGGGATATGAAAAACTTCCGAGCTGGCATTCAGGTCCCTTGAGGCTCTAATATCATGGGGGATGATCAAATTACACTTTGATTTTTTGGCCTGCTTTATGATCTTTAAAGCTGTGGAAACTTGATCTTTTTCACACAAAGAATTACCAATATTATGTTTCAAGGCGAGCAGAAATGTATTGGCAATCCCCCCCCCAACAACAAGGGTTCGTACTTTTGTCACCAGAGACTCTAATAAAGCAATTTTTGTAGAAATCTTAGACCCGCCAATAATGGCCATGACGGGCTGTCCCTCTTTGGAAAGGGCTGAAGAGAGGGAATTTATTTCTCTTTCAAGCAAACGTCCCGCAAAGGAGGGAAGGAGTTGGGGGAGACCAACAACGGAGCCATGGGCTCGGTGAGAAACGGCAAAAGCATCGTTAATATAAACCTCTCCAAGATCTGCCAGGGCTTTCACAAAATCAGGGTCATTACTTTCTTCACCTGGGTAAAAACGAAGGTTTTCTAGGAGGAGAATATCACCGGGTTTAAGAGCATTAACAGCGCTTTGTGCTGTTTTTCCAATGGTCTCGGAACAAAATGAGACCCGTTGGTCCATAAGATCTTCAAGGGCCTTAACAAGGCTTTGCAAGCTTAAATCGGGATCTATTTTTCCACCGGGCCGTCCTCTGTGGGAGAGCAAAATAATCTTAGCTTTATCTTTAACAAGTTCTTTCAAGGTGGGCAGAACAGCTTCAAGGCGTGTGATGTCTGTGACGTTGTTATTTTGCACAGGAACATTAAAATCAACCCGCACAAGGACGCGTTTATTTTGAACATCTTCCAAGGAAAATAAGGGTAAGTTTGCCAATAGGTTGCCTCCATGGTATCAAAAGTGGTATTAAAAAAGATAAAATCATTTTATGTAATATACCATGTCTCGTTTACATCTGCAATTTGGCATTAGCTTTCAAGACCTTCATACACCTCAAGGTTTGCAACGTCTTGATCGTCAATTTGAGACGTTCTTTCAAGAGGGCAATGAGAATTTATATCAGCGCTATAAAAAGGCAAGACTGGCAAAATCAGAAGAATCTGATCTGATTTTAGCTGTTGCCCCTGTTGTGGAAGACTTTCTGGCTCACTTGTTCTGCATTGAAAAAGACGTGCAAGCCCTTCAAAAAAAACACCATAACCTTGCGCCTTTATACACTTGCAAACGTACTTTTATACAGCGGCAAGTCGCAAAAAAAGCCCCTAAAGAAGAGGCTCATCTCCTTGAAGGGGATAGCCTAAGGGACTCCCTGAGTGTTTACTTTAAAAAACCCTTTGACGACCTAACCTACGCGACCCACGTCCTAGACTGGCTGCAAGATGTTGAGGCCTTTTCCAAGCCTCTGGCCCTGGCAACCGACTATGGAATTTGGGCTCTTTTTACCCAAGAAGGACAAAGCTTCCATAAAAATTCCCCCCTCTTCCATCTTCCTCAAAAACGTGACCTTGCCCTTTTAATTCCTGAGAAAATTCACACCCACCAACGAAAGGGCTTTGCTCTCACTGATAAAGGGCCTTCACGGGAGGAAGCCCTAGACCAAGCCAACTATTGCCTTTATTGCCATGAGCGTCAAAAAGATTCTTGCTCCACGGGGCTAAAAACCAACGGGGCGCCAAGGGAGAATCAGCACCGTGATCTCGGTGGCTGCCCTTTGGATGAAAAAATCTCGGAAATGAATGTACTCAAGTCTAAGGGCCTTGCCCTGGCAGCCCTTTGTGTTGTCACCATTGATAATCCTTTGGTAGCGGCAACGGGGCATCGTATTTGCAATGACTGCAGTATGGCTTGTATTTTCCAAAAGCAAGACCCCGTTGATATTCCCGGCGTTGAAACCCAAAACTTAAAAGATGTGTTAAATCTCCCTTGGGGATTTGAAATTTATGCTCTTTTAACCCGCTGGAATCCCCTTCGTTTTGACTCACCCTTTCCGCAAGAGTCAACGGGAGGGCGCGCTTTGGTCGTGGGTATGGGGCCGGCCGGCTTTACCTTGGCTCATTACCTTTTGCAAGAAGGGCACAGCGTTGTGGGCGTAGATGGCCTCAAAATAGAACCTCTACCGCGCCGCTTTATTGACGAGCCCCTTGAAGATAGCTCTCTTTTATTTGAGGCCCTTGATCAACGCATTATTGGTGGATTTGGTGGTGTTGCCGAATATGGTATTACGGTAAGGTGGGATAAGAATTTCCTCACAATCCTTCGTCTTTTGCTGGAGCGTCGGGAAAACTTTCGCCTCCATGGGGGAGTGCGTTTTGGCAGCACCATAACCCCTGACCAAGCCTTGAAAGGGATAAAAGAGGGCGTAGAATTTGACCATGTCGCCCTTTGTGCTGGTGCAGGCCAACCCAATTTAATCCCCCTAAAAAATGCTCTAACACGAGGAGTACGCCAAGCATCAGACTTTCTCATGGCCTTGCAGTTAACCGGTGCTGCTAAGAAATCATCCCTTGCCAATCTTGAACTCCGCTTGCCGGCTGTTGTGATCGGCGGTGGTTTAACGGCCATTGATAGTGCAACGGAAGCCTTGGCCTATTACCCCGTACAAGTGGAAAAATTCCTAAGCCGTCATGAGCAATTGGGGGGAAACTTATCCCAACTTAACCTCTCTGCAGAACAAGAAACAGTTGCCATGACATGGATTAACCATGCCAAAATTTTGCGAGAAGAGCGCAAAAAAGACGCCCCCGATATCCTAAAGCACTTGCAAGCTTGGGGTGGGGTGAGCGTGCTCTATCGCAAGACTTTACAAAATGCCCCCAGTTACCGATTAAACCACGAAGAAGTTTTTCAGGCTCTTCAAGAAGGCATACAATTTATCGGTGAGATGCAACCAACGGAAGTGATCCTTGATGAATTTGGCCATGCAAAGGCCCTTATTGCCCTAGACAAAGACGGGCAAACGAAACAGATTCCAGCTCACAGTATTTTTAGTGCCGCCGGTACCAAGCCAAATATAACTTTATCAAAAGAATACCCTCACTTGTTCCAGCTAGATGGTATTTATTACAAAGCTCAAGATAGTGATAATGTCTTGATTACACCCAAAGACTCGCCTTATTCCATGAGTTATTTTGGCGACTTGCATCCTACTTATAAGGGCAGTGTGGTCAAAGCCATGGCCAGTGCAAAATACGGTTATAAAGCTGTTTCAAAAACGTTAAAGAAACGGCAAGGCCCTCAAAAATCTTTCCTTGATTTTATCTCGAGTCAATTTCACGCACGCATTCACCAACTCAATCGTCTCACCTCAACGACCCTTGAAATTATTGTGCATGCTCCCTTAGCCGTGAAAAACTTTAAGCCGGGGCAATTTTATCGACTACAGAACTTTGAAACATCGGCCCAACAAGTCTTAGGAACCACCCTTGCCCTTGAAGGTATTGCCCTAACAGGAGCCTGGGTTGATGTTGAAAAAGGCCTGATTTCTCTTATTATTCTTGAAATGGGAGGATCTTCAATGCTCTGTCAACTCTTGAAAGTGGGTGAAAGCATTGTGCTCATGGGCCCAACGGGGACGCCAACGGAAATCCCTCAAAAAGAAACCATTTGTTTAGTGGGGGGAGGCCTTGGAAATGCTGTTCTTTTCTCCATTGGACGCGCCTTAAAAGAAGCGGGAAACCACGTTGTTTACTTAGCAGCCTACCGTAAGGCAAAGGATATTTTTTATGCTGACAAAATAGCGAAGGCCGCCCATCAGATCATTTGGCTGTGTGAGGAAGGCGAAATGCCAGAGACAAAATCCCCCGATCGTGCCTTAAAGGGAACGGTTCTTGAAGGACTTGCAACCTTGCAACTGGCGACCTTTGACCGTTTTATTACCATTGGATCAGCTGGCATGATGGACGCGGTCAAGAACCACCTTATGGGCAAGCGCCTCAAGGAAAAAGCGCAGCTTATCGCCAGTGTGAATGCCCCCATGCAATGTATGATGAAGGAAATTTGTGCGCAATGTTTACAACGTCACATTGACCCTGTAACCGGCATTGAATCTTATGTTTATACCTGTGCAACCCAAGATCAAAATATGAAATCCATTGACTTTCCCCACCTTCATCAACGCCTGCAACAAAACAGCTTGCAGGAAAAAATGACAGCTTTGTGGATAAAAAAATGTATGCAAGCTTTGGAAAACAAGGCATCATAGAAAAATATTACTGTACAGAGCTTAAAAAAACTCTTTTCAAATAAAATAAGGTCTTCAAAACATCCCATGGGACGACGATTTTTGACTCTCTTGTGCCTTGTCAGCACGTTTTTCACGTCAACTGATCTTTGGGCTTTAGCCCCCGAAACGCCTTTGAAAAATGTGAGTATTGTTATTACGCAATATGTTTCCCACGCAGCTCTTGATGCGGTGCGTGATGGCGCTATGGATCACCTTAAAGAGTGCGCAAAGGGTAAATTTCATATTACCTTTAATCTGACCAATGCAAGCGCTAACCTCCTTGTCGCCCGTCAGATTGCTCAAAAACATGCGAGCCAAGAACCCGATGTTATTATCGCTATTTCGACTCTCTCTGCCCAAAGCGTTTTAAGTGCTGTGCGGGGTAAAATCCCTCTGGTCTTTGGCGCCATCACCGACCCGAAAGCCGCTCATATTACGGGGGAAAATGTAACGGGTGTGACAGATAAACCTCCTTTTAGAGACCAAATTTTATTTGTCAAATCCCTCTTGCCTTCCCTTAAAAATCTTGCCCTTCTTTACAATCCTGGTGAAGATAACTCACGCTCTGCTTTGGTAGAGCTCACAGAAATTTTAAAAGAGCTCGATATTAATCTTGTTGCAGTTGCCGTTACAAAGTCAACGGATATTCCCCAAGCTGTTAGCAAAGCAACGGAGGGGGCTCAAGCCATTTTCATTGCTAATGATAATTTAATCGCTTCTAGTTTTGAATCCTTAATAAAGGTCACAAATGCAAAAAAGATCCCTGTTTTCACATCAGATATTATGTTAGTCGAACGGGGCGCTGTTGGCATGCGGGGCATTGACTACTATACCATTGGCCAACAAGCCGGCTTGCAAACTTGTCAAATTTTGGAAGGGACACCCTTAAAAGATATTCCGGTCAGTCACCCCAAAAACCTTAAGCTTTACCTGAATGAAAAGGCTGCTCGTCTCACAGGAGTCTCTTTTTCAGAGGCTCTTCTTAAGGAAGCTGATAAGGTTGTCAAAGCCCCTCTATAAGTATAGAATTATGGAGATAACATCATTCAATGAGGTTCATTTTGCTTAAATTTTTAAAATATCTAGGAACCACATTCCTTGCTCTTGCTGTTTTTATTTTAATTCTCCCTTACTTTGTAAGTTTAAATACCTATAAGGGGGAAATAGTCTCAAAAGCACAAGAGGTTCTTGGGAGAGACCTTATTATTGAGGGGGATATCAAGTTCAGAATCCTACCCCGCCCCTACGTAAAAATTAAAAATATTAAGCTTGCCTCAGCGCCCAATGCGAGAGAGCCTATCATGGCTTCTATTAAGGAATTAGAGGTTATTCTTTCCATTAGTCCTTTATTTGTTGGAAAAATTGAAGTCGCTAAGGTGATGCTTGATCAACCAGAAATTACCTTAGAAAAGCTACAAAATGGTAAGGGAAATTGGGAGTTTGATTTCAAAAAATCTAAGAGTTCTCCTTTAACCCCGCTCTCTCAAGCCTCTAAAAGCTCCGGTGACAAGGAGAAATCTTCCCCTTTTTATATACGGACAGTCAAAATCCAAGACGCAACCCTTAACTATGATGATGGTAAGAAAACAACAAAAGTTAAAGATATAAATTTAACCCTTGAGATAGAAGACCTACAAGGACCTATTAATTTTGATCTTGGGCTCAAGGCTTTTGATACGCCCATAGAAATCACCGGGCAGTTAAAAAAGATAGATTCTCAAATTCCCCTAGAGGCAAAACTGACTGCCTTTGGTGAAAAGTTGATTCTTGGCGGCGTCTTTGATATTGAAACGACAAAATTTATAGGCGATTTAGAGTTAAAAGGATCCTTAAAAAATCTCAAGCGCTTTTTATCCGATGCCGACCTTCCCCCTTCCTTAAAAGAAAAATATAAACTGAAAGCGGACATTGAAGCAACAGCAGAACAACTAAGTCTTAGTAATATTGACTTTGACCTCAAGCCTCTCAAAGCAAATGGGTCTGTTATTGTTGACTTAAAGAAAACAACAGGTGCTCTTAACTTAACCATTATGCCAGGATCTGTACAACTAGAGCTCCGACCTGATGCCCCAAAGAATAACCAGTTTTCGGGTACAATCTCTTTAAAAGCAGGGGATATTTCTCAACTTTGCTCTGCCTTAAAACTTAAAACTAAAAACATCCCCGCCCCTTTATTAAAAACTTTTTCCTTTGCAACACATTTGACATATCAAGATCAAAAAATAGCCCTCCGTCGCCTTAATTTCGCAATGGGGGCAGCACAACTTGACGGACAGGTGAACCTTGAAAATTGGACAAAGAAGGGCCAATACTCTTTTGACTTGAAAACACGGGATGTTGGTGCTTTAGCCCACCTTTTTGACATACCGCTTCCCGGAAATATTGGCCCCGTGAAATTTACCGGCACGGCTTCTGGCGTACCCGATGACCTAACCCTTGATGCCTCTGTTTATGGCGCCCGCGCCCAAACGACACTTAAGGGGCGTTTGCAGAAAAAGGACAAAAGTCTAAAACCCGCGCTCACCCTTACAACCAGTGGCAAAAGCTTACAATCAACTTTGCGCTATTTAGGCCAAAAGGGGCCTTCTAAATCCCTTGGGGACTTTATGATTACAACAGAAGTAAGTGGTGATATTCCTCAACGGATAAAACTTGATTTTCATAAATCCCACTTCACCATTGGGAGCGATCGTGTTAACCTTAAAGGCACGGTGGATCTCTTTTTATCTGGCCTAAAACCGAAAATAAATGCCAACCTCTCCCTATCAGACCTAAACCTTGATCGCTTATTAGCAGCTTTTAGCTCTGATGCTCTAAAGAATGGACAAATGCACCTTGTTGCGAGGCGTTCAGCTAAGACAGCGCAAAAACCAAAAGCACGGTGGGGCCATGAAAAAATTGACCTTAGCTTTTTACGTGATTTTGACGGTGATATGAGTGTTTCTGTGCCAACGTTAAGTAAAGGATCGCTGGTTTTCGACTCTATGAAAATGAACATGCGTATTGCAAACGGCATTTTAGATTTAACCTCTCTCACAGGAAATCTTTATGGAGGAGCGTTGACCCTTAAGGGACGTATTTCTTCCCAAAAAAACCAGCCTGTCACCTTAACGGCTCACTTAAAAGAGGCTCAACTGAAAAATATTGTGCCTCAGCAAAAAGAAATTAAAGTGCTAAAAGGGCTTTTTAGCTTAGATGCCGATCTCACAAGTCAAGGGCATAGCGAGTACCAATATGTCGCCAACCTATCAGGCTCTATGAACTTCAAAGGCACACAGGGAGCTATTAGTGGTTTTGATCTTCAACGTATTGTTAAAGATCTGGCCAGCGTTAAAAGCCTCGGAAGTGCCTTAACCCTTTTAAATACTTCTTTTTCAGGGGGGCAAACGGCTTTTAATTCCATTGACTGCATTACGTCTATTTCCAAAGGCGAAGCTCGTATTAAAAAATTCTTCCTTGATGCTGTTGGAGCTGATATCAAGGCCGATGGAAGCATTAATTTATTGCAATACCTGATGGATATTTCGGCAAAAATCACCCTTGAGATAAAGGATTTCCCCCCTTTCTCAGCACGAATCTATGGTCCTTTGGACAATCCAAAACATGACTTGAAAACAGGTAAGCTTGAGCAATATTTGATTAATAATGTTTTGAGCGACGTTTTAGATAATTTATCAAAAGGAAAGGGGGGAGCCGAAGATATCATTAAGGGTGTTTTAGGATTAGGTCAAAAAGCCGCTCCTTCTTCCCAAGAAAAACCTGAAAATCCCCAGCAAAACAGAGCGCAACCTCAAAAAGAGATTGAAGCCCTTGGTAATGCCGTTGGTGGCATTTTGAAAGATTTATTTTAATGATAAAAACTTTTGGCCTTTTATCAAGCCTATTGTTATTATCAAGCTTACCAGCCAATGCATCAGGGTTAGATGGTACAATAATGTCCCTCTGGTGGACATTGCCCTTTGGTGGCATTTTACTGTCCCTTGCCTTAATGCCTATTATTGTAGGGCCCTTCTGGCACAGCCATTTTGGTAAGATAGCCGCTGGTTGGACCCTTATAACCCTTGCAATGATTTCTTATAATTTTGGTTTGGGGGCAGCACTCCATGAAGTCCTTTTGACCTATCTCCATGAATTTATTCCTTTTATTATCTTTATCTTGTCCCTTTATGTGATTTGTGGCGGCATTAAAATCGATATTACAACAAAGCCAACCCCCTATTTTAATACAATTTTTTTAGCGATGACGACTTTTATTTCCAGCTGGATTGGGACCACTGGGGCTGCCATGCTTTTTATCCGACCTTTCTTGCATGTGAATCAGCACCGTCCAAACAAACGTCACTTAGTCATCTTTTTTATTTTTTTGGTGTGTAATATCGGAGGGTCTTTAACAGCTGTTGGTGACCCTCCGTTATTCCTTGGTTTTTTGAATGGTATTGATTTTTTCTGGCCAACCACCCATTTATTTGGCCCTTTTTTAACCATGACTATTCCGTTGCTTATCCTTTTTTATTTTTTCGATAAAAGGGCCTTCCAAAAAGAGGGTGCCGCGGAAAGCCTCCTAGAAAACGATGAAGAAGATGATCGTTTTATTGTGCGCCTTGGGGGACATCGTAATTTACTCCTTCTTCTTTGTGCCATTGCGACCATTGTATTATCTGGTATTTTGAAAAGCAAAGAAGGCTTTTATATTGGTGACGTTTTTTTAACCTATCCCAATGTCGCACGAGATATTACCTTACTCGTTCTAACCTCTATTTCCCTTCACTATGGTAATAAGCGGGTACGCTCTGAAAATCAATTTACTTGGGGACCTTTTATGGAAGTTCTAAAAGTATTTGCAGCTATCTTTATTACAGCCGCCCCTGTCATTGCGATTTTAAAAGCTGGTGAACAGGGTGCATTTGTCGGCCTCGTGCAGCTGGTTAATACCGGTGATGGGTTTCAAAATGATCTCTATTACTGGTTTACGGGCGGCCTTTCTGCCTTTTTAGATAACGCTCCAACCTATCTTGTTTTCTTTAACTTGGCGGGGGGCAATCCAACGGACCTTATGGGACCTCTTTCCCATACCCTCATTGCTATTTCCTGTGGGGCGGTTTTCATGGGTGCCTTAACCTATATTGGAAATGCGCCCAATTTTATGGTCAAAGCCATTGCAGAACAAAGCAGCATCGCCATGCCAAGTTTCTTTGGCTATATGCTCTGGTCTATCCTCATTTTAGTCCCTCTCTTTATCCTCGTAGATCTACTGTGGATTTAACTTTAATTAAAAATTGAATTAAATCAGTCCCTAAAAAACCTTGATTATTAAGATATAAATATTATATAAGCAATATAAGTATTTATGTGTTGGCGCTATTCAAGTATTTGTTTTCTCTTCTAAAATTAAGAGTTGACCAGATTTTGTAAAGCTTTAATATCAACTTTGTCTCCTCTTTTTAAAGGACTAAAATGTTTATCCAAACTGAAGAAACGCCAAACCCCTTAACCTTAAAATATAGCCCTGGAAGGGTTGTAATGGAAAAAGGCACGTTGGCTATTACATCAACAGAAGGGGCCTGGCGCTCTCCTCTAGCAGAGTCTCTTTTCCATGTTGCTGGTGTTAGTGAAGTATTCTTTGGTCATGACTTTATTTCTGTGACAAAAACAGAAGACCATGATTGGGATCTTTTAAAGCCTCAAATTTTAGGCTCCATCATGGAATACTTCATGGAAAATGACAGTGTTATTATTCGCCAAGACGAAGGAGAAACTGCTCTCCTTGAAAATACCGATGAAACATCAGAAGTTATTAAAGAAATTAAAGAGCTCATTGAAGCACGGATTCGCCCCGCAGTTGCTCAAGATGGTGGAGATATTACCTTTGAGCGTTTTACAGACGGTGTCGTCTATTTAAAAATGCATGGCGCTTGTTCTGGATGTCCCAGCTCAAGCGTAACGTTGAAAAACGGTGTTGAAAACATGCTACGCCATTACGTACCCGAAGTCCAAGAAGTCAAAGCCATTTAATTTTGTGTATAGGAAATTTATAATGATAAAACAATCTACCTTTTTAAAAAAAATTAATTTTTGCGTAAGCCGTGTCATCATTGCAGGCGCTCTTTTACTCATCGCGGCCCTATATGTTATGGTTGCTAAAAACTATATTAAAGCCCCTTCCTTTGGTATTTCTACGGTGAAGGCCGCGGCCCCACAAAATCAACCCGCCCCTTTTATCGAAGTGGAAACAACAAAAGAGCTCGCCGCCCTTTTTGATCAACATGATTATTCCTTAGAGCAGGATGAAACAACATCCAATATTGCTATTCCTGCCCTTTACCTTGCCAGTTTTCCCAATGATTTTGCGGAGAATCTGACAATACCCGAGAAGAAAGAGCTCTTTATTAAGGCTATTCTCCCTCTTATCCTTGAAGCGAATAATGAAATCATACAAGAACGGACAACGCTTATTGCCCTGAAAGATCTTATTGAAAACCAGGGGAATCTCCTTGAGTCTCAAAAAGAATGGCTTGAAAATTTAGCTGTTAAATACCGTCTTAAGCATTTTACCTACGACAAGCTGGACGCTCTTTTAAGGCGTGTAGATGAAATTCCCGTTGCCATGGCGTTAGCTCAAGCCATCGAAGAGGCGGGATGGGGAATGTCCCATGCTGCCCGCATGAAAAATGCAACCCACGGCGTAACACTTCCCTCTGGCGTGAAAGCCTATGAGTCCCTAGCCATTAGTGTAAAAGCCTACATGCGTAACCTCAATGCAAACCCTGCCTATAAAAAAATGCGCGCCATACGAGCTAACTTACGCTCACAAGACAAAGAGCTTTGTGGTGTTAAAATGATGGACGGTTTGTATTATTACTCAGAATTGCATCATGCTTACATCAAAAAAGTAAAAAAACATATTGAACACCATAATCTTGTACGATTTGATGATGCCCAATTAAGAGGTGTGCAGCAAACTTCTTAACTATACTGCTCTCTTGGCGTTTTTTAAATCAACGATAGGAAGGCCTACGGAAGGCTCTGTTTTACAGAACCTTCTTTCTTCATTATACTTATTCTTAGAAAGCCCTTTTAAAAATAAGAAAAATGAGCGCTGTTCCCAAAATTACCATTGATAGTACCGATTCTAAAGCAGCCTCAATTCGTCTTGAGGGGAGCTTTGAAGTCGTTCATTGGCTTACCTTAAAAGAGCAAGTATCTGACCTAAAGACGAAAAGTAAAAAAGTTGCCCTCGATTTTAAAGGTCTCCTTTCTCTAGATACCTTTGGGGCTTGGCAATTGGCCCGTTTATGGCGCAACCTCGAACAAGACCACAAAAAGATCTCTTTTATCAACACCTCCCCCGATGATTTAGCTTTTATCACAGAGCTTAAAGAATTTTCAATTCCCGAAGAGGTCCTCCATTCCCTAGAAAAAAAACACCGCTCTCCCCTTGAGGCCCTTGGCGAAGGGGCCCTCACAGCCATGGGTAAATTCTATCGTATTATTTCTTTTCTAGGGGAGGTCATCGTCTCTATTGGATCTTGCATACGAACCCCCTCTTCTTTTCGAGTAAAATCTTTCATAAAATACCTTGATAATACAGGTGTAAGAGCCATGCCCATCATTGCTCTCGTTGCTTTACTCATCGGCGTTGTTCTTGTTTATCAAGGTGTTAGCCAATTAGAGCGCTTTGGAGCTGAAATTTTTACCGTTAACTTATTAGCTATTTCTGTATTGCGAGAACTGGGTATTTTATTAACAGCCATTGTGGTCGCAGGTCGCTCCGGCAGTGCTTTCACAGCTCAAATTGGTTTCATGAAACTCAACCAAGAGCTCGATGCCATGAAAGTCCTTGGCCTTGAACCCATGCAGCTTTTAGTTGTGCCACGGGTTCTTGCTTTAATGGTTGTTATGCCCTTACTCACTGTTTTTTGTGACCTCATTGCTCTTTCTGGGGGCGCCTTGATGTGCATGCACTTGATTGACCTTTCCTTTTCACAATTCATGACACAGCTTCAATCATCTTTCCAACCCTCAACATTCTGGGTCGGTATTTTTAAAGCGCCTGTTTTTGCTTTTGCCATTGCTCTTATTGGATGCTATGAAGGTCTACAAGTTTCGGGGGGCTCAGAAAGCGTTGGGCGTCGTACCACAAGGTCCGTTGTTAGGTCCATTTTTACGGTCATCGTTCTCAATGCTTTTTTCTCCGTTGTCTTTTCTATTTTAAAAATTTAAGGAAGGAGGTAAAAAAATGACAACTATCATTGATATCAAAAACCTCCATACAAGTATTGGGGGCAATGTCATTCATAAAGGCCTCAACATGGCTGTCAAACAAGGGGAGGTCTTTGGAATCGTTGGGGGCTCTGGAAGTGGTAAAACAGTCCTCCTGAATGCGATGTTGGGGCTACGTCCTCACCAAGGGGGAACTATTGAGCTGTTTGGCATAGACAGCAAGATCGTGACTCAATCATTTGAGCATAAAAAACGCATGGGGATTCTCTTTCAAAGCGGGGCCCTCTTTAGCTCTTTAAATGTGTTGCAAAACATTTGCGTGCCCATGATTGAACAAGGCGGTATTTCTCCAGAATGCGCCCATGACCTCGCTTATTATAAAATGCGCCTTGTCGGCTTGCCCGATGTCGCGGCACCAAAGCTCCCTGAAGAACTCTCCGGGGGCATGGTTAAGCGAGCGGCCTTTGCAAGAGCCTTGGCTTTGGATGCGGACCTTATTTTCTTGGATGAGCCAACATCTGGTCTTGATCCTATTTCTGCTGAAAAATTTGATCAGTTAATTCTAAAATTAAAGAAAAATTTAGGATTAACTGTTGTGATGATCACACATGACCTAGGTTCTTTGTCTATTTGTGACCATATTGGTGTTATCATAGATAAGAAAATGATCACAGGGACCCTTGAGGAAGTGCGTAAAAATCCGCACCCATGGATACAAGAATATTTTGCAGGAGCGCGTAGCCAAGCCATGCTTGGCTCGGTTTCTAAACCTTAAAACGGAAACAGAAAATGGAAACACGTCCTAATACTTTTATTGTCGGTGTGTTTGTTCTGGCTCTTATTGCAGCTGGAACAACCTTTGTTCTTTGGTTTTCAAAAATGGAGATTGGGAAATCCCATCATCTATATTATGTTTTTTTTGAGGGGGCTGTGACAGGCTTAAGAGAAAATACGGATGTTCTCTACCAAGGCATTCCCGTTGGTAAAGTGAAAAAAATTAGCGTTTATAAAAGCGATGTTCAGCGCGTAAAAGTTCTTGTAAACATTGAACGCCCTGATATTATCCGTGAAAATAGCATCGCCACAATCGAGGCTCAAGGCCTAACCGGGTATACCTTTGTACAAATCAAAGGGAGCACACAAGATAGCCCTCTTTTGAAATCAATGGGAGATTATAAACATCCTGTTATTCAATCAAGGCCGTCAAATTTAGAGGCTCTTTTTTCAAATGCTCCAAAAATCCTAGAAGATATTTCTAATGTTGCCCTGCAGCTTCAAAAGTTTTTTGATGATAAAATGATTGCAGAGTCGAAGAAAACTTTTAGTAACCTTGCTCGTATTACAACGGACCTTTCCCAAGGTACAAGCTCTCTTTCTGATTTTATCACAGATTTCAGATCAAGTTTAAAAGATTTTAAAAGTGCTTCTGCCTCCTTTAATCGTGCCATGACAGAAAACGAAGAAGCTCTTTCCGTCTTTACAAGCACGGGTTTACCCGCCTTTACAAAAATGTCTCAAAGCTTGCAAAAAACCTCTACTCATTTTGATAAATTGAGTAAAGCATTTGAAAAAAGCCCCGCTTCTTTTTTGAGAAAGAATTCTAATCAAGGATATAAAGTGCAATGATTTTAGTCACCCGACTCTTTAGCTGTCTTTCCCTTATTGTTTTAAGTTCGTGTGTGTCTTTATTGCCCGATCCCGGAACAGCCCCAATGAGAATTTGGCTTGAGCCAGCCCTGATAACATCTCCCCTTCGTGATCCAACAAGCAGCCAGAAGATCATTGCTGTTATGCAACCAACAGCAACAAACATGCTCGACTCCGAGCGCCTTCGCATTCGGGATCTAACGGGCACTATTGCTCTTGTAGATCATATTGCAGGCGTTGAATGGCAGGACCATTTGCCTATTATGGTGCAACGCCATTTAGTTCAAGCCCTCACCCGTTCTAAAAAATTTAAGGCCATTGGCTTGGAAGAAGACTCTTTTAAGCGTAATTTTGTTCTTGAAACCGACATCCAGACCTTTGATGTCGTCATTTTGCCCGATAAAATGTATGCAGAAATCACTCTTTCTGCAAAACTACTTGAAAATCAAGGAAGAGACGTCATTTGGCAAAAGGCCTTTATATCCAAGGCTCCCATTGCAAACCATTCCCTCCAGGCCTTTATAATGAGCCTCACAAAAGCCTATGAAACTGTCCTCTATCAAATTACCCAGGACGTGAATTAGGTTTCTTTTTGAGGGCCAAGGAGGCGAGGCAACAAATAAAAATAACCACAAGCAAAGAGCTCAAAGCAAACACAAACTCTTGAGTGCTGTAAAGACGTATGTTTTTCGCACTCATAACACCACTCCACTGCCAATCCAAGCCAAAGCCAATAAGCTGCTGCAGCAAAGCACCTCCTAGCATATTAAGGGTGTTAACCACGCCTAATGTTAATCCTGATGTGGAGGGTGTTGTATAAATAATAGCCCCTGTAAAACACATCATTTCAGCACCACAAAAGAAGCCAAGGCCAAGCAATAAAAGGGTTACAGTCAGTATTCCAACGGCGGGAGCATATAAAATAATGGCCATTAAAACAAAGAGGGAGAAACCACAGACTTGAATACCACGATTTAAGATATGATATTTTTCACAAAACCACGGCAAGATCAAGCTGCCCAAAGCCATGCCAAGGTACATCATCATACTGGTTTGCGCAGCATCTCCTTGGTTTAATCCATATTTTTGCATTAAAAATGCCGTGCCCCATAAATCTGCCAAAGCTGATAGGGGCGTGTAAAGACCAATGGCAAGGAGTGTGTACAACATAACCATTCTATTCTTCAAAATAGAGACAAGGCGTTCTTTAAATTGTCCCTTTAGACTTTTAGAGCTTTTCGTAGATTTTTGTTGGGCAGGGAGCAAGAAAACGGCCATGAGCAATAAAGGAGCCCCTAGAAAGGCCGTGAAAGAAACCGTATCCCGCCAGCCTATTTCTTCTAAGAGAAGAACCAGTGGCTTGCCGGCCGTCAAGGCTCCAACTGTTCCAAAGGAAAGGGTCAAGCCTATAAGAAGTCCTCTTTTGCCTTCTGGGAAATAGTCCGCCGCTATTTTTAAGGCGCACATAAAAGCAGCCGCTGACCCTAGACCTATCAGAGCACGGCTAAGCTGAGCAACAGGGAACGACAGCGTTGTCGCAAACAAAAAAGCACCGCCAATGCACAAACCAATAGACCCCAAAACCATACGTCTGATACCAACACGATCAACAAGAACCCCTAAAGGGACTTGAAAAAGGGAATAGGCATAAAGATAATAGGCACCAAAGGTTGAGAATTGCTCGGCTGTTAAGTTGTAGTCGATGCGAAGATCATCAACCATAACCCCCGGTGCGACCCGTAAAATATACTGATAAAAGAAGAAGAGGGCACAGGTAAACCACGCCAGATAGGCCTTTAAGGATCCTTGTTGAGAGGAGGTTGTCATTGACATCTT
Organism: uncultured Alphaproteobacteria bacterium; assembly: GCA_963974885.1. GTDB lineage: Bacteria > Pseudomonadota > Alphaproteobacteria > Caedimonadales > UBA9215 > UBA9215. The sequence goes on from CAXBEY010000005.1 coordinate 47,324, forward strand.
TCCATAGTCTACGCTAAATTAAGTTTTTATTATAAGCAAAACCAATTGAAAAAGAAAGGCCTCTGCAATGACCCTCCCTGCCTCTCCCTCTGTTCAAATCAAAAAACTGGACCATGGCCGCAACCTAGACCTCCCCTTTTATGCAACATCGGGCAGCGCAGGAATGGACCTCATGGCTGCTCTTACAACCCCTATAACGTTAAACCCAGGAGAGCGCACTCTCATTCCCTGTGGTATTTCTTTAGCCATCCCCGAAGGCTATGAAGCCCAAATTAGGCCTCGCTCTGGGTTGGCCTTTAAGCAAGGGTTAACGGTTTTAAATACCCCTGGCACCATTGATTCTGACTATCGCGGAGAAATCAAAGTGATTCTGATCAACTTGGGCCAAGAACCTGCACACCTTGAGAACGGTATGCGTATTGCACAAATGATCATTGCCCCCTATGTTCAAGTCAGCTTACAAGAAGTTTCAGGCTTTACCGATGAGCCCCTTAAGAATACCCGTAGCGAAAAAGGGTTCGGCTCCACAGGGTTATTTGCAACAAAATAGGAAGTCATTTTATGGATCCAACAATCTTAAAATCAAATCAAGAGCTCTGCACTTTGCTCCAATCGATCCTCAAGGAAAATAATAGAGTCCTTGATAAAAAAGATCGTATCCTTGATTTTGGCTGTGGTTCTGGCAGGCACACCTATGAATTTTTAGACCAAGGTTATCAAAACTGCTTTGGCTACGATATAAAAAATTACCTCACTGTCCGAAATGAAAAAGGGCTCTGTTGCAAAAAATTCACCTTTTGTGATTATGATGTGAAAGAGGT